>ONAK01000015.1 GCA_900315765.1 uncultured Prevotella sp. | reverse complement strand
GAATGAGCCCAGTACAATACCGGACTCAATTCCAAATGAGCAATAGTGTTTAATCCGTCCAAACTTTGGGGTTCACTTCAGACCTGTCCCCGTGTTTCCATTTAGAAATACTATAAAAAACGATTTTTTTGAGGTTTTTGCAAAAAAAAAAGCTTAATTCTTTTGTATGCTGCAAAAAATGCTGTATCTTTGCATAAACTTAAAAAACAAAAATGATTATGAATAAACTTAAATTGTATTATGCAGCAATAACTGCCTTCGTCGGGATACTTGGCCTTGGAGGCTGTAACCAAGACGACACAACTTACCAAGGCCTGGAAAAAAACATGAGCAGACTCAAAGTCATGACACGCTCTATCGATGAAACCGCCAAACCAAAAGAAGGAAAAATATACATCTTTAATCCCAAAGGCCTCTGCACCGATACGATTAGTCCAGAAAACTTAAAAAACAATACCCCCATCACCACCAAACCCGGAGAAGTAAAACTGATAGCCATCGGAAGCAACGACCTCTCTGCCTATAATCTTCCCTCTCAAAGCACCGTAACCGATAGCAGTATCATCAAACTAAATAATGGAAGAGTACTGACCGATTTAATATTAGGAACAACCACTACCACACTCGAAGAAGGAGAAACAACACAATCCGACATTACGATGAGCCGAGAGGTTATCTGCATTAAAGACATCATCGCTCATAGCATACCCGATGACATCATCGGCACAGAGATGATGATCGGTCCGATGTACAAGCATATCCGACTCAACGGAAAATATACCACCGACATAGACTCCATTAGAATAGCACTCAAGAAAAAGACGCAGGAAGAGGGGGTATGGACATACACCGGCGATTCGGTCTTCTCGTTGCCATCGAAAGGAAACCCCTCGGTCATCCTGCGACTGAAGACGGTCGACAACACTAAAGAATATACTTACCTGTCGAACGCGCCCCTTAAAAAGAACCACTTTGTGAAACTGAACGTCGACTTGCGTGAGGGCATCAAAACATTTCTGGTCGGTTCGCTCTCTGACCCTTCCTGGGAAGGAACAGATTCCATAGAATACCAGTATCAGAAAGCCGATAACACCAAAGACGAGCCTGTGATGCACCCCGTGGCTGGTCACGATTATTATGGCTATTATGTAGTTTCGGTAGATAAATCAAAAAGAACCGTTGTACTGTTACGACGTAAGCATTCAGCTGGCATAACCAACGAATCGATGATGAACGCCCTCTCAAAAAGTATCAACAAACCAGCATGGGCTGTTGGGGAATGGCGACTGCCTACTGTAGAAGAATGCCGTTATTTCCTGACAAACGCAACGCTTTACGATGCGAGCGCTACAGATAACACGAATTTCATGGTGGAACCCGGCACCTACTATTGCACCAAGGACAACGAGCTGATGACGTTGACACTGAGTGGTAGTACCAAACGCACCATCACCGAGAATGCCTTTACAGGCTATTCGCCAACCATTTTCTTTCGCCCTGTGATAGATGTAAGCTATTAAACCGTGCTCAATAGTTTATTTCCTGTTCTCCTTCCCATTCAGGATCGAATGCGATGATAACGGTTAGTCCTGATGTTGAGGTGTTGAAAAACTGTCCTGATACTTTCGATATCTGGCGACGTTTCATGGGGATGTCAAACTCGCGGTCGTTCAGCACATTATCTTTGGCATCGTAGGCTGTGGCCTGCAGATGTAATGAGCCTTGGTCTTCCTTCAGAAAGGTGTATAGGTCGAAGGTAGAGGCTGCCTGCCCAGGCTCCACAGCGAAGAACTCAGACTGTTTGCTGTTCACGCAACCCAGACCTGTTGTGGCATCAAAAGCGCCAGAGCCGCCGGTATACAGAAAACGCATGCGTGACACATGAGAGGGGATGGTATCGGAAATCACAAAACGGCACAATGACACGATGCGAGTGAGACTCACCGGGAGGCTGACGGGTTTATCGGCTATCTCTATGCTGTCGTAGCACAGGAAGGTGTCAGTAAAACCATCGTCGTTTTTGAATTGAATCTTCCGGTAGTTGGTCATGGTTGGGTTGCCGTTGCTGCTATGCGCCAGCACCACCACTTTATAGTTGCCTTTTGACAGTTGGAATCCTGCTGTGCCAAAGTCTTTGTCGTTTGATACCTGGTTGATCTGTCGGACGCGTGTGCCGAGCGAATCATATATGGCGAAGTTCAGTCGTGTGCAGTTTTGTGATATCGCCCCGCGGGTAATGCCCCCTCCAAAGGGCATCTGTTCTATTTGCATGATGCTGACCGTCAGGTTACCCTTTTCCTCCGTCCCCGGAATAATCGGTTTCTCGCACGATACCACCGCGCAAAACAATAAACTATATAGTAGAGATAGTTTATGGTGTTTCATTTTTTAATAATTAATTTAATTCAGTAATTTTCTTTGTTTATGCAAAGATACAGCAAAAATTGCAGTAAACAAAAGAATTAAGCTTCTTTTTTTGCAAAAACCTCAAAAAAAGTTCAAAAAACTACTTTTTACAAGGAAAATATGCAGTTTTTGTTCATTTTCATCCCCCTTGTCATGTCGACCAAGCGGTTTTTCTTTCCATTTGTCATGTCGACCAAGCGGTTCTTCTCCCTCCCTTGTCATGTCGACCAAGCGTAAGCGCGTGGAGACATCTCATGAATGCGCCTTAGGGCGCAAGCGGCTACGCCGCAGAGATCCCTCGACTACGCTCGGGATGACAAGGTGGGGAGGAATGGCGCTCGGGATGACAATACTCTCCCCCCTTGTCATGTCGACCAAGCGGGAGCGCGTGGAGACATCTCTTAGTAATGACGTGATATCATCACGGCATTAAATCCTCCCACTCTTTGTTTTTAGTGGCGATTAGGGCTTCTTTTTTCGCCCTTGACCAGTTTTTCAGTTGTTTTTCTCGGGCGATGGCCATCTCTACGTTCGAATACTCTTCGAAGTATATTAACTTGTGGCAATTGTACATCTGGGTGAAGCCTGGAATCATACCAGACCGATGTTCGGCCACACGCCTTTCCAGGTCGTTAGTCACACCAATATATAACGTTGTGTTATTTTTATTGGTTAAGATGTATGTGTAATATCGTTTGAACATGATTCGGCAAAGGTACAAATTATTTAAGGAATTTGCAAATATTATTGGGATTTTTTATGAGCGTTTTTTCTTTCCATTTGTCATGTCGATTAAATGCCTTTCCTCCTCCCTTGTCATGTCGACCAAGCGTAAGCGCGTGGAGACATCTCATGAATGCGCCTTAGGGCGCAAGCGGCTAAGCCGCAGAGATCCCTCGACGTTGCTCGGGATGACATGAGGGGGAGGGCTCGGGATGACATGAGGGGGGAGGGCTCGGGATGACATGAGGGGGAGGGCTCGACATGACATGAGGGGGAGGGCTCGACATGACAGAGCGGCGCGTGGAGACATCTCTGCGGCTGTTTAATAAAAAAAAGCTTCACTGGGGGGTGAAGCTTTTGAAGTAGGTTAGGCAGGTAGTGCGCCAGTGTTGGGCGTTTTGGAGTTGATGCTGGAGACGGGCGTCGACCTCTTGCCAGCGCTGGGCATCGATGTAGGGTTTGGCCTCATTCCAAATACGAATGAAATCCTCTACCTCGTTCACACCACGCGTGTAATGATACTCCATCTCCTCATAAACCGTGCGTCCGCTCTTGAAACGATAGGTCCAAGGCACACGGTGGAACCACAACAGATAACGCTCTGGACAGGTGTTGATATTGTCGTAGATAGAGCAGTAAGGCTCGCGATACTGGGCTGTGGCATTGGAACCTGTATGGGTGCGGTTGAAACCGATGCTATCCTTGTTGGCCTTGTGATAGTAGACCGGACACCACTCGATGGGGGCATGGGGCTGATACTCGCTGGGACCAGGACCATAGTGGTGGTCGAAGGTGAAGATGTGGTGCAGACCAATGGGCATCATGTAGTCGACGCAGGCTTCGCGTGAGCGGAGCATCATGCTGAGGAGAGGTGAGAGATCTCTCGACTGCGCTCGAGATGACATCTTGTCGAATGTCTGAGACAGCCATTCTTCTGCGATTTTCTCGCTGGTGAGCATGGGGTTCCAGGCGAGGCGGCCGAAGGCGTACCAGTTGGCCTGAGAGAAATGATGGCCGCACCAGTTGGTGTCGAGACCAATGTTGGCCACGCCTGCGATGCCGACGAGCTTCTCTGGGGCTACGAAACCGAAGAACTCGCGCCACATGGGGGCGAGATAGACGAGATGGCGACTCTGCCCCAGATACTCCTGTGTGATCTGGAGCTCAGCCATCTGTTTGGTGTGTTTAATGTTATCGAAGATAGGAGCGTATGGTTCGCGGGGTTGGAAATCAAGGGGACCGTTCTTAGACTGCAGGATGACATTATCGCGGAACTTGCCATCGAGACCGGCAAACTCACTGACAGCCTGTTTGACACGATCCTCGCCGGCATGGGCTGCGCCATAGACAAAGCTGCGCCACATGATGATGCCCCCAAAAGGCTTCACGGCATCGGCCAGCATGTTGGCACCATCGGCATGGGTGCGCTTATAATCGAATGGTCCAGGCTGACCCTCGGAATTGGCCTTCACCAGGAATCCGCCAAAGTCGGGAATCAGTGCATAGATCTCCTTGGCCTTGGCCTTCCACCAGGCCTTTACCTGAGCGTTGAGCGGGTCGGCCGTCTTCAGCACCTTCCCCCTGTTGACGCCCTTGACGGGAACAGACATGGGCGAAGCAAAGTTGACCGACAGATAGACCTTGATGCCATAAGGGCGCAGGATATCGGCATACTGCTTGACCTTGCTGAGATACTCGGCAGACAGCATCTTGGGCGATGCATTGACATTGTTGAGCACGGTGCCATTGATGCCGATAGAGGCATTGGCGCGGCCATAGTCCTTGATTAGCTGGGCATCGAGCGGTTTGTTCCAGAAGATGCTGAGTCCGGCATAGCCGCGCTCGATGGTGCCATTGAGGTTGTCCCAGTGGTTCAGGATGCGGAGCTTATAGAAAGGCTTGCTGCCGGTGGTCTCGCCACGAAGATAAGCGTAGGCGCCATAGAGCAGCCCCGTCTCGTTCTTAGCGGTGATCACATTCTTGCTGATTTGATACTCATCGTCTTGCAACGCAGCATCGAGCTTCAGCGTGACATCGTGATTGCTATAGGTTCTTAGTTCCTGGGCTGCGATACATTCAGGTCCGGTAACAACAGCCTTGTTTACAGGTGTCTGGCGAAGCCACAGCTTGTGACCATCCTCGGCCTTCGCCATGCAGACAAAGGCCATCGCCAAAAAGAGTAGTGATAGTTTCTTCATATACATAATTGATTATTTTGCCGCAAAATTAAAAAAAATCCGTGTAATCCGTGTAATCCGTGCCTAAAATTTTGTACCTTTGCAGCAAATAATAAAATAAAAGATACAAAATGAAAAAGGTTAAATTACTAATTACTGTTATTTTTGCTATTTTTCCACTGTTGGTGTCTGCCGGAGATTTTACCGTTGGCGACCGAACATTCCTGTTGAACGGTGAGCCTTTTGTGGTAAAAGCTGCCGAGGTGCACTACCCGCGCATTCCACAGGCCTACTGGGAACACCGCATCAAAATGTGTAAGGCCTTAGGCATGAACACCCTGTGCATCTATGTGTTCTGGAACATCCACGAACAGCGCGAGGGTGAGTTCGACTTCAGTGGCAACAACGATGTGGCTGCATTCTGTCGACTGGCCCAGAAAAACGGCATGTATGTCATCGTGCGCCCAGGACCTTATGTGTGTGCAGAGTGGGAGATGGGCGGACTGCCCTGGTGGCTGCTCAAAAAGAAGGATATCCGTCTGCGTGAGCAGGATCCTTACTTTATGGAGCGCGTAAAGATCTTCGAGCAGAAGGTGGGCGAGCAACTGGCGCCGCTGACCATTCAGAATGGCGGACCTATCATCATGGTGCAGGTGGAGAATGAGTATGGCTCATATGGCGAAGATAAGGCGTATATCTCGGCCATCCGCGACTGTCTGCGTGGCATCTATGGCGAAAAGCTGACACTGTTCCAGTGCGACTGGAGCTCGAACTTCGAGAAAAACGGTCTGGACGACCTGGTGTGGACCATGAACTTCGGTACAGGTGCCAACATCGACCATGAGTTTGCGCGCCTGAAAGCGTTGCGCCCTCATGCGCCCCTGATGTGCTCGGAGTTCTGGAGCGGTTGGTTTGACAAATGGGGGGCCAACCACGAGACACGTCCTGCCAAGGATATGGTGGAAGGTATGGACGAGATGCTCTCGAAGAACATCAGTTTCTCACTGTATATGACTCACGGTGGAACCAGTTTCGGACACTGGGCTGGTGCTAACTCTCCGGGATTTGCACCCGACGTGACCAGCTATGATTACGATGCCCCCATCAACGAATATGGCGGTACCACCGATAAATATTTTAAACTGCGCAAGATGATGCAGAAGTACAGCAAGACCAAGCTCCCGGCCATCCCCAAGATGCCTGCACCTTTCATCGCGATACCACCCTTTGAACTGACCGAGCATGTTGACCTGCTGATGGGTGTTGACAGTGTGGTGATGGACAGTCCACTGCGCACTATGGAGGAACTGGATCAGGGCTGGGGCTCGATAGTATATGTGACCACACTGCCAGAGGTGTCGACACCCAGTGTGCTGACACTGGACGAGGGGCATGACTTTGCGCAAGTGTTTATCGACAACCAGTACATCGGTAAGATTGACCGTGTGAGAAACGAGAACAGTCTGCAACTGCCTGCCATCAAACAAGGTCAGGAGCTGAAGATTGTCATCGAGGCCATGGGGCGCATCAACTTCGGACGTGCCATCAAGGACTATAAGGGTATCACCAACAGTGTGACCTTATCGACAGATGTGGAGGGACACGAGCTGATATGGAACCTGAAGCGCTGGACCATCCTGACCATCCCCGACGACTACGCCACCGCACAGAAGGCACTGAAGAACTTCCCATCGCCAGTGACCTCGAAGGCTGGTTACTACCGTGGCTACTTCAACCTGAAGCGCACAGGCGACACCTTCCTGAATATGGAACAGTTCGGAAAAGGACAGGTTTATGTGAACGGTCATGCCATCGGTCGTTTCTGGAGCATCGGTCCGCAGCAGACACTGTATGTGCCAGGCTGTTGGTTGAAGAAGGGTAAGAACGAGGTGATTGTGCTGGATGTGGTAGGGCCTAAGAAGCCTGTCGTCATGGGACAGAAAACACCAGAGTTGGACAAACTGAATGTGGAGAAATCGCGCACCCATAATAACCCTGGTGATAAGCCCGACCTGAACTCGGCCACACCTGTTGCACAGGGTGAGTTCCATGCCGGAAACGGTTGGCAGCAGGTGAGATTCGATACCCCACAGACCGGTCGTTATCTGGTGCTGGAGGCTCTGAGCACTCATGCCGGTAAAAGTGATGTGGCTGTGGCAGAGCTTTATGCCATCGGCACCAACGGCAGCAGAATGAGTCGTGAGCAGTGGACGGTGAAGTATGCCGACAGTGAGGATATCCTCAGGGGTAACTTTACGGCCGACAAGACCTTCGACTTGCAGGAGTCAACCTACTGGCGTACCGCCAAGAATGCCGAGTTGCCACACGTCATAGTCATCGACTTAGGCAGCGAGCAGACCATCACCGGTATCGATTATCTCCCCAGAGCCGAACAGTCCGCCCCCGGCAGCGTAAAGGCATATAGATTATTTTTTAAAAAGTAAAAAAGTAAAAAAGTAAAAAAAATAAAAAGGTGAAAAGGTGAAAGGGTCTTTTCACCTTTTCACTTATTGTCATGTCGAGCGTAGTCGAGACATCTCTTTATGCAGGGCAGGGCCCTGCAAGGGGATGTTCATTTCTTCTGACATCAGAAGAAAAAGAACCAAAGAAGACTGCTACCCCCAAACCCCTTCAAAGGGGCCTTAGTTGATTACGGAGGAAAACCTCCTCCATCAAAGTTTTGGTATGGCTCGCAAAGCCTGTGCCCTATCGGGCGAGCCATGATTACGGCGACTACGCGTGGCTGGTCGCCGAAATGAAAGTGTGTGGTTGGAAGCAGAAAAGTAATATTTAGGGTGAGGGATATAGGGAGAATTAAAAAACATTCCGCACGAAGAGGTATTTATAGGATGTACTATTATCGGAATCTTTTTCGATTCTTGTATTGCGTAAGCGAGACAAGCAAATCGACATGAGATGCTGTTTGAGCGTAGCGAGTTCATCGAATGATTACGATAATATTACATCCGGCCTCTGAGCCCAGGACGTTTTTAATCTCCCTATATTCCTTACCCTTGCAGGGCAGGGCCCTGCATTAATGAGATCCCTCGACTACGCTCGGGATGACAAGGGGGAATGTAAGGCTCGGGATGACAAGGTGGGGGAGTGGTTAGAAAATGACCGCTCCGCCATGGGGCTGGAGAGTTATTTTTGTCTTGCCGGACTTATCGCGTTTTAGGGCAGTCTTCTGGGGCTGGCCTTTTTTGTTGTCGATAAGCACCTTAGAGAGCTTGTCGCCAAAGCCGAAAAGATCGATACTCAGCGTGAGCGGAGTGCTCTGCGCATTCAGACCAGCGATATACCACTGGCCATTCGTGGCCTTACGCGCCAGTACCACATACTTGCCAGGGTAACCATCGATGAAACGCGTCTCCTCCCAGGTTGTGGGCAACTGACGGAGGAAATCCATCTCAAACTGGGGAAGCTCCTGCAGATTGTTGGGTTGCATGGCTACGCACTGTACCGATGTCTGCATGATGATGCCTGAGGCCAACTCGAAGATATCGGTGGTGTGGCGGCGATGGCGACTCTTATTGTCTGTTGACATATACTTGTTCATGATGATGCCACCCCAGTCCATCGAGGCCGTCGCATTGCGGCAGAAGGGATGGAGGGTGAGATCGAACGGTTCACGGATGGCTGCTCCCTCGTTGAAGAACACGTTCTCGGAAGCCAGCACAGCCTCAGAGGCTACGAAGTTAGGATACATGCGCTCCCAACCGCGAGGCAGGGTACAACCATGGAACACCACCTGCAGACCATAGCGGTTGGCATCAGAGAGGATATCCTCGTAGAGCTGCATGGTCTGCTGCTTGTCGCCTCCAAAGAAGTCGACCTTGATGCCCTTGACACCGATGCTCTGCAACCACTTCATCTCCTTTTCGCGGGCTATGGCGGTGTTCATACAGTCGCGTGGCGTCTGGGGTGCATCGTTCCAAAAACCATTGCTGTTATACCACAGCAACAGACTGACACCCTTTGACTGGGCGTATTTTGAGAGTTCAGCAAGTTGCTCACGGCCAATGCGCTGATCCCACCAGTTGTCGACCAGACAGTACTCGAAGCCCATGGCAGATGCCAAGTCGATGAAACGGACCTGATCGGCATAGTTGATCGAGTTGTCCTGACCGATGAGCCAGCTCCAGGTGTAGCGACCGGGTTTGTAATCGGTAGAAGCCTTGTAGCGTGGCTCCACCACATCGTAGCTGATGGTGGTCTCGACAATGGGTTGCAGACTGTTACCTACCGTGATGGTGCGCCAAGGTGTCTCGCCAGGCAATGGGATGGCTGGGAACTCAGAGCCAACGCCGTTGTTCTCGCCCTTGTCGGGATAGGCGATGGTATAGCCGCGACCAGTCTGATAGTCGCTTAGATGAGAACCGCAGTAAGCAGAGCTTACTCCGGTCTCGGAGACAAGAAGCCAGGTGTTGGGTGATGGGTGTTGGGTGTTGGATATATGAAACAGGGCGGGGAAGATGTAGCCATGGCCATACTGCGATGGCTTGGTCATCGGTGCATCGGCCGTATATTCCTCTTCGTAAGAGGGCTTGGTCTGCTCCCAACCAGTCTCAGGACCAATCTGTGGTGACAGGAAGGTGGTGGTGCCTTGAGGAAAATTGAATGCACTGGCCTCATGATAAATCAGGGCACGCTTGAACTCCTTGCCACTGTACTTCTGACGAGGGATGGCATATTTGAATGCAATATCATTGTTTGACACCTGGAAGATGATGCCAAAGCCCAGTCCATCGCGGTCGCGGAAGTTCAGTGCCAAGCGGTTGGCCTGATAGTCATTCTCGGCTGCTTTAGTACCGCGCATCTGGTATTTCTGGTGTATGGCAGTTGTCTCATGGTCGAGCAACTGGAGGCTCTGGGTGAAGTCTCCTACACTGGTCTTCAGTCCTAAGGCAGAACGCTCAATGACTGTCTTGTTATAAAAACTTGCAGAGTAGCTGACTACACCATTCTGGCAATTCACTGTCACCACCAGATTCCCATCGGGTGATGAAACACGAACGTCATCAGCAAATAAGGGTAAAAAGGGAAAAAGAGAAGAAAGTAAAAAGGTGAAAATTTTGAAACGATTCATTGTGATTCCTTTATTATTAAAAAAAACACAGAGATACAGAGGTACAGAGAAAATATTTTGATGTAAAAAATAAATAAAGTAAATCTCTGTATCTCCGTATCTCTGTGTTTGGTTTAAAATTTACAAAAGCTGGTCGCTTTCGATATCCTTAAAGTATTTATAGGTAGACACCTTGAGCTCGTCGGCGGCCTCCTCATCGCTCACGATGATACCATGCTCGTGCATCTGCAAAGCAGAGATGGTCCACATGTGGTTGACAGAACCCTCGATGGCAGCCTGCATGGCGCGTGCCTTACCATGACCATTCACCAGAATCATCACCTCGCGGGCATCCATCACTGTACCAACACCAACGGTGAGGGCATGAGCGGGCACGTTCTCGGGTTTGCCACCGAAGAAACGGCTGTTGGCGATGCGGGTATCGGTGGTGAGGGTCTTCATACGGGTGCGAGAACGCAGGGAAGAACCTGGCTCGTTGAATGCGATATGGCCATCGGGGCCGATACCACCGATGAACAGGTCGATACCACCTGCCTCCTTGATCATCTCCTCGTAGTGCTTGCACTCTGCCTGCAGGTCGTCGGCATTACCATTCAGAATATGGATGTTCTCCTTGGGGCAGTCGATATGATCGAACAGGTTACGCGCCATGAAAGCATGGTAGCTCTCTGGGTGTGCCTCGGGAAGACCTACATACTCGTCCATATTGAAGGTGATGACATTCTTGAAAGAAACCTTTCCAGCACGGCAGGCCTCTACCAGCTCGTTGTACATGCCAACAGGTGAAGAACCGGTGGGGAGACCCAGCACAAACTTCTTGTCGGGAGTGGGGTTGAACTCGTTGATACGCTTGATGACGTGGTTAGCTGCCCACTTTGACATTTTCTGATAATCGTTTTGAATAATTACTCTCATAATCCTATTTGTTTTAAGTTTGGTTCTTAATTTGTGTGCAAAAATACAATGTTTTTTTATTTTTGGGCGCGGATTAACACGGATTAACACGGATTTTTTTTATACGAGCGGAGAAATCATTAATTTTGTGCCCAATATGAAGGAATTTGTAATATCAGAAGCTAAGGCTGAGACTGCGGTGCTGGTGGGACTGGTGACCAAAGAGCAGGACGAGGCTAAGACGAAAGAATATCTCGACGAGTTGGAGTTCCTGGCTGATACTGCCGGAGCTGTCACCGTGAAGCGGTTTACCCAGAAGGTGGGTGGACCCAATCAGACAACATACGTGGGTAGCGGAAAGCTGCTGGAGATTAAAGACTATATCAAGCAGTGCCAGGATGCCTACGATGAGTGGCAGGAAAGTGAAGAACGAATAGTGAATAGTGAAGAATTTGCTACCGCTCATGAGGATGCCCCACAGCCTGTGGGTATGGTGATCTTTGATGATGAGCTCAGCGCCAAGCAGATGCGCAACATCGAGAAGGAACTGCAGGTGAAGATTCTGGACCGTACCTCACTGATTCTCGACATATTTGCCATGCGTGCCCAGACGGCAGAGGCTAAGGCGCAAGTGGAACTGGCTCAGCACCGCTATATGCTGCCCAGACTGCAGCGCCTGTGGACCCACCTGGAACGTCAGGGTGGTGGATCAGGCTCTGGTGGCGGAAAAGGATCGGTAGGTCTGCGTGGACCTGGTGAAACCCAGTTGGAGATGGACCGCCGTATCATCCTGCAGCGCATCACCCTGTTGAAACAGCGTCTGGCTGAGATTGATAAGCAGAAAACCACTCAGCGCAAGAACAGAGGCCGACTGATTCGTGTGGCCCTGGTGGGCTATACCAACGTGGGCAAGAGCACCATGATGAACCTGTTGGCCAAGAGTGAGGTGTTTGCAGAGAACAAACTCTTTGCCACCCTCGACACCACCGTGCGCAAGATGACCATCGACAACCTGCCGTTCCTGTTGGCTGACACCGTAGGATTTATCCGTAAGTTGCCATCAGACCTGGTGGAGAGCTTCAAGAGTACCCTGGATGAGGTGAGAGAGGCCGACTTGCTGGTGCACGTGGTGGATATCAGTCACCCTGACTTTGAGGAACAGATACGTGTGGTAGAGGAGACCCTGAAGGAACTGGGTTGTGCCGACAAGCCTGCCATGCTGGTGTTCAACAAGATTGATGCCTACACCTGGACCCCTCAGGATGAGGACGACCTGACCGAACCTACCAAGGAGAATATCTCGCTAGAGGATCTCGAAAAAACTTGGATGAAGAGAACTGGTGACAACCAGCACTATCTTGACTGCCTCTTTATTTCGGCAAAACAAAAAGATAACATCGATGAGCTCCGCGACATAATGTACAAGCGTGTTCGCGAGCTGCATGTACAGAAATATCCGTATAACGATTTTTTATATCAAGATTATGAGTAATTACAGACAACTAACCCAAAGCGAGATTGATGTTTTGGAGAACAATGTGTGCTGGGCTGAGGACTGGCAGCGCGTATTAGTCGACGAGAACTTTAAACCGTATAACTTCCATCGCGTGGTATTCTATGGCGATATCCGTCTGGGTGCTTTCAACAAGATGGTGGAGGTGAGCAAAGGATTCCTCAAGCACTCGGGTATCAACGACGCCACCCTGCGAAACGTGACCGTGGGTAACGACTGTCTGATTGAGAAGATAGGTAACTACATCAATAACTATACGATAGGTAACGACTGTTATATCTCGAATATCTGTACCCTTGAGACCACCGATGATGCCACCTATGGTGAGGGATCGGTCATCTCGGTACTGAACGAGATGGGTGACGGTAACGTGACCATCTTCCGCGAGCTGAACAGTCAGCTGGCCTCGTTTATGGTGAAGCATAACGCCGACAAGAACCTGCGACAGACCCTGCAGCAGATGATTGAGGATGAGTTGAGAGTGACACGTCCTGACCGCGGCTATATCGGTAACAACGTGAAGATTATCAATGCCAAGGATATCACCAACACCATCATCAAAGGTGACTGCGAGATCAGTGGTGCTGCCAGACTCTCGGAGTGTACCGTGATGAGTTCGATGGATGCGCCTGTGTTCATCGGTACGGGCGTGATCTGTGAGAACTCGATTATCTGTGACGGTTGTTCGATCAATAACAGCGTGAAGATGCAGGACTGCTTTGTGGGTGAGGCCTGTCAGATTACCAACGGATTTACAGCCGAAGCCAGCCTGTTCTTTGCCAACTCGTTTATGGCCAATGGTGAGGCCTGTGCCGCCTTCTGTGGTCCCTTCTCAGCATCGCACCATAAGAGCTCGCTGCTCATCGGCGGTGAGTTCTCGTTCTATAACGCCGGTTCGAACACCAACTTCTCGAACCATGCCTATAAGATGGGACCCATGCACTTCGGAACCCTGGAGCGTGGTACGAAAACCGCCTCAGGATCGTATGTGCTGATGCCTGCTACCATCGGTGCCTTCTCGGTGTGCTTCGGAAAACTGATGCACCATCCCGATACCAGAAACCTGCCATTCAGCTATCTGATGGCTTATGGCGACGACTGCTATCTGGTGCCTGGACGTAACATCACCACCGTGGGACTGTATCGTGATATCAAGAAATGGCCCAAGCGTGACAAGCGTTCCAAACTGTCGAGAAAGAGTATCATCAACTTCGACTGGCTCAGTCCGTTTACCGTGGGTGAGATTGTGGAAGGTATCAAGATATTGAAGGCCCTGCGTGAGGCTTCGGGTGATAATGTGTCGACCTATAACTTCCACGAATATGTGATTAACGCCTCGTCGCTGCGTAAGGGACTGAAATACTACGATATCGCCCTGCGTATCTATATGGGTGCCGTGCTGAAGCGTGCCCAGAAGGAGGGCTATATCGGGCGTCCTGCCAGTACCGTGGGACAAGGCAAGTGGATTGATATGAGCGGACTACTGTTGCCTGAGAGTGAGGAGAAACGGTTGGTAGAAGACATCAAGAGCGGTGTGATAGATAACATCCAACAGGTGCTGGACCGTTTTGTAGAGATCAACAACAACTATAGCGACTACCGTTGGGCTTGGAGCTACCAGATGATTCTGGACTACTACCAGTTGGAGGAACTCGACGAGGCTGCCTGTGAGCGTATCCGTGAGGACTACGTGAAAGCCCGTCGCGCCTGGATAGCAGAGATCCGCAAGGATGCCGAAAAAGAGTTCCAGATGGGTGATGTGGAGCAGGAGGTATATGATGACTTCCTCTCGAAACTCGATCATGAGATAGATTATGAAAACTGAATTAAAAGTAAAAAAGTAAAAAGGTAAAAAATTTAAAAATGCAAAAATTTAAAAATTATAGAATGTAAAAATTATAATGAAAAAACTATTTGTTATTTTGGGCCTGGCAATGCTTGGATTGGGCGTGCAGGCAAAAGACTACAAGTATCAGGCCGTAGATGGCGACTTCCTGAAGACGCGCATCTACACACTGGATAATGGCCTGAAGGTATACCTGTCTGTCAATAAGGAGAAACCCCGTATTCAGACTTATATCGCCGTGCGTACTGGTTCGAAGAACGACCCGGCAGAGACAACTGGTCTGGCTCACTATCTGGAGCACCTGATGTTTAAGGGTACCAAACAGTTCGGCACCAACAACCCTGAGGCAGAGGCGCCTCTGTTGGACGAGATTGAGCAGCGCTACGAGGCTTATCGTAAGCTCACCGACCCAGAGGCCCGCAAAAAGGCTTACCACGAGATTGACTCCGTGAGTCAGGTGGCTGCCAAGTACTTCATCCCTAATGAATACGACAAGCTGATGGCTGCCATCGGTGCCAACGGTACCAACGCCTTCACCAGCAACGATGTGACCTGCTACGTGGAGGATATCCCATCGAACGAGATTGATAACTGGGCCAAGATTCAGGCCGACAGATTCCAGCATATGGTGATACGTGGTTTCCACACCGAGTTGGAGGCTGTGTATGAGGAGTATAATATCTATCTGACAGATGATGGGGACAAGATATGGAGTGCCATCGGTAAGAAGCTGACTCCTACGCACCCTTATGGTACACAGACCACCATCGGTACACAGGAGCACCTGAAGAACCCCTCGATCACCAATATCAAGAACTACTTTAATAAGTGGTATGTGCCCAATAATGTGGCTATCTGTATGGCTGGTGACTTTGATCCCGACAAGACCATCGCCATCATCGATAAGTACTTCGGTGGTTGGAAACCAGGTGCTGACGTGCGTCAGCCCGTCTTCCCCGTACAGAAACCCCTCACAGCTCCTACCGACACCACCATCGTGGGTCAGCAGGCTGAACAGGTATGGGTGGCCTGGTTGGCTAAGAAGGCCTCTGACCTGCAGTGCGACACACTGAACGTGATTGGTGATATGCTGAACAACGGCAGAGCAGGTATCTTTGACCTGAACCTGAACCAGACCATGAAGGTGCAGGGCGCAGGTGCCGGCATTCAGACCCAGCAGGACTACTCGCAGTTTATCCTGATGGGACAGCCCAAGCCCAACCAGTCGTTGAAGGAGGTGCGCGATCTGATGCTGGCTGAGATTGAGAACCTGAAGAAGGGTAACTTCTCTGACGACCTGCTGCCATCGGTAGTGAACAATATGAAACTGAGCTACCAGCGCGCGATGGAGAACAACCGCTGGCGTACCAACCAGTTTATGAGGGCCTTTATCAATGGCAAGAAATGGGAACAGGAGGTGGGTTACCTGAACCGCATCTCGAAGATGACCAAACAGCAGATTGTGGACTTTGCCAACCGTTTCTTTACCAACGGCTATGCAACCATCTTCAAGACACAGGGCGTTGACTCTACACAGAAGAAGATTGATAAGCCTGCCATCACGCCTATTCAGGCCAACCGTGACCAGAAGAGTGTCTTCGTCAAGGCTATCCAAGAGTCGGAGGTAGAGCCTATACAGCCTGTATTCGTTGACTTCAGCAAGGATCTCACCATCACGGAGACCAAGAAGAAGTTGCCTTTGTATTATAAGAAGAATGTGGACGACGGACTGTTTAACCTCGTGTTCCGTTATGAGTTCGGTCATGAGGATGACAACCGTTATGATATAGCTTCTGGCTATCTGGACTTTGTGGGTACCGACAAGCTCTCGGCCACGCAGATTAAACAGCAGTTCTATCAGCTGGCTTGTGACTACAGTGTCAACGTGAATGGCGACAACCTGAACATCAGTCTCTCTGGCTTGAGCGAGAATATGCCTGCTGCCCTGAAGCTGATGGAGAACGTGCTGCACAACGCCAAGGCCGACAAGGCATCGTATGACCAGTTTGTTGACCTGACACTGAAGGAGCGTGATGACCGCAAGAAGGACCAGCGTACCTGTTTCGACTATCTGTATTCATATTGTGTTTACGGTCCTCACAACGTGCGTCGTGACGACATGACCGAACAGCAGTTGCGTGAGGCTGATCCACAGGCGCTGTTGAACCTGTTGGGTAACCTGAGTACCAAGGAGCACAAGGTGCTGTACTACGGTCCGATGAGTGAGAAGGAACTCTCTAAACTGCTTTCGAAGGAGCACAAGACGCCTAAGTACCTGATGCCTGTATCGCAGGGTGAGCCATTCGTAGAGCAGCAGGCTACCGAGAACCAGGTGGTGATTGCACCTTTCGATGCCAAGAACATCTACATGCGTATGTACCACAACGAGGGGCGTACCTGGAATCCTGATGAGGCTGCCGTACAGGAGGTGTTCAATGAGTACTATGGTGGTGGCATGAACGGTATCGTGTTCCAGGAGATGCGTGAGGCACGCGGACTGGCTTACAATGCCTATGCCAACTACTATCGTCCCAGTGCCAAGGACAAGAAAGAGTACTACATAACGCATATCATCACACAGAACGATAAGATGGTTGACTGTATCTCGCACTTCCATGAGATTCTGAACGAGATGCCTGCCAGTGAGACCGCCTTCCAGATTGCAAAGGATGCCTGCATCAAGCGTCTGGCCAGTGCCCGTACCACGAAGAGCGGTGTCATCTACGCCTATCTCGCTGCACAGAAGTTGGGTATGAACATCAGCACCAACGAACTGATCTACAAGCATCTGGATCAGGTTCAGCTGAAGGATATCGTGAACTTCGAGAAGCAGAACATGGCCAACAAAGCCTACCGCTACATCATCCTCGGTGATGAGAAGGAACTGGATATGAAGTATCTGGAGAACCTGGGCCCCATCAAGCGCCTCTCACTTGAAGAAATATTTGGATATTAATTTAAACACAGAGATACGCCCTCTGTACCTCTGTATCTCTGTGTTGAAAATATAACATTGAACATATTAGATTTTTTAAAACTATAAGAAGTATGGCTAAAACTGTTGAATTTAAGTATGCGCCCATGTTCCAGGTGGGTGAGGACAAGACGGAGTACCGTCTGTTGTCTAAGGAAGGCGTTTCTACCGCCGAGTTTGAAGGTAAGCAAATCGTAAAAGTTACCAAGGAAGCACTTACACTGTTGGCCCAGCAGGCTTTCCACGATGTGGAGTTCATGCTGCGCCGCGAGCACAATGAGCAGGTGGCCAAGATCCTGACCGATCCAGAGGCCAGTGAGAATGATAAGTATGTAGCCCTGCAGTTCCTGCGCAATGCCGAGGTGGCTTGTAAGGGTATCCTGCCTTTCTGTCAGGACACTGGTACAGCTATCATCCACGGTGAGAAGGGACAGCAGATATGGACTGGTTTTGAGGATGAAGAGGCACTGAGCCGTGGTGTGTTCAATACCTTCACTCAGGACAACCTGCGCTACTCGCAGAACGCTCCTCTGAACATGTACGACGAGGTGAACACCCGTTGCAACCTGCCTGCACAGATTGATATCGAGGCTACCGAGGGTGCTGAGTATAAGTTTGTGATGGTGGCTAAGGGTGGTGGCTCTGCCAACAAGACCTACTTCTATCCGATGACCAAGGCTACTATCCAGAACGAGGGTACACTCATCCCATTCCTGGTTGAGAAGATGAAGAGTCTGGGTACAGCAGCCTGTCCTCCATACCATATCGCCTTTGTGATTGGTGGTACATCGGCTGAGAAGAACCTGCTCACTGTGAAGCTGGCTTCTATCAAGTTCTACGACGGTCTGCCCACAACCGGTGATGATACTGGTCGTGCCTTCCGTGATGTCGATCTGGAGCAGAAGCTCATCAAGGAGGCTCAGAAGATTGGTCTGGGTGCCCAGTTCGGTGGTAAGTACCTGGCTCACGACATCCGCGTGATCCGTCTGCCTCGTCATGGTGCCTCTTGTCCTATCGGTATGGGTGTATCTTGCTCGGCTGATAGAAACATCAAGGCTAAGATCAATGCCGATGGTATCTGGTTGGAGAAGATGGACAGCAACCCAACAGAGCTGATTCCTGAGGAGCTGCGCAAGCCAGGTGAGGGTGGCAAGGGTATCGAGATCGACCTGAACGAGGGTATCGATGCTGTTCGCAAGGAACTCTCAAAGTATCCTGTTTCTACCCGTGTGAACCTGAAGGGTACCATCATCGTTGCTCGTGACATCGCTCACGCTAAGCTGAAGGCGCGTCTGGATGCTGGTGAGGGTATGCCTGAGTACTTCAAGAAATATCCTGTATTGTATGCCGGTCCAGCCAAGACACCAGAGGGTTATCCTTGTGGTTCGATGGGACCAACCACAGCCAACCGTATGGACCCATACGTGGATGAGTTCCAGGCTAATGGTGCCTCACTGGTGATGATTGCCAAGGGTAACCGCTCGGATGTGGTGACCGAGGCTTGTAAGAAGCATGGCGGTTTCTATCTGGGAACCATCGGTGGTGTAGCTGCCGTTCTCTCAAAGAGTTCTATCAAGAGCATCGAGTGCGTAGAGTATCCTGAACTCGGCATGGAGGCTGTTTGGAAGATTGAGGTAGAGGACTTCCCTGCATTCATCCTCGTAGATGACAAGGGTAATGACTTCTTCAAGACTTTGAAACCCTGGACACCGTGTAAAGGGTGAGAAGGTGAAAAAGTGAGAAAATGAGAAGACTCATTTTAATAGCGATGTTGCTGGGCCTGGGAGCGCTGACTATCCAGGCTCAGCGCATTGGTTGTATGCCTACTGAACAACGCGCCACAACGCGCTCTGCAGACAGTGAATTGCCATCGCCGATGGATTTCGATCCACAGAAGATATACCGGGTGCCTGTAGTGCTTTACTCATTCAGTGATACTGACTTCTCGATGGATGATCCCAAAACGTATTACCATCGTATGCTCAATGAACAGGGATTTAACAAGGGGGCAGGACCTGGATGTCTTGCCGACTATTTCCGTGAGCAGTCGGGAGGGCGCTTAAACCTGCAGTTTGATGTCTATGGACCATTCAAAGTAGATAATACTGCCGGTGGGCATAGCGTAAATAAAAATTATTATGGCTATGAAAATGTGGAGAGTGCCACAGAACAACTCTGTCAGACAGAAACGACTGACTTTTCCAAATACTACGACTGGAATGGTGATGGAAGAGTGGAGCAGGTGCTGTTTTTGGCGGCTGGCTTTTCCGGCAATCAGGTAAAAGGTTATAGCTGGCCCAGTACCACTCATGAATCCTTGCGGCTGCCTGGTGGCATTTACTCCGATTTGGCTTCTATTACCTGTGAGTTGTGGTCGGATGGTTCCTTATGGGGCTTTGGGGTGATGGCTCATGAGTTCTGTCACTGTCTGGGGTTGCCGGATATCTATCCGCTTAAGCCTGCCACCATCCTCTCGGTGGCTGACGAATGGGACCTGATGGATGGAGGTAACTATACCAACAAGGGCTGGTGCCCACCTAACCTCACAGCGATGGAAAGGATGTACCTGGGATGGGACCAGCCTGTAGAGCTGAAGGAGCCCACCACGGTGACTGGCATGAAACCGTTGAGTGCTGGAGGTACCACCTATATCATCCGTAATTCGGGCCATGAAAATGAATATTATCTGTTAGAGAACCGTCGACAGGACGGGTGGGACTCAGGTTGTCCTGGTAATGGTCTGCTGATAGCTCACGTGATTTTCAGACAGTATAGTTGGGAAAATAATCAGGTGAATATCTCGGATTCGTTTTTCCGTTACGACGTGGTCCATGCCGATGGTAAGTTCTATATCGACTGGGATCCTACTAACGAAGGAAAGGACCCGGGTAAATACACCATGGACGACTGTATGCGCAGTCGCTACTTCAGTACGACGACATATCCCTATACCGATCTTGACACACAGGTGCTGAATGATATGCTGACAGATACCTCTTCGCCTGCTGCTGTGCTGTATTATGATAATGCTGAGGGTAGCATGGTGATGGGTAAGCCCATCACTAACATCAGATTGGCTGATGACGGTACCATCTCGTTTGACTTCATGGGTGGAACAACCGGTATCGAGAACCTCGCCCCAGACCTCTCCCCAGAAGCGGGCGTCTGGTACGATCTGCAAGGCAGACGCCTGAAAGGCAAGCCTACACGTAAAGGCATTTACGTTCACGATTTTAACAAAGTCGTTGTAAAATAAGGAGGCTTAGTTCCTAAAAACTAAGCCTTCTCCAAAACTATCGATGATGATTGGCTTGGTGCGGTCAACCTCATCAGCCAGAATCTTCTTCGACAAATCGTTCAATACATACTGCTGGATGGCACGCTTGACAGGGCGGGCTCCATAGTCGGGATCGTAACCCTGTTCGGCCAGATAGCTGATGGCCTCGGGGGTACACTCCAGGATGATGCCCTGTGGCGCCAGCATATCGGTTACCTTCTGCATCTGCAGACGAACCACATCGGCAATCTGCTCCTTACTGAGTGGCGTAAAGGTGATGATCTCATCGATACGGTTCAGGAACTCCGGGCGCATGGTGGCTCTCAGTTGCTCGTGCGTGGCATTAGAGGTCATGATGATGATGGTGTTCTTGAAGTTGGCGGTACGTCCCTTGTTATCGGTCAACCTACCATCATCGAGTACCTGCAACAGGATGTTGAAGACATCAGGATGCGCCTTCTCTATCTCATCGAAAAGCACTACAGAATAAGGTTTGCGACGAACAGCCTCGGTGAGTTGACCACCCTCATCATAGCCCACGTATCCCGGAGGCGCACCAATGAGTCGGCTCACGCTGTATTTCTCCTGATACTCACTCATATCGATACGCGTCATCATGGTCTCATCGTTGAACAGGTAATCGGCCAGTGTCTTCGCCAACTCTGTCTTACCGACACCGGTGGTGCCCAGGAAGATGAAACTGGCGATAGGACGCTTAGGATCCTGCAGACCAGCACGACTGCGGCGCACTGCATCAGATACAGCCACTATGGCCTCGTCCTGACCAATCACGCGCTTGTGCAGTTCATCCTCCAGATGCAACAGTTTTTCGCGTTCGCTCTGCATCATCTTGGTAACAGGGATGCCTGTCCAGCGAGATACAACCTCAGCGATATCATCGGCAGTGACCTCCTCGCGAATGAGGCGATTACTGTCACTATTCATTTTTAACTTTTCACTATTCACTTCTATGTCATCCTCGAGGGCCTTCAGTTTCGAGTAGCGTATCTCGGCCACCTTTCCATAATCGCCCTCGCGCTCTGCACGCTCTGCTTCGAGCTTCAGGTCCTCTATCTCCTGCTTATCCTGCTGGATCTTGTTGATGAGCTGGCGCTCGCCCTCCCACTTAGCGCGGAACTGTGTCTCCTGCTCTTTCAGCTCGGCGATATCGCGGTCGAGTTGGGCTAGCTTGCTAGTTGGGCCAGCATTACTAGGCTTGCCAGGCGAATTCGCCTGGCTAGAACTAGCCGGGCTAGATTCTCTAGAAATCGCCTCGCGCTCTATTTCCAGCTGGGCTCGTTTTCTGGTGATCTCATCCAGCTCCTCTGGCACGGAGTCGCGCTCCATGCGGAGTTTGGCGGCTGCTTCATCCATCAGGTCGATGGCCTTATCGGGCAGGAATCGCTCTGAGATATAGCGCTCGGAGAGTTGGACGGCTGCGATACAGGCATCGTCCTGGATACGTACCTTGTGGTGGTTCTCGTAGCGCTCCTTCAGGCCTCGCAGGATAGAGATGGCCGATAGCTCATCGGGCTCATCTACCATCACTGTCTGGAATCGGCGCTCCAGGGCCTTATCCTTCTCGAAGTATTTCTGATACTCGTTCAGGGTGGTGGCACCAATGGCGCGGAGCTCTCCACGAGCCAAGGCTGGTTTCAGGATGTTGGCGGCATCCATGGCACCTTCACCTCCACCGGCACCTACCAGCGTGTGGATCTCATCGATGAAGAGGATGATACGACCATCGCTCTTGGTGACCTCGTTGATGACACTCTTCAGGCGCTCTTCGAACTCACCTTTATATTTGGCACCTGCCACCAGGGCACCCATGTCGAGTGAGTAGAGTTGCTTGTCCTTCAGGTTCTCGGGCACATCGCCTCGCACAATACGTCCTGCCAGACCCTCGACGATGGCGGTCTTACCGGTACCTGGTTCACCTATCAGAATAGGGTTGTTCTTGGTACGGCGACTCAGGATCTGCAGAACACGACGGATCTCATCGTCACGACCGATCACTGGGTCAAGCTTGCCCTGACGCGCCAGGTCGACCAGATTCTTGGCGAACTTCTCGAGACTCTGATAGTTGTCATCGGCACTCTGCGACTGGACCTTCTGGCCCTGACGCAATTCCTGAATGGCGGTCAGCATCTCCTTCTCGGTACAACCGGCATCCTTCATGATGCGTGCGGCTGTGGAGTTGACACTGAGCAGGGCAAGCAGAATGGGTTCTACCGATACAAACTCGTCGCCAAACTTCTGGGCTGTCTCTTGCGCGCGCACGAGTACCTTATTACTATCACCTGAGAGATAAGGCTGACCTGCACCCTGAACTTTGGGCAGATGCTGTATCTCCTGGTCGATGAGTAACTCTACCTGTTGGGCATTGGCGCCCAACTTCTGGAAGATGAAGGTGGTTACATCCTTCGCCTTCGACATGATACCTTTCAGTATGTGTGCAGGTTCTATCACCTGCTGACCGTTCATCTGAGCGATATTCACCGCCTCCTGAACAGCCTCCTGTGCTTTGATTGTAAACTTTTCGAAATTCATATATAGCTCCTTTCTGTTAATTGTTCTTTTTTATATGGCCTCTCCACTGTTGTGAAGGCCCTCACTTGTCATGTCGAGGTTCCCCCTCTGTCATGTCGAGGTTCCCCCCTCTGTCATGTCGAGGTTCCCCCCCTCTGTCATGTCGAGCGTTCTCCCCTCTGTCATGTCGAGGTTCCCCCCTCTGTCATGTCGAGGTTCCCCCCTCTGTCATGTCGAGCGTTCCCCCCTCTGTCATGTCGAGCGTAGTCGAGACATCTCCCGGCTTTGCCGCTTGGCTTTGCCAAGACTTCTCCTGCGGAGAATAAGGAGATCTCTCCATGCGCTTCGCTTAGTCGAGATGACAGAGTCGGGAAGACGCTTAGTCGAGATGACAGAGTAGGGAAGACGCTTAGTCGAGATGACAAAGTATTACACTCAATCTCTGTGCCGATGATAAATTTCTGACAAATTGGCGGTGGGTTCTGCCGATTTGGCATGGAAAAGCGAAAAAATCCATATAAATAGGGATTGCACATCTTGCAATAGTTGCGTACCTTTGCAGCGCATTTCGGAAAATGCGCTGCGAGTGAAGGCCGCGGCTCAGCATAGTTCGAACAAGCTCGACGGCACTGGGTAGTCAGCTGACAGCTATGGCTGCCCCTCTCAGGAGCCTTGATACCGAGGCTCTTACTGATTCTAGTAAAGTAGTAGACCTTGACGAAGTAGTAGTTGTTGCGCAGCCTAAGGAGCAGGTACGCCTGCGCCTGCAGCCTGTGAGCAGCAATGTGTTTGGCTCAGAGCAGTTGGCACAGCTTCATGTGCGCGATCTGAGTCAGCTTTCGCAGTACGTGCCATCGTTTGTGATGCCAAGCTATGGTTCACGTCTCACCTCATCGATGTATGTTCGCGGAATTGGTTCGCGTATCAACAATCCTGCTGTTGGTGTTTACTACGACAACATACCGCTGATGACGAAATCGGCTTTCAACAACCACTTCTATATGTTGGATCGTGTAGATGTGCTGCGTGGACCTCAGGGTACTCTCTACGGACAGAATACCGAGGGTGGACTGGTACGTATCTACTCAAAGAACCCGATGAACTATCAGGGCACTGATATCCGTTTGGGTATCGGTACCGGACTGTATAGCAACGTGGAGGTGGCTCACTACCATCGCCCCTCAGAAAAGCTGGCTTTCAGTGTGGCTGGTTTCTACAGCGGACTGAAGGGCTTTATTGATAACCAGAACTTCAGTCAGAAGAATGATCTGACCAATGAGGCTGGTGGTAAGCTCCGTCTGATCTATGCGCCCAACCGACAGTTGAAGTTTGACTGGACAGCTGATTACCAGTATGTAAACCAGAACGGTTTCGGCTATGGCGAATTTCAGCCGTTTGAATGGAGTTCGGTAAAGCCTTACAGTCTTGAGCCTGATGACCCTTCAACAACCATCATGAATGGTTACAAGCGCAATATGTTCACCACAGTACCAGCTACCAGTTTCTTGAGGACCTGATGCTGATGGACCAGGACTATATGGCACCCGACTACCTGCGACTGGAGCAGCGCCAGAAGATGAACGCCCTGACACAGGAACTGGTGCTGCGTAACCACGATACCTCACGATGGCAGCATGCCACAGGACTGTTTGCTTCGTACCAGTGGATGCGTACTGATGCACCGGTTTATTTCGGCGAGGGTATCACCGCACCTATCGGCAATGCTATTGCAAATGCAATGAAGAACTCGATGATTAAGGGGATGATTGGGCGTTTCCAGGCTCAGGGGATGACTGCCGATCAGGCATGGGCGTGAACATGACGGCTGAGATGGCTGTGCCCGGCTTGTATCGCACTCCACAGATGAGTCTGGGACTCTATCACGAGTCGAACATCCTGATTACCGACCGACTCAAGGCTACTGTTGGTCTGCGCCTGGCTCACGACTGGGCTAAGATTGAGTACGATGCCCTGGCCTATATGAACATGACTGGTGGAACGGCTAATGCAACAGCTACCTACCACCTCACCTCGCACGTGCAGGATGCCCGTTCGAAGAGCTTCACCCAGCTGTTGCCTAAGTTTGCACTTACCTATACCTTTGATGAGAACATCGGTAACATCTACGCGCTGGTATCAAAGGGCTATCGTGCTGGCGGATACAACTTCCAGATGTTCAGCGACATTCTGCAGACCGACTTGAATGCGCATCAGCAGGATGCCATGCGTGGCGATTATGATGTGGAGCACACAGCGGCTGACTACGATGCTATTGAGGCTACCACACAGTATAAGCCGGAGGAGAGCTGGAACTATGAGATTGGTACCCACCTGAACCTGTTTGGCGGTAGTACCCATCTCGACCTCTCGTTCTACTACATGCAGATTCGCAATCAGCAACTGTCAATCATGGAGCCTAACAGCAACTATGGAAGAATCATGGTGAATGCCGGTAAGAGTCACTCATGTGGTGTGGAGGCTACCTTGCGCGGCAAGGCCTTTGACAATGCACTCGACTGGGGTGTTACCTATGCCTTTACCAATGCCAAGTTCGATGAGTACAATGCTAACACAATGAACGTGAGCAGTCATGGTACAGGCTATGAGCCACTAGTTTCTTACAAAGACAACTACGTTCCATTCGTACCTCAGCACACAGTAAGCGCTATGGTTGACTGGCACATCGGCAAGTTCACCATTGGTGCCAACATGAATGGCCAGGGTAAGACATGGTGGGACGAGGCTAACACCTACGCCCAGAAGTTCTATGCTGTGGCTGGTGCACATGCCGACTACGACTTCGGCCCAGTGCTGGTATCGCTCTGGGGCCGCAACTTGACCAACACAACTTACAATACATTTGCCGTCGCATCGAGTGCAGTAGGTGGAACACACTACTTCGGGCAGAAGGCAAATCCGATTCAGGTAGGACTGGATGTGAACATCCACCTGTAAAAAATAAACCCTCACCGATTGGTGAGGGTTATTTTTTTTAATCAAGTAAGCAATATTACTTACGAAGACCAAGTGCCTTGATGATTGCACGATAACGATTGATATCGTTGTTGTACAGGTACTTCAGCAGCTTACGACGCTTACCTACCAGCATGGTCAGTGAGCGAGCTGTGTTGTGGTCCTTGTGATTCTTCTTCAGGTGCTCTGTCAGGTGAGAGATACGATAGCTGAAGAGTGCAATCTGTGCCTCAGCTGAACCTGTATCAGTAGTGCTCTTGCCATACTGACCGAAGATCTCTTCCTTCTTTGCTTTGTCTAAATACATAATTAATAATGTGATTAAATCATTGTGCAATAACATTTTTCAAACGCGATTCCCACCTAATCACAAGAGGGTTTACGTCGTCAAATGCTCCGGATTTTCCGAAATGCGGCTGCAAAATTACAACTTTTTTTTGATTTAGCAAATTTTTTTCTAAAAAATGTGTACCTTTGCAGCCGAAATTTAAGTATTATAGTATGCAAGATATCAGAAACATTGCAATTATCGCACATGTTGACCACGGAAAAACTACACTCGTGGACAAGATGATGCTGGCTGGACACCTGTTCCGTGACGGACAGAATCTCAGCAATCAGGTACTGGATGCCAACGACTTGGAGCGCGAGCGTGGTATCACTATTCTTTCGAAAAACGTCAGTATTAATTGGAAGGGCGTTAAAATCAATATCATTGATACCCCGGGACACTCTGATTTCGGTGGTGAGGTAGAGCGCGTGCTCAATATGGCAGACGGATGTCTGCTCTTGGTAGACGCCTTTGAGGGGCCTATGCCTCAGACACGTTTCGTGCTGCAGAAAGCACTTGAAATAGGATTGAAGCCTATCGTTGTAGTGAATAAGGTGGACAAGCCAAACTGCCGTCCTGAGGAGGTGTATGAGATGGTGTTCGACCTGATGTTCTCGCTCAATGCTACTGAGGAACAGTTGGATTTCCCTGTAGTATACGGCTCGGCCAAGAATGGCTGGATGGGTGAGGACTACAAGACTCCTACCGACAATATCACCTATCTTCTGGATAAGATCATCGAGGTAATCCCTGCTCCTAAGCAGATGGAGGGTACACCACAGATGCTGATTACATCGCTGGACTACTCAAGCTACCAGGGACGTATCGCTGTGGGACGTGTACATCGCGGTACTCTGAAGGATGGTATGCAGGTGACTATTGCACATCGCGATGGCACTATGGAGAAGACGAAGATTAAGGAGCTTCACACCTTTGAGGGTATGGGGCATGTGCGTACCGATCAGGTGGAGTGCGGAGATATCTGTGCTGTGATTGGTCTGGAGAAGTTCGAGATTGGTGATACCATCTGCGATATCGAGAATCCGGAGCCTATGACACCTATCGCCATTGACGAGCCTACCATGTCGATGCTGTTTATGATTAACGACTCACCATTCTTTGGTAAGGAGGGTAAGTTTGTGACATCACGCCACATCAACGACCGTCTGGAGAAAGAGCTGGAGAAGAACCTGGCACTGCGCGTAGCACCTTTCGAGGATTCTACCGATAAGTGGATTGTATCAGGTCGTGGTGTGCTGCACCTCTCTGTGCTGGTAGAGACCATGCGTCGTGAGGGTTACGAGTTGCAGGTTGGTCAGCCACAGGTTATCTATAAGGAGATTGACGGTGTGAAGAACGAGCCTGTTGAAGAGCTCACCATCAACGTGCCTGAGGAGTTTGCCTCGAAGATGATTGATATGGTGACCCGCAGAAAGGGTGAGATGACCTCGATGGAGAATCAGGGTGAGCGTGTGAACATCGAGTTCGATATCCCATCGCGTGGTATCATCGGACTGCGTACCAATGTGCTCACAGCCAGTCAGGGTGAGGCTATCATGGCTCACCGCTTCAAGGAGTATCAGCCTTATAAGGGTGAGATAGAGCGCCGTGTGAACGGTTCGATGATATCGATGGATACCGGTAACGCTTTTGCTTATGCCATCGACAAGCTGCAGGACCGCGGTAAGTTCTTCATCGATCCAGGTGAGGATGTATATGCCGGTCAGGTAGTAGGTGAGCATGTGCATGATAACGACCTTGTTGTGAACGTATGTAAGGCCAAGCAGCTTACCAACGTGCGTGCATCAGGTACCGACGATAAGGCCCGCATTATTCCAAAGACCGTGATGAGTCTTGAGGAATGTCTGGAATACATCAAGCAGGATGAGCTGGTAGAGGTGACACCTAAGTCGATGCGTATGCGCAAGACGATTCTGGATCACGACCAGCGTAAAAAGGCTGCGAAACAGTGAGCGTAATGATGCTTGCATCGATTACCGAACGCAAGCAGGCTCGACCGTAGGTCAAGGCAAACAAAGTATAAGATATCTGGTTAAGAAAAAATCCCCGTCTCGATGGAGATGGGGATTTTTTTTTGTTAGTGCAGGGGGGTGAGCGGGTAAATGATGTTGATGATGATTAAGGTTCTTTACAATCCATTGCAGCACACCTGTGTGGGTTAAGCCGGACACCACTACAAACAGGACACCGATAGCCCCCAGGAATACCATGTCGGCGCGTAATTATTCCTTTAAATACAGCGCAATATTTGTTTTTTTTGTTGTTTTTGTAAAAAAAACGCCCAAAAGCTTGGAGTTTTATTCCTTTTTTCTTATATTTGTACGCAGAAAACCTAAAATAATGAAACCGAAAGTGATACATCTATTACCTAGTTCGCTTTCAGCGAGATTGAGTCTGTGGGTGATGCTGTTTGTTGCCATGCTGTTTCTGGCAACATTCTCACTGATGTTTTATTATGCACGGCAAGCTGTGAGGGCTGAGGCTGAAGGGAAGGCCGAAAACATGTTGCAGAATATGGAGATTACGGCGGCTAACATCCTGCACGAGAAAGAGGTTGTGGCCAGACAGACATTCTGGAATGTACAACAAAATCTGCATACCCCCCATGTGATAGATGATTATCTGCAGGAGATACTCAGAAATTCACCAGAGATTATAGGTGTGGCTGCTGCCTTTGTACCCGATTATTATGAGCAAAGGCCTGGAGAATATATGATTTACTATTATCGTAAGGGCTCGAAGCTGATAAAGAGCGAGACATTTGCAGGAGAATCGTATATACACCAGCCATGGTATGAGGAAACGCTGAGTAGGAACACAGAATACTGGAGTGATCCCGCCGAGAACTACAAAACCAATGGAGAGCCGATTATCTCCTTCGCGCTGCCTCTGCACGATGATGGCAGAACGGTAGGCGTATTTGCCATAGATATATCGCTATACTGGTTGTCGAGCATCGTTGAAGGAAAACGGCCGTCGCCCAACATGTATGGGGTTATCGCCTCGCGAAAGGGCGCGTTTATTGTCCATCCGGATACGACACTGCTCAAGCCTGGAGCCATGTTCAGGCTCATGGAACAGTTCCCCGATGCGATATACAATTCGCTGGCCTATAAGATGCTGGGCGGTGAGACAGGAACTGCCCTGGCCGTATTTGGCGGGGTAAAGAGCTTTATTGCCTATAAGCCGATGGAAGGCACACAATGGGTGGTGGATGTGGTGTGTCCAGAAGAAGAGATTATGGCATCGTACAACCAGTTGATATCGCTGATGATACTGATTGTGGTACTGGCTTTGATAACCATTGGCGCTTTCTTCTATTTCTTTATTCATAAGGAACTGCTGCCACTGCGCGCACTCGAGGCTTCGGCCAAACAGATGATGAGAGGAAACTACTATGCGCCTTTGACAACCAACAACCGACAGGATGAGGTGGGAAGTCTGACAAACAGTTTTATAGCCATGAGGCGCTCTATCAGAAAACACTTGAACCAGATAGACAGAAACCGCGAAAAACTGGATGAACAGAATAAAGCCCTGAACGAGGCGAACCAGCATGTCAAGGAGGCTGACAGAGTGAAATCGGCTTTCCTGCAGAATATGACCGACCAGATGAATGAGCCTGTGCTCGAGATATCGAAGATAGTGACTGAGGTAAGAGACCATCTGGATGATATGGACCACGAGCAGGTAGTGAAACTGGCTGACCAGATGGACGGCTACACCAATACCATTACCGAACTGTTGGACAGAATGCTTGAGGTGGCTACCAAAAAGGAGATGAAGGAGGACGGCAAATGAAAGGACTGTTGAACCTGATAAAAAGGAGACTATCGCTGAAGCTGAGCTTTGGCATCACGCTCTTCCTGGTGGTGATATTCATCGTATCGCTGGGAATACTCTTTGCCAGGTCGCGACAGATGGTGAAAGAGGGAGCTATTGCTCGCGCTGAGCAGGAACTGGAGAACATGGTGGAAAGGGTGAACGGTGCGATGAACGTGGTGGAAGCGGCTACAAATACGGCTGAATGGCATCTGACCGACACCCAGCTGGTGCCTGATTCCATCCTGCATTATGCACGAAGAATAGTGACCATGAACCCCAATTTCGATGGATGTTCTATCTCGATGGAACCTAACTTCTTTCCACAGCGAGGCAGATATTTCTCTGTATATGCCTATCACGATGGTGACTCGGTGCGTGCCAAGATAGAGGAACCATACGACTATTTCGACAAGGTGTACTACAAAATGCCGATAACACTGGGAAAACCCAGTTGGGTGGAGGCATATATAGAGAATGCAGATGGAGAGGTTTCGGATGACTACAATGATATGATAGTATCGTTCGGTGTGCCGCTGGTTAACAGTAAGAAAGAGGTGATAGGCGTGATATCTACCGACCTGTCGATGCCTTGGCTGTCGGAGATTGTATCGGAGTTCAAACCTTACCCGAACTCATACTGCGTCATGCTGGGAGCTGATGGGCAGTATCTGATACACCCTGACACCACCAAACTGATGCGTAAGACGATATTTACCGACCTTGATCCGCAGACACAGCAAGACCTGATATCACTTGGCCACGAGATGATTGAAGGTAATCAGGGCATCATGAATGTCAAGGTGAAAGGTAAACGTTGTATTGCGGTATACCGGTCGCTGAAGCGGGCACCATGGAGTGTGGCACTCATCTGTCAGGAGAAAGATATCCTGGCTGGATACACCAAACTGCTGTATATCCTGATTCCTTTGCTGGTGTTCGGACTGCTGGTGATTCTGGCTTTCTGTCTGAATGTGGTAAACAATATGGTGAGACCCATCAACAGTCTGACAAGGAAGCTGAGCTATATCACCAACGGGCACTACAACGAGCATATTCCCACTACCAGCAGAAGAGACGTGATAGGCAGACTGCAGAATCTTTTTGCAGAGATGCAGATGGCGCTGTCGGCCCATATCAGTAGTCTGCAGGATATGTATGCCGCCACCAAACAAATGAATGAGGAACTGGAAGAAGCCAATGAGCATGCCCGTAAGGCTGACGAACAGAAAAATGAATTCCTCAAGGATGTGACCCATCAGATACGTACACCATTGAACATTATGAACGGTTTTATACAGGTGCTGCGTGATGACTATGAATCGATTCCAAAGGACGAGGTGAACAGCATCCTGGATACGATGCAGACCAATGCTATCAGCATCAGTCGTATGGTGAACATGCTGTTGGTGGCTGCCAATACCGGTAAGAATGTGAAGATCAACACCATGGAGACGGTGAACATACAGAAAGTGGTAGACTTCATGAGGTTCCTGTATGAGACCAATCCGCCGTTTAGTGTTGGCATGCTCACAGAGGTGTGCGTGGCTGAAGACTTTACGGTGAGGTCGAACTGGGACTTCCTGACAAAGGCTTTGATAGAGCTGTTGTATAACGCCAAGAAATATACCAAAGAGGGCTATGTGAAACTAACGGCGAAAACCGAGGGAATGACGGTGGTGTTTGAGGTAGAGGATACCGGTCCTGGTATCAATGAAGAAACCCAGCAGAGACTGTTTGATACCTTTGCGAAAGGAGATGTGTTTGCCGAGGGACTTGGGCTGGGACTGCCTTGCTGTAGACAGATGGTGAGACTGTTGGGAGGTGAGCTGAAATACGATACCAGCTATACAAACGGTTCGAGGTTTAAGCTGATTATTCCTAACTCGCATGGAGGAGACGACTTTAGGCTGCAATGATTTTTTAGTGAAAATTTGGCGCAAAATGTGCGGTTTTTAATTATTATTATGTAACTTTGCACCAAAATTCATCTAAAATCAAATTGTATCATAAATAAAATGACTCCTGTACAAACAACTAAAATGTCCAACTTCCGTTGGGTTATCTGTGCATTGCTGTTTCTGGCAACAACCGTAAACTATATGGACCGTCAGGTTCTATCGTTGACATGGAAAGATTTTATTGCCGTTGATTTCCATTGGACTGATGCTGACTATGGCATGATTACGGGACTGTTCTCGCTGTTCTATGCCATCGCAAATCTTTTTGCAGGTAAGTTCATCGACTGGATGGGCACCAAGAAAGGCTATCTGATAGCTATCTTTGTGTGGAGTACCGGTGCTGTGATGCATGCAGGCTGCGGATGGGTGGCCATGAACGTTGAGGGCTATGACAGTATTGAAGCCTTGCGTATGGTGCAGGCAGGTAGCGATGCTGCTGTTGCCATCGCCACGATTTCTGTATGGCTCTTCCTGTCATGCCGTATGATACTGGCGGTGGGTGAGGCAGGAAACTTTCCTGCAGCCATCAAGGCCACAGCAGAGTATTTCCCCAAGAAAGACCGTGCTTTCTCAACCTCTATCTTCAATAGCGGAGCCTCGGTAGGTGCGCTTGCTGCTCCTGCCACGATACCTCTGCTGGCGTGTGCCTGGGGATGGGAGATGGCATTCATCATCATCGGTGTGCTGGGATATGTGTGGATGGGACTGTGGATGTGGCTCTATGAGAAGCCACGTGCCAACAAGCGCGTGAATCAGGCTGAGCTTAATTATATCGAACAGGATATCGATCTGGCAGAGGTGCAGAACCGCGATGAGGTGAAAGAAGAGAAGGCCATACCTTTCTTCCAGTGCTTCACCTATCGTCAGACATGGGCGTTTCTCGTGGGTAAGTTCTCTACCGATGGCGTGTGGTGGTTCTTCCTGTTCTGGGCGCCTGCCTATTTCAGCGACCAGTATGGCTATACTTCTGATTCTGCCATGGGTATCATGCTGATCTTTACCCTCTATTTGATAGTAACCGTATTGAGTATCGGAGGCGGTTATCTGCCCACATACTTTGTTGATAAAAAGGGTATGAACCCCTATCTGGGACGTATGCGTGCCATGTTGATATTTGCCTGTTTCCCTGTGCTGGGACTCTTTGCACAGCCTCTGGGAGCTTACAGCGCATGGTGGCCTGCTATACTCATCGGATTGCTGGGCGCTGGTCATCAGGCCTGGAGTGCCAACCTCTACTCAACCATTGGTGATATGTTCCCCAAGAGTACTATCGGTACCATCGTAGGACTTGGTACCATGACAGGTGGATTCGGTTCTATGGCCATTAACATGGGCTCGGGTGAGTTCTTTACATGGGCTGCTGCCCAGGGCGCCAACTTCGAGTTCTTCGGATTCCAGGGGAAGCCTGCTGCCTACATGGTGGTGTTCTGTATCTGTGCCGTGGCCTATCTCATCGGCTGGTGCATCATGAAGACCCTTGTGCCAAAGTACAAGCCCATCGTAGTAGAGTGATTTTCTTTAGGCACGGATTTACGCGGCTTAAATAAATTTAAGACACGGCTTTAGCATCGAAAACTAAAGCCGTGTCTTTTTATATAAAAAGCCGCGTAAATCTGTGCCTAATATAAAAATACGAGGACGAAAAATCCGTGCCTAATAAAATCAAAGGAACCCTTGGACTTTGAGAGCAGCAAGGAGACCTTCAGACATGGCTTCGTTGTCTTTCCTGGTGTAGCGGATATCGGTGAAAATCTGGGCGAGCGTCTCTTTGTGGTTGATCTTTACAAAGTTCTGATTCTCCTCCAGGTTCTCCTTATAATTATAATAGGTGTCGATATCGCTGGCAAGATAATCATGGTAGGTTTCCTGATGTACAAAACTCTCAAGTGGCAGACGGTCGGACAAAGCAGGGGCTTCGTCGGGCCATCCTACGGTGAGTGTAGCCACAGGCATCACCAGCTGAGGCAACTGCAGGGTGTCGATAATCTGCTGAGGCTGATAAATGGTGGTGCCGAGATAACAATAACCCAGTCCGGCCTCGTCCATCAGGTTGCACAACGTCTGGGTATAGAGCAGGGCATCGGTAGCTGCGTTGATGTATGACAGGAAATTGTTGTACCCAGGTTCTGCCTGGCGGCATCTTGCCCAGGAACTGGTGCGATGGAAGTCGGCACAGATGGTGAGCACCACAGGCGCCCCTTCTACCATCGGCTGGTTGAAATGGGCAGGCGCCAACTTGGCTTTCATCTCTGCACTTCGGGTTACTATCACACTGTAAAGCTGCAGATTCCCCATGGTCTGGGTGCGTGCAGCCTCTGTCATCAAACGGTTAAGCAGCTCATCGCTAACCTCCTGTGTGCTATATTTCCTGATGGTTCGTCGTGTCAATAAATTCTTCATATCTCTTAATTTTGCTTATAAAATACTGATATTTAGTAAGTTTTGGTTGCAAAAATACAAATAATTCTCAATTTATTATTAACTTTGCACGCAAAATTTATAATGATATGGAAGAAAACTCCACTAGAGAACTCATTCTGAGTATAGCTCATGTACTAACAACAATTGGACAGAGAACAGATTCTGCGCTCTCTGAAGAGCATGTTGCCAATATCCTGACCTCGTGCATGCAATCGTTGAATGCCAGCGATGCAACTTTGTTGTTGAGTCTGGCTACTCAGGCCATGGACATATTTGCAAAGGGAGCTCGACCAGATGTGACAGAGATCCGTCCAAAGGAGTTAGAGTGCGATGTGGTAAGATTTCAGAACAATCGTGAGAAATGGGTAGCCCTTGTGGGTTTGCTCGATGGCTATCCCTACGAGATATTTACAGGTTTGGCTGATGATGACGAGGGTATCTATCTGCCCAAGAATCTGACTAAAGGAAAGATTATCAAGCAGGTGAACCCTGATGGCAGTAAGCGCTATGACTTCCAGTTTGAGAACCGACGTGGCTATAAAACCACTGTAGAGGGACTCTCTGAGAAGTTCAACCCCGAGTACTGGAACTACGCCAAACTGATTTCGGGTGTGCTGCGCTATCGCATGCCTATAGAGCATGTCATCAAACTGGTGGCTTCGCTCTCGCTGAAAGACGAGAGTATTAACACCTGGAAGACTGGTGTGGAGCGAGCCTTGAAGAAGTATGTGCCAGGCTGTCATGACGAATTAGAACAGGAGGAAGTAGGAGAGTGACGAAGACTTATATATGCCTGCGAAATGTGCGCTTTTACGCCTTCCATGGGGTGATGCCTCAGGAACAACAGGTGGGGGGCGAGTTCTTGGTCGACCTGCAAGTGGGCTATCCCTTCGAGGCTGCCATGCAGAGCGATGAGGTGGCTGACACACTGAACTATGCAGAACTCTATGACTTGGTGAAGACAGAGATGGCGATACCCTCGCAATTGCTTGAGCATGTGGCTGGCCGCATGGTTAAAAGCATCAACCAGCGATTCCCAAAGGTAACGTCGATAGATCTGAAGATAACCAAGGTCAATCCGCCTATGGGCGCTGATGGCGATGGAGCGGGAATACATATATTAATTGAGAATTGATAATTGTGAATAGATTAAGATATATAATAGGTATTTTGTTGTTGTGCGGGGCTGTCATGGTTCACGCTGCAGGGAAGCATGGTTTTACACTGGTGATTGATGCCGGTCATGGCGGGCATGATACGGGGGCTGTGGGAGTGATCTCTAAGGAGAAGAACCTGACACTGAAGTTTGCCCTGGCATTTGGAAGACTGGTTGAGCAGAACTGTCCTGACGTGAAGGTGATATATACCCGTAAGACCGATAGGTTTGTGGAGTTGTATCGTCGTGCTGAGATTGCTAATCAGGCTAAGGCCGACCTGTTTATCTCTATTCATATCAACGCCTTGCCAAAGGGGAGGGTGGCACATGGATTCCAGACCTACACACTTGGCAGCAGTAAGCGCACAGGCAAGAAGACCGGTGTACTGCAGAACCTTGAGGTGGCCAAGCGTGAGAACTCGGTTATCTTCCTTGAGAAAGATTATAAACAGACCTATCAGGGCTATGATCCGAACTCGCCTGAGAGCGACATCATGTTCGAGTTTATTCAGGACAAGAACATGGAGAACAGCGTTGAGTTGGCCAAGTATATGCAGAAGTATGTCTGTCAGGCCACAGGGCGCCAGGATATGGGAGCCCAGCAGGATAATCTGGCAGTACTCCGTTTGTCGTCGATGCCAGGAGCCCTGTTGGAGCTTGGATTTATTTCAACCCGCGATGAGGAGGACTTTATGAATTCTGCCAGTGCCGAAAACCTCTATGCGCGTGGCATTTTCAATGCGTTTCTGAATTACCGCAAGCGTCATGGTGGTAACATCACCATACCTTATATGAAGATTGACGACCCAGTGCCAGAGCCTGTGGTTGAAGAAACAAAGGTAGAGCCCATCGAGGTGAAGTCGGTGTCTGCCCCTGAGCCAGAACCTCAGCCTGAGGTTGCTACACCACAGCCAGAACCTGTGAAGGCAGAGAAGGCTAAGCCAGAGAAGGTTGCCGACGATGATGCGCCTGTGTTCAAGATCCAGATCCTGTCGAGCTCGGCAAAAGCCAAGAAGAACGATGCCCGATTCAAAGGGCTGACCGATGTTGACAGCTATCGTGATGGTGGCATGTACAAGTACACGGTTGGTGCATCTACCGATTACAACGAGATATACCGTCTGCGTAAAGAGGTGGTCAAGAAGATTCCTGAGGCCTTTATCATTGCCTTTAAAGCTGGCAAGCGTGTAGACGTGAATGAAGCAATACGTGAGTTTAAATCAAAGAAAAAATAGATATGAAGAAGTTTTCGAAGGAAATTCAGATAGCCCTGGTGGCTTTAGTAGGTATCATCGTACTCTACTTTGGTTTGCAGTTCCTGAAGGGAATGACGCTGTTTTCTAACGATAACAGATATTTCGTGAAGTTCAAGGATGTAAGCGGTCTGTCGGTGGCCAGTCCCATCTTTGCCAATGGCTATCGCGTTGGTGTGGTTGAGACCATCGATTTTAACTATGGTAACACCAGCGAGATTGTGGCCTCTATCGGTGTTGATAAGAATATGCAGGTGCCCAAGGGCAGTCGTGCTGAGATAGCTACCGACCTGATGGGAAATGTCAAGGTGCAGCTTGTGCTTGGCAATATAGCCGACGGTGTGGTGGCTCCTGGCGATACCATCACTGGTGCACAACAGGTGGGTGCCATGGGTAAGGCGGCTGACATGATTCCTACTATTCAGCAGATGTTGCCTAAGCTCGACTCTATCCTGGCAAGTGTGAACACACTGCTGGCCGATCCTGCCATTGCAAGTTCGTTGCATAACGTAGACCAGATTACGGCTAATCTGAGTCGTACCTCTCAGGATCTGAGTCAGCTCTCTGCGCAACTGAACCGTCAGATGCCACAGATGCTGAAGAATGCTGATGGTGTGTTGGCTAACACCAACCAGATTACCAAAAATCTGAGTGATCTCGACATTGCTACAACGATGACCAGCGTGAACACAACGCTTAAGAATGTAGAGCAGATGACGGCTACACTCAACAGCAAGGAAGGTACTCTGGGACTGCTGATGAGGGATCCAGGCCTCTATAACAACCTGAATGCAACCATGATGCATGCCGACTCGCTGATGATTGATCTCAAACAGCATCCCAAGCGTTATGTGCACTTCTCGATTTTTGGCAAGAAAGATAAGTAATTTAAATTTTGTCTAAATAAGCAGATTTTATCCTCGGACAAACTCCGAGGATTTATCTGTTAAAAACGGAGGTGTAGGATGGTGTAACCCGTTGAAAAACAGAGAATACTAATTCTGCAATAGGTGTAAATGGGCTTTTTCTGTGTGAAACGCTGTAAATGCCGCAAAATAAGCATGTTACAAAAATGCGTATACACATAGGCAGATTTTTATGATTTGCAAGTTACAGAAAATTGATGTACCTTTGCACCAAATTAAAACATAAACTCTACAAGCCTAAGTCTTGTATCTGTGTAATTTAATAAAAAAAAATAACATTCGCCAAATGAATAATAATCATCAGGCGCTTTGGGACGACTGCCTTCGTCTAATCCGAGCTAACGTAACAGAGCAGCAGTTTAAAACGTGGTTTGCACCAATCGTCTTCGAGTCGTACTCTGAGGCGCAGCATACTCTTTTGTTGCAGCTTCCCAGTATGTACGTATTCGAGTATCTGGAGCAGCACTACGTTGGATTATTAAGCAAGGTACTTGCGCGAGTGTTTGGAACAAGCGTTAAGCTTAACTACCGAATCGTAGAGGTAAAGGCTCCACAGGGCCAAGGCCGCGATATAACAACTGATGTTGAGAGTGAGGGCCCCAGCATTGAGACTGTTCCTGTTCGACAGAACATCAACAAGTCGCCCAGTATGCTCGATGCTCCACGCCAGCAGCAGCTCAACCCACAGCTCGACTCCAAGAAGAGCTTCAACAACTATATCGAGGGCGCCTCTAATAAGCTCCCACGTACTGTTGGTCTCTCTATCGCTGAGCATCCGGGGAAAACAACATTCAACCCCTTCTTTGTCTATGGTCCTTCTGGTTGTGGTAAAACCCACCTCATCAATGCCATCGGACTTAAGTGCTGCGAGACTTATCCACAGAAACGCGTACTCTATGTAAGTGCAAGATTGTTCCAGGTGCAGTTCACCGATTCTGTACGTCAGAATACCACGAACGATTTCATCAACTTTTATCAGAGCATTGATCTGCTGATAGTAGATGATATCCAGGAGTGGGTGAACTCTCCAAAGACACTCGATACCTTCTTCCATATTTTCGACCATCTGTTCCGTATGGGCAAACAGATTATCCTGGCCAGCGACCGCCCACCTGTTGACTTGCAGGGTGTGAAGGATCGTTTGCTCACACGTTTTGCCTGTGGACTGATAGCTGAGCTCGAGAAACCCAATCCACAGTTGTGTGTCGATATCCTGAGTGCTAAGTGTAAGCGCGACGGACTGAAGATTCCTGCTGATGTCATCGAGTTTATCGCTCAGACTGCCAATGGTAGTGTTCGCGACCTTGAAGGTGTGGTAAATTCGCTGATGGCTTATTCTATCGTCTATAATTCTAATATCGATATGAAGCTGGCCGAGCGCGTCATCAAGCGTGCAGTGAAGGTTGATAACCATCCGCTCACCATCGATGATATTGTAGAGAAGGTGTGCAAGCACTATGGGGTAAACCAGCAGAATGTGTTCAGCAAGAGTCGTAAGCGTGATTATGTTCAGGCTCGTCAGATTGCGATGTACCTGGCTCAGAAGCACACTAAGATGCCTGCCTCAAGAATCGGACAGCTGATAGGTGGACGAGATCACTCAACGGTCATCCACAGCTGCAACACCGTTGAAAAGCGATTGAAGATTGATAAGGCGTTTGTAGCCGAGCTAAGCTCTATCGAAAATTCATTCAAACTAAAGAAATAATATTTATTTGTTTTTTCCTACGGATTATACGGATTATACGGATTGTCTTATAATGAGATTTAAATTCGTAAAATCCGTAAAATCCGTAGGTTAAACATTTATAATGCGATTGTAAATCCTGCTATGAGCCAGAGACCGGGCTGCTCTACGTGTCCGTAGTCAGCATAGCGCTTATCCAACAGGTTGTTGGCTTCGACATACAACTTGTAGCGCGGCGCAGCCCATGTCAGGCGGGCATCTACCAGCGCATAAGGCTTGTAGTCGTTGACGTTGCCGCTAAAGTCGGTATATTGTCCAACTCTATCCTGCCAACGTAGGTTGGCGCCAAGTGAAAGTTTGGCAAACAGTGGCACCTGCGCATTGGCTATCAGCTTATGGCGCAGATATTCCAGTGCATATTGCGACACGATATTCGCCTCGTTATCCTTGTTCTGATCGATGTAGCTGTAGCTAACCGTAAATTGGCCACACGCCATTGTCAGCTTGGCCTTTGCCTCAATACCGATACTATTCAGTTTGGTATGGTTCACGCTCTGCCATACGGCCTCGTCGCCCATTGACGTGTCCATAATCCAGTCGATCATGTTGCGTCCGTGGTGATACCAACCGGTTAATTGAAAATTGAAAATTGACCGTTGATAATTAACACCGGCTTCTACAGCCGTCATCTCCTCGGGTTTGAGGTGTGGGTCGGCCTTGTAGCCCTGCAGCTTGTAGTACATCTCAGTAAATGATGGCATGCGTAGCGATGTGTTGACGGCAGCGTGCAGTCGCCAGTTTGGGGTGGGGCGGTAGCTGATGTCGATGCCTGGATATATGGTCATGTTCATATTGCTCCAGGTGTTCTTGACTGCCACCAGTCCTGCTGATATCGTCAGGTTCTTCAGCAGCAGGTTATGCTCTAAGTAGCCGCTGATGTTGGTACGGTTCAGTCCCAGCGTATAATCGCGGTCTGTACCCGATATATGGCGAGGCTCACTCAGAGGCTCACCCAGGTTACCGCTCACCAGGTCTTCGTTGCGCACCTCAGCACCAAAGGCTGTGCGACCTGCCGCCCAGTCGAAATAGGCGTTCAGACTTACGCCGTACACATCCGTACGATTGTAGTTGTACTTCATCTTCTCGGGCTGATTGTGGTAGCCTTCATAGCGGTCGCTGTTCTGATTCCAGTAGATGCTGGGAGCAAAGTGCAGTCGTCCACGTTTGGTCTCACCTTGTATGGCCGAGTAGAGCTTGGTGGTGTGCTCATACTGCTCGTCGGCCTGCCATTTAGGTGTGGCATAGAAGGTGCCGCTTCCCCAGGCCTTGTCGGCAATGCCCAGATGCCAGTTCAGTCGCAGGTCTTCGTCCTCATACTGTCCCTGGTAGAATCCCTTGGCACCGCTGTAGCCTGTGTTCAGCTTGCCAGCCTTAGAGCGTGAGTAACCATCGCTGCGGCTGTAGCCTGCACTAAGCTGATTGTTCCAGCGCCCCTCACTCAGGTTGGCGCGTGCACTCACCTTACCATAGCCGTAGCTACCACCTTCCAGCGTCATGTCGGCACTCGTTTGCTGGGCAGGGCGCGTTACGATGTTTATCGCGCCTACCAGACTCGATGAGCCATAGATGCGTCCGGCAGGACCCTCTATCACCTCTATGCGAACAATCTCGCTCAGGTCGACAGGCAGGTCCATTGCATTGTGGCCTGTCTGAGGGTCGCAGATGTTGATACCGTTCAGCAGCAGGATAATCTGGTCTTGCGTACCTCCACGCATGCTGATGTCGGTCTGGGCACCGATAGCACCTCGTTGCCTTACGTCTACGCCTACAGCGTACTTCAGTAAATCGTTAACACTTTGTACTGGCGCCTGCGCAATATCCTGGCGGTCCAGTACAGTTACCATTCTCGCAGCCTGACTCTTGGTCAGGGGCGCCCTCGATCCAGTCACACTGACTTCATCGAGCATCATCTCGCGTGCTGTCGTGGTAGAAACGGAGTCGGAAACCACTGGTTTCGTGCTCACGCTTTCTGCCGATGCGTATGTGAGTGTAGCTACCGAAAGCACACTGCATACCACCTCGCGGCCCAGACAGCTGAAGAGCGAGTAGCCTTTGTTTCCGAAATGACGGAACACCAGGCATTGGCGCTTCATGTTGAATGTTGGTTTGTACATAATTAATTTTGTTACCTAAAAAAAACGGCTGCAAAATTAATGTATTTTTTTATAATTACGCACATTATGTCGCAAAACTATCTTAAATTTTTGAGTTTTCTTCGTTTTTTCAAATAATTATTTGCACCTTTGCACCCAGGTTATTTAAAATGGATATCAACCAAGCAAAAAGAAATGAAACAAGGTAAAGTAGCCCCCGCCCAGGGCAAATTGGGTATTTTGGTAGTAGGCTGTGGTGCCGTATCTACCACGTTTATGACAGGCGTGCTAATGGCTCGCAAGGGACTCACCAAGCCCGTTGGCTCAATGACTCAGTACGACAAGATGCGTGTGGGTCGCGGTGCTGATGCCAAGTATCTGCATTATGCTGATATCGTGCCCCTGGCTAAACTAGACGACATCGTGTTCGGCTGTTGGGATGTGTATCCTCAGAACGCCTACCAGGCAGCCATGTATGCCGAGGTGCTGAAGGAGAAGGATATCAATCCCGTTCGCGATGAGCTGGAGCAGATTGTGCCCATGCCTGCAGCCTTCGATAAGAACTACGCCAAGCGTCTCGATGGTGACAATGTGAAACAGAACCTCACCCGTTGGCAGATGGTAGAGGCACTGCGTCAGGACATCCGCGATTTCAAGGCCCAGAAGGGTTGCGAGCGCGTGGTAGTGCTTTGGGCTGCATCTACCGAGATCTATGTGCCCATCAATGAGCAGGTTCACTACCAGCTCTCCGACCTCGAGGCTGCTATGAAGGCTGATGATCGCGAACATATCGCACCATCCATGTGCTATGCTTATGCAGCGCTCTCTGAGGGTGCCCCTTTCATCATGGGTGCGCCTAACACTACCGTCGACATCCCAGCCGTGTGGCAGTTGGCCGAGAAGACCAAGATGCCTATCGCTGGTAAGGACTTCAAGACGGGACAGACGCTTGTTAAGTCAGGTTTCGCCCCCATCATCGGCACGCGTTGTCTGGGTTTGAGCGGATGGTTCTCAACCAATATATTGGGTAATCGCGATGGACTGGTGCTCGACGAGCCAGCCAACTTCCGTACCAAGGAGGTTAGTAAACTGTCAACCCTCGAGACCATCCTGAAGCCCGATGTTCAGCCCGACCTCTATGGGCATGGTAACGACGAGGATACACAGTATTATCATAAGGTACGTATCAACTACTATCCCCCGCGTAATGATAATAAGGAGGGCTGGGATAATATCGACATCTTCGGATGGATGGGCTATCCCATGCAGATAAAGATCAACTTCCTTTGTCGCGATAGTATTCTGGCTGCCCCATTGTGCCTCGACCTCTGTTTGCTCAGCGATCTGGCTGCTCGTGCAGGTAGATATGGCATCCAGCGCTTCTTGAGTTTCTTCCTCAAGTCGCCTATGCACGACTACACCCAGGGCGAAGAGGCTGTCAACAATCTCTATCAGCAGTACACCATGCTCAAGAATGCCATCCGCGAGATGGGAGGCTACGAGCCTGATGAAGAAATAGATTAAAGCGTGATGGCGAAACTACTCTTGCTGATTTTTAGATAGTTGATCTATCTTCTCTTCTAAACGACGAAGTTTTTCAAGAACTTCGTCGTTGTTGTCTTCGGCCATGGCATCAACGAATATCGAGTTGATGAGCGAAAGACCGATGACGCCACCAAGGAACATGAGTACAGAAAAGTACACGCGCGCGAAGAAGGCCCAGCCAGCGCTGGCGTTCTGGGCGATGGTGTCGGCAAACTCGTACCACCCTTCGATGGTGAACAGGCGGAAGATGCTATAGACACTGATGGCGGGATTGCCAAAATACTCGGGGGCTATGCTGCCAAAGATGGTAGATGAGAGGATGGCGAAGATGATGAGGAACACGATAAAGGCAATGAATACCAGTAGCGATGCCCGTGTGGCCAGCTTGATACCTGCCAGCAGTTTGTGGATGTTGGGGATGAACCTCAACATCTTCAGACTCTTGAACAATCGCATGGAACGAAGCGCAAGAGCGGCATTGGTTGCCATGGTCTGCTGGAGTATGGGTGATGCCAATGAGGGGAGGGCAATGATGAGGACGATGAAATCGAACTTGTTCCATCCCTCGCGCCAATAGGCACTCCAACCCATGCGCGATATCTTGGCCCATGCCTCGAAGAAGACAAGCGTAAACAAGGCATCGGTCCACTCGAACCAAGGCGATGTGGGCCAGAATCCACCGAAGAACATCAAGGTAGTGTTTACCATGATGGCATAGAGCATGACACGCTCATTGCATAGCAGGTCTTTGAGTTGTTCCATACAGTTGACTTTTCGGCAAAGATAATCATTTTTCCTTTTCGGCGGTACTTTTAATACCTAAAAGTGAGTATTTTTATCAAAATAAACGCTGATTCTGTATCATCAGTAGGCTTTTTTTACTACCTTTGCGGGCAAATTAAACAAGTACGTATGTGGAATAGACCTTGGAAAATGAAAGAGGGCTTTGCTATTGGCATAAGCCTGATAACTGTGGGCGTATTGCTGCAACTGACAGTTGGACCTGTGGCATGGGAGACCTTTGCGTGGCCTGTAAACGGGGTGGTTATGGCGGCTTTTCTGACTGTTATCGCTCTGATATATTTCTTGCGTAAGCGTGTTTACGCTTTCCTGTTTCTGGGCACCAACTATGCCGCCATACCTGCTATGGCACTGGCTGTGGTGCTGACTATCGTGATGGGACTTACCATACAGCGTCCTGATGGCGAGTGGTTCAGTAACATGCTGAGCTTTTGGCCGTTTGTGCTGGTTTACATGCAGATAGCCCTGATATTAGGACAGGTGATTATCAACCGTGCCATACATTTTAATTGGAAGCGCGACATACCCTTTATGCTGAACCATCTGGGCTTGTTTCTTGCCATGACAACAGCAACGCTGGGTAATGCCGACGTGCAGCGACTGAGAATGATAGCCACCGAAAGTCTGCCTGAGAGGCGAGCTGTAGCTGATGACGGTATGGTAAAAACCATGCCTATGAGCATAGAACTCAAGAAGTTTATCATGGAGACTTATGATGACGGCAGTCCTAAGCGCTATGCATCGGTAATCAAGATTACAGAGAAATCGGGCCATGAATATGAGGCTACTATCGATGTCAACAAACCCATTGTGGTTGATGGCTGGAAGATATATCAGTATGGCTACGACACCAGCATGGGTGCGGAAAGCAAGATCTCGATACTTGAACTGGTGAGTGACCCTTGGTTGCCATTGGTATATGCCGGCATATTTATGATGCTTGGCGGAGCTGTGTGTATGTTTGTTTTTGGCAGGCGTGAAAGTGAGAAGGTGAGAAAGTGAGAATATGATGACTTGGGATCAATTTATATTTTTTGCGATTGCAGCCGTGTTGTTTTGGGCTGTAGGTGCTTGGGCTGCTTGGAAGGGTAACGCTAAGCTGGCCTATGGTTCCACTGGTGTGGGATTGATGGTGTTCTTCAGTTTTATTGTGCTGATGTGGATATCGCTTGAGCGTCCACCTCTGCGCACGATGGGTGAGACGCGACTGTGGTATTCGTTCTTCCTGCCTTTGGCTGGTATCATCGTGTATTCGCGATGGAAGTATAAGTGGATACTTACCTTCTCGACGATATTGGCGATTGTGTTTATCTGTGTGAATCTGCTGAAGCCGGAGATACATTCGAAGGCACTGATGCCTGCACTACAGAGTCCTTGGTTTGCACCGCATGTCATCGTGTATATGTTTTGTTATGCCGTGTTGGGAGCAGCTACGGTGATGGCCATCTATCTGTTGTTCTTCAGGAAAAAGGCGGTGACAGCCGAGGAGCTTGAGATTACCGACAATATGGTGTATGTGGGTCTGGCCTTTATGACCTTTGGTATGCTCTTTGGTGCGCTATGGGCCAAGGAGGCTTGGGGGCACTATTGGAGTTGGGACCCCAAAGAAACATGGGCGGCTATCACATGGTTCGCGTACCTTATATATATACACTACCGCCGACTGCCTCAATGTAATCAGCGGTTAGCATTATGGTGCCTTGTGGTGGCGTTTGTGTTGTTACAGATGTGCTGGTGGGGTATTAATTATCTACCCTCCGCCCAAGCCACTTCAGTGCATACGTATAGTAATTAAACTATATCTTTACGTAATCTACGAAGGAGTAGCGATAGGCGTGCTTCTCGTCGATGGCGTGGTCTTCGCGTTGTGACTCCTTCCAATCGCCCTTGTATTCCGGGAAGAACGTGTCTGCCTCTGAAGGGGTGTCGTCAATCTCCGTCAGACAGAGTCTGTCGGCCAGGGGTAATGCCTGCTGGTAAACGCTGGCGCCACCAATGATGTAGATGTCCTCATCCTTGCTGCAATGCTGTAGCGCCTCTTCGAGCGATGCATACACATCGCACCCCTCGAAGGCTTTGGTGCTGCGACTCAACACGATATTACGACGATTGGGCAAGGCACCCTTGGGGAGTGACAGGAAGGTGTTTCGCCCCATGATGATAGTGTGGCCTGTGGTTAGTGCCTTGAAACGCTTTAAATCGTTGGGCAACCAGTAAATCAGTTTATTCTTAAATCCGATGGCCCTATTCTTGGCCACCGCTGCGATGATGCTTATCATTAAACATTAAACATTAGAGATTAAACGGAAACTTCTGCTTTGATGTGGGGGTGGGGATCGTAACCTACCAACTCGAAGTCCTCGAACTTAAAGTCGAACAGGTTCTTTACATCGGGGTTGATAATCATCTTGGGCAGTGGACGAGGCTCGCGGGTTAGTTGCAGCTTGGCTTGCTCAATGTGATTAAGATACAGGTGGGTGTCGCCTGTGGTGTGGATAAAATCGCCTGCCTTATAGCCTGTAACCTGAGCCATCATCTGCAACAAGAGTGCATAGCTGGCGATGTTGAACGGAACTCCTAAGAATGTATCGGCCGAGCGCTGATAGAGTTGTAGCGACAGACGATCACCTGCCACATAAAACTGGAAGATGGTGTGACATGGGGGCAGCGCCATCTTGTTGACCTCAGCCACGTTCCATGCCGAAACAATCATGCGGCGCGAGTTGGGATTATTCTTCAGTTGGTCGAGTACATATTGAATCTGGTCGATGGTACCGCCATTATAATCAGGCCATGAGCGCCACTGGTGACCATACACCGGACCCAGTTCGCCGTTCTCATCGGCCCACTCGTTCCAGATGCGTACACCATGCTCCTGCAGGTATTTCACGTTGGTATCACCCTTGAGAAACCACAACAGCTCGTAGATAATACTCTTGAGGTGCAGCTTCTTGGTGGTGAGCAGTGGGAATCCATCGTCGAGGTTATAGCGACTCTGGGTACCAAAGATGCTGATGGTTCCTGTACCTGTGCGGTCGCCTTTCTCGGTGCCCTCAGTCAGGATGCGGTTCAGGATGTCTAAATATTGCTTCATTTAAAATTTAAAAATTTAAAAATTATAAAATTTAAAAATTACATTTTTGCATTTTTACATTTTTACATTTCCAAGCACCTTTGGTGCTTCGCTGGGCAGGTGGGTGCTCTTGATGCGCCAGGGTTTGGGGTAGAGATTGTTGGCACGATTGCCGATATTCTTGACGGGGCCGATGGGTTGGCCCTTGTAGGTTATCTCTACGATGCCCTTGGGTGTATCGGTTGGCAATACCATAGCCTCGCCTCGCAGATACCTGATAGCCTCGGGGTAATCGACATCGACTTTTGGAGTGAGGAGGGAGGAAGGAGGAAGGAGAATACCTGGGTCCAAAACTTTCAAGTTCTTGTTTTTGATGATATCTGCAGAACTAATCTCCTTCGTCCTTCCTCCTTCGTCCTTCCTCGTATTCTTGCGCAAAGCGCAGACAAACAGGCCTTCGCCACGGGTGATGCCGGGGATGAAACGATAAACGGGGGCGTTGAAACCTTCGAGCAGCGAGCCTGTAATCTGCCATGATGGGTCGACAGGAATGTCGAGCACCTCAGCATCGAAGTTCTCAAGCATCCACTGGATGTTCTCCTCGTTCTCTTTTGTATTAAATGTACACGTACTATATATAAATAGTCCACCTGGGTTGAGGCACTCCCATGCATCGGCCACAATCTCACGCTGCAACTGCCAGCATTTCTCAACGTTCTTCAGGCTCCATTCGCTGATGGCGCCAGGATCCTTGCGCATCATGCCTTCGCCCGAACAAGGTACGTCGCACAGGATGAGGTCGAACTTGAGTTTGGATTTGCGGAAATCGCGTGGGTAATTATTGGTGACGATACAGTTGGGGGCTCCCCACTTGGTGATGTTCTCAAGCAGAATCTGGGCACGATTACTCAAGGGCTCGTTGCTCACCAGTACACACGCCTCTGGCAATACGCTGCGCAATGCCGTAGACTTACCCCCAGGCGCAGCGCAGAGATCCAAAGCAAGTTTGGGGGTGAGAGGTGAGAGAGAGGTTCGCACCACGTGGGTGACGAACATGGATGAGGCCTCTTGTACGTAGTAGCAGCCTGCGTGGAGTAGGGGATCAAAGGTGAACTGGGGCCTGTCTTCGAGATAGTAGCCTTCAGCACACCAGGGCACCTGGTTACCACCATCACCCATCACCCTTAAACCATCATACAGTATTCGCGTATTCACACGAATAGAAGTGGGCGCTTCTTCTTCGAAAGCTCCTACAAAGCGATTGAACCTCTCTTCGCCCATAATCCTGCGTGTCTCTGCCACGAAATCTGCTGGTAAACTGACCATTATTTCTGAAATTTGTGGCAAAATTAAGAAAAAAATAAGAAAAAACACTATCTTTGCAACTAATTTATGATTTCTTACGTCAAACAGGTGTAGAATTTAAAAACAAGAAAGATATGAAACAGTATTTAATCGCAATCGCCATGGTGCTCGCACTTAGCTCAAATGCTAATGCCACAGCACAAAAGCATCGCCACACGCCTCGTACTGAGCAGGTGAGCGACACTGTAAAACACGATCAGGGCTCTATCGAAGCCTTCTCTGACACTACTGCTGCTAACACCAATTCTAATGTTGACTCAAACGATGACTACACCTATGAGCGCAACGTGACATTAGAAGGTGAAGAAGCTGGGAATTTTGTAAAAGGTATGTTCGAAAGCATGGGTGGAGGTGTCTTCCTGATTCCTATTATCGCTATTCTCTGCTTTGGATTCTTCCTGCCTGTTGTCATCCTGATTCTGGTGTTCTACTTCATCAACCGCAATCGCAAAGAGAAGTACCGCCTGGCACAGATGGCCATACAGAACGGACAGCAAATACCAGAGGAACTGCTGAAGGAGACCTATACAACCAATAACACGAAGGAGTATAACGAGGGTATCCGCCAGATGTTTACAGGTATCGGACTTGCTATCTTCCTGGGTATCATCCTCGATGAACTGGGAATAGGTATCGGAGCACTGGTGTTCTTCATCGGACTGGGTAAGTACATGATAGCTCGCCAAGCCAAGAAGAACGAGAACCTGAATGATGTACGTCAGAATTTTGATAACAACTCTAAAAACGAAGAATTATGAACAAGAGATTGATGCGCTCTAACGACAGAGTGATTGCAGGAGTTTGCTCAGGAATAGCTGAGTATCTGGATTTCGATCCCACCATGGTTCGCCTGGCATACGCATTCCTTACCATATGCACTTGCTTCAGTGGGGTGATATTCTACATAGTTTGTTGGATTGTAATGCCAGAAAAGAACTGGATTGAGGGAAAGTGATAAATGGCTAGCATCAGCGACATAGCATTAGTGACACAGGTGGCGGTGTTCCACAACAAGCAGGCGTTCGACCAGCTTGTAAGGAAGTACCAGTCGCCTGTGCGCAGGTTCTTTCTGAACCAGACACTGGGCAATGAGCAGCTTAGCGACGACTTGGCACAAGAGACCTTTATCAAGGCCTATGTGAACATTAGCAAGTTCCGTGGCATGAGCAGCTTCTCTACGTGGCTGATGCGTATAGCCTACAATGTGTATTATGATGATGTACGTGCGCGTAAGCAGACTTACGATATCGAAGACTCAGGCGCTGTGCGGAAATCGGCAAATACAGGCGATTCGAATACTAAGATGGATATACATGCAGCCATGTCGCTGCTTAAACCTGATGAACGTACATGTATCACGCTGCAACTGATAGATGGTTACCCCATCGACCAGATAAGCAAGATAACAGGAATACCAGAAAATACAGTAAAATCGCATTTGAAGCGAGGAAAAGAAAAAATGGCTAACTATTTAAGAGAAAATGGATATGGAGGATAAAAATGACATGTTGCTGAAGCAGCTGTTTGCTGATGCTGCGAAGCAGACCATAGAAGACAATGGATTTACCGAGCGGGTTATGATGAATCTGCCCGAGATGAGCGATGTGGCAATGGCCGACTCAAAGGTGCACAGATTGTCGCAGCTCTGGACGCTGTTCTGCGTGGGTGTGGCTCTTCTGGCCTTCTGGTTGGCAAAAGGCTGGCCTGTGTTAGAGAGCATGCTCTCTGGTGGAAAGCAGATGCTGATAAACACCATCGAGGTGTTCCTGATTACTGCACCTACTACCGAGATAAATATCAATCCTTGGTTTGTGGTGTTGTTGCTGGGCTTTGTATTAGTTTTCCTGCCTTATCAAACATACCGTAAGTTGTCCGCAACACTTTAAACTCAGTCCTTCGGTTCATCTGATGGCACTGTTCCTGCTGTTCCTCAGGGAGCGCGCTGATCATCTCCTCCGTCAGCACATCGCCCTCCTTGAGGAATTCGTATTTTTCTGCCACACGTTTCTTGATACGCTTAGGATTATTCTCGCCGTACCCCTTAGGTGTCAGGCGGTCGGCAGCTATGCCGTGGGCTATGAGATAGGCCACCACACTCTCTGCTCGGCGCTGTGATAGTTGTTCGTTGTAAGTCTCCGAACCGCGACTATCGGTATGGGCCGAAAGCTCGATGGTGACATTGGGATTCTCGTTCAGCAGTTGTACCAGCTCGTCGAGGGCTTTCTGCGATTCAGGGCGCAGGCTGGCCTTGTTGAAGTCGTAAAAGATGTTCTCTATCAGCACTGGTGCCGATATGTTGGCCAATGGGAATTGCAACACATATTCCTCTGATTTCTTCGATGGTGCCACGCGTATCTGTTCCTGATGATTCAGGTAGCCCTTGCACGTGCCAAGAATCACGTAGTCAACATCAGGTTTTATCTCCTGGGTAAACGATCCGTCGCTCCTCACGCTCAACTTCAGGTTGGTACCATCGTTGCCCACCATATATACCTGTGCAGCTGTCAGTTCGTAGCCGTCCTGTTCGTAAACCCACCCCTTAACGGTTTGTATGATCTCTGGATTATAAAAGCTGTAGATATGGTCGAAACCTCGCAGGTCGCCACGATTCGAACAGAAGAATCCCTGATTCAACTTGCCTTCAAAGGTCATGCCGAAATCATCGGCTTGCGAGTTGAGGGGGAAACCTGGGTGTTGGATAGTGGGTGTTGGGTGTTGGCTTTTTGCTGGGATGAAATAGATATCGAGGCCGCCTAAGCCGGGGTGACCATTACTCGAGAAATAGAAATCGCCATTGGGGCGGAAGGTGGGGAACATCTCGTCGCCTGGGGTGTTTATCGGCTCGCCTACGTTTTCTGCATAGCCTATATCGCCGTTGTTCTGTATCCGGCATCGCCAGATGTCAAGTCCGCCCATGCCGCCTGGCATATCGCTGACAAAATACAACCACTCGCCATCAGGACTGACGGCAGGGTGGGCAAAGCTCGACAGTGTGTCGTGCGAAATCACCAGTTCTTTGGGTTTGCTCCATGCGGCATCACTACGGCTCGATTCCATAATCTTTGCGTATCGCGGATAGTTGGGGTCGGTAAGGCACTGTGTCAGATACATTGTCTTACCATCGGGCGAGAAACAGCACGCCCCCTCGTCGTAAACCGAATTCAGTTCCGAGGCTATCAGCTGCGGTTTGCCCCATTTGCCTTTCTCGTCTTTCTGACTGAAGAAGATATCTGCGTTCTTGGTGCCTGTTATGCCACTCAGCTCGTCGCCTTGGGCCTGATTACGGGTGGAGGTGAAGTAGAGCTGGTCGTCACTATCGCCCGTCAGCATGGGTGAGTAGTCATCGCGGCGCGAATTAAACAGGTCCATCTTCTTCACCGTATATGCCGACCCCTCTTTTTTCCATTGTGGTGCCTTATGGGCTGATTCCAGTCCTACTTTGGCGAGCATGAGGTTTAAACTATCCAGGGTTATCTGTAAACTGTCTACTGCCGTCTGGAAGTGCTTGGCAGCCTCTTTGTAGTTGCCATTTCGCATATACAACTGTCCGAGGTACAAGTGCGTCAGCGAGTCGGTCTGCTTATAGCGAACCACGTTATTATAGGCAGAGATAGCTTTGTTTGTCTGGTTGAGGTGGCGATAGCACTCAGCCAGTTTCCTAGCGCGTTTTCCTCGGGTGGCTCGTTCCTTGCTGGGTGTGTGGGTATAGGCTTTCTTATATTGTTCTGCGGCATCGTAGTATTCGCCCACAGCCCAGTATTTATCGCCTTTCTTCACAGCCTGTTCCGCCCCGCAACTGCCAAGTAGCAGGGTGAATAGCGTTATATATAATATGTATATGACTTTCCGCATACTATTAATAAAAACGCGCGACATCGTGTTTTATTGTGTATCCGTTATGCTACAATGCCTTGAACAATAATTCGTCAGGATTGGTTTCACAGGAATAAATGTCAATAATCAGAATTGATTTATCACGTATCTGATAATCTATTCCAAAACGCTCCACAAACAGAATCCTTATTCCAGGGCAATCAGTCATTCTGCCAATCTCTGGCATTGTCTTTAGTAACTGAATTTGCTTTTGAATCATTTTTAGTAATTTCTTACTAAAATTAGAACTTCCATTTCTTTCATCAAAGAAATTCAAAATAGTCTCCAGATTGTCAAAAAACTGAGGACTATACAATATCTCTAAAGCCATTTTGCAAATCTATTTTTAAAATCGGCTTCAGAGAAACATTTCCCTTCTTCAAAATCGCGTTCTGCCTTTGCTACAGCAGTTCGCATTTTTGAAGTTAGTTTTATTTTGCCAAATTCATCAGGCTGAAAGAGTGGTTCTCTATCAACATTGCTATTCAAATATCTTATCAAAGCAACCTTATCTGTTTGACTCAACTTCATAACCTGACTCAAAAGTCCACTCCTTCTAACCTCCTCGCTCAGCATAGCTGCTGCAGGTTCTGATGCATTTAGTATTTTGTCTTCTTCCATAAATTACTATTTCTGCTGCAAAAATACAATGAATAATTGAAAGTTCCAAACTTTTGACATAATTATTTTTTGAATGGTGCACGATAAGTGCATCCTTCTTTCCATCGCGAGCATCCATAAGCTGTTTTCCCTTTGATGATGTGTCCTTGTCCACAGATGGGGCATGGGTCACCTTCTTTTGGGCTTTCTGACTTCTTTTTCCTTGTATTTTTTTTCTTTGCAGTTTTGTCTTTTTTTGATTCCTCCTCATTAATCACAGTCACCCGTCGATTGGTTGGGTCGGCTTTTACTTGTGAAACAATTTCTGTGATTTGCTGTTTTAATCCATTAATAAATTCCTGAGCTTCTGAGTTGAAATTCTCCTTGTTACGTTCTATGTCACGAAGCTTTTTCTCCCATATTCCCGTAAGTTCTGCACTTTTCAAAAGCTCTTCGTGTATAAGTCCAATAAGCTCAACTCCAGTTGGCGTAGGAGCTATACTGGTTCTATTCCTTTTTATATAATGTCGTTTAAATAGCGTCTCGATAATAGCTGCACGTGTAGAAGGTCTTCCTATACCGTTTTCCTTCATAGCAGCTCTAAGCTCTTCGTTATCTACCAATCTGCCGGCAGTTTCCATAGCTCGAAGCAGAGTGGCCTCTGTATATGGCTTTGGGGGTGTAGTCCATTTTTCAGTCAAAGTTGGTGTGTGCTCGCCGCTCTCATTCTTCTCGAAAATGGGGAGTGTTCGCTCTTCCTCTTTCTTTTTTGCCTCGTCTTCATCGTTATTTTCTTGATCTTTTGAATACACCACTCGCCACCCAGGTTCGAGTATGGTCTTTCCTGTAACTTTAAATTCTATGTCCTCAACCTTACCAGTTACAATTGTCTGAGCAAATTTGCAGTCAGGATAGAATACTGAGATAAAGCGTTTGGCAACCAAGTCAAATACATTTTTCTCAGCATCTGATAGCCCTTGTGGTGTTACCCCTGTTGGTATAATGGCATGGTGATCGGTAACCTTTGAGGAGTCGAATACTTTTTTTGATTTTGTTAGTTGTTTTCCTCCTAACGGTTTAATCAGCTCTGCATACGGTGCTTGTCCATTAAACTTTGTTTGAAAGATGCCATTTAGTGTTTGGGGGCATTTGGGATAGATGTCATCAGATAGGAAGGTGGTATCTACACGGGGATATGTCGTGTATTTCTTCTCGTAAAGACTCTGTATGAGGTTCAATGTCATTTCTGCAGAGTACCCGAATTTCTTATTGCAGTCTACTTGTAAGGATGTCAGGTCATATAGAGAAGGTGGTGCCTCCTTACCATTTTTCTTTTGTACATCCGTTACTGTAAATGGTTTGCCTTCAATGATAGAGAATGCCTGTTCGCCCTCTTCTTTGCTGGTAAACCTACCCTTCGTGGCAGTAAAAGTGGTATCGCGATATACTGTGGCCAGAACCCAATATTGTTCAGGTTCGAAATGGTCTATCTCGTATTGGCGCTTAACTATCAGCGCGAGGGTTGGGGTTTGTACTCTACCGATTGATAGTACCTGATGGTTCTGCCCATATTTTAATGTATATAGTCTTGTTGCATTAATGCCAAGCAACCAGTCACCTACGGCTCTGCTTAATCCGGCTATGTACAGAGATTGATACTCTTTTTGATCCTTTAGTTGTGCAAATCCCTCTTTGATGGCTTCATCAGTCATAGACGAAATCCATAAACGTTGAACAGGACAGGTGGCTTGAGCCTTCTGCATCACCCATCGTTGAATCAGCTCTCCCTCTTGTCCAGCGTCACCACAATTAATGATGCTATCCGCATTTTGCATCAGTTTCTCAATTGTGGCAAATTGTTTCTTTATGCCTTGGTCTTCTTTTACACGTATGCCAAAGCGTTGCGGAATCATAGGCAGAAAGTCCAGTCGCCATTCTTTCCACACAATAGTATAATCTTCGGGCATCTTGAGTTCGCACAGATGTCCGAAGGTCCACGTTACCTGGTAGCCGTTTCCCTCCATATATCCATCGTGCGAGCTGTTGGCTCCCAGAATCCTTGCTATATCCCGAGCTACACTCGGTTTCTCTGCTATACAGACTATCATATTCTTCTTTTAATTTGGATGCAAAGATACAAAAATCCGCTCTATTATTAAACTTTTCAGCGCTTTTTTCGTCATAAATTGTAGAATAAACCCTATTATTACAGAATGAAGAAACTAATTATTACCACTGTTCTTATGGCAATGTCGATGTCGATACGTGCCGAGTATCGTAATGTTTTTGTTGAGTTGGGCTATGATAAAGCTCAGGTAGAGTCTAAGTTGCATCAGGTTTTCAACGATGTCTTCCGCGGTCCTAACAAGGTCTACTTCGAGGTGGGCGATTCGATGGGCTATGTGTCGGATATCAAGAACCACGATGCCCGTACCGAGGGTATGTCGTATGGCATGATGATAGCCGTGCAGTTTGGCGAGAAGGATATCTTCGACCGTTTGTGGCGCTGGAGCAAGAAGTATATGCAGCACCAGAGTGGCAATCGCGAGGGCTATTTTGCCTGGAGTTGTAAGACCGATGGTACCCGTAATGCCGAGGGTGCAGCCAGCGATGGTGAGCTCTACTTCGTTACTGCGCTCATCTTTGCCTCTAACCGTTGGGGTAATGATACCGGCATCAACTACAAGGCCGAGGCTCAGCACATTCTGAACTGCATCCAGCCCAAGGAGTACACCCCCGAGCCTCGCAAGGGTGGATTCCCCGGCTTCGGTCCACAGCAGCAGGGGCCCCAAAAGATGTACCTCATCGACCCTGAGACCAATCTGATTACTTTCACCCCCGATGGTTTCGGAAACCGCTATACCGACCCCTCTTATCATATCCCTGCCTTCTACGAGGTCTGGGCCAAGTGGGCTGATGACGGTCGCGCCGACTATTGGAAAAAGTGCGCCAAGGCCTCGCGCGAGTTCCTGCACAAGGCCATCAACCCCCAGACAGGACTGAATGCCGATATGTGCCAGTACGACGGTTCTGAGATGCAGATGCCACGCTGGCCAGGTATGCCACAGCGCCCTCAGGGACAGAAGCCACGCCGCAATGGCAGCAACAACTTCCGCTACGACTCTTGGCGCGTGCCTATGAACATCACCCTCGACTACGAGTGGAGTGGGGCCGATGCCGCCTGGCAGAAGAAGTATGGCGAAACCATCCAGAATTTCTTCTATGCTCAGGGGGTAGATAAGTTCGTCGATCAGTATCGCCCTGATGGTTCGCTGCCTGAAGAAGATGAAATTCTGCCCGCAGGCGGATTCCGCAAGCTTCGCCACAGCATTGGTTTGGTAAGCACTGTTGCAGCAGCATCTATCCTTTGCGACCACGCTAAGAAGAAGGAGTTTGTTGATGCCCTCTGGAATGCCAAGCACGAACCCTTCGAGGATGGCTATTTCGATGCCTACTACGATGGGCTGCTGCGCCTCTTTGCCTTTATGCACTTGAGTGGAAACTATCGTGAGATAGCGCCGCAAAAGTAAAAATACTGCATTTAATTGTTAATTTATTTGGAGATTACCGCAAATGTTTTTAACTTTGCGGTAATTTTTTTGATATGAATGAAGCAGGAGGGGCAAACTATGAAGAAGTTTCTGAAGTCTTTTGAGTTCAAAGTCGTATCCAGAATGACGCTATGGTCGCTGCTGGTGATTGCAGTGGTGGCCTACTATCTGTTTACGGATACCTCAAAGGCTTTTGTTTCGATGTATACGGAGAATTGTCATTCGCGCATGCTCATCAACTACGAGTACACCCGTCGTGTGCTGTCGGATGTGTATGTACAGGTGTCAAACAACGTGTATCAGATAGAGAGCACCCTCGAGAATCCCGATGGGCAAATCGAACAGATGAAGCGCATTGTGCAGAATGGCAATCGCATACATAGCTGCGGCATGAACTTTGTGAAAGGCTATTATCCGCAGAAGGGTGAGCGCTATTGTCCGTTTGCGTGGCGCAACCCCAAGAATCGCAGTGAGATACTGACTGATGAGAAAGGCGACCACGACTACGACTATCTTCAGGAGCGCTGGTTCAAGGCTGTTGTAGAGGGCGATACCGCAGAGTGGAGCGACCCGTTCTTCGATGGCTACGACAACACCACCGCCCTTGCGGCCTACATGGTGCCCATACACGATAAAACAGGTAAGGCCGTGGCTGTGCTGGGTGCCGACATCTCGCTCGACTGGTTGACCGAAAAGCTTGCCGAGACCGATAGTACCTACGATGCGCAGAGCCGGTTTACATCCGAGGTGATGGGACTGAAGTCGCATAGTTATATCATCGACTACGACGGCAAATTCATCACCCATCCTGAACGCGAAAATCTGCTGAACAAGTTGTTCTATGGCTACATCAGTTTTAACGATGCCAATCGCGGAAAGCTGATAGCGAAGATGAAGAGCCGCCAGATGAGTAGCAACGAGAGCAGCGAGAAATATATTTTCCGTGGCGAAGAGTGCTATTTCTTCTATACCCCGCTTAAGTATACCAACTGGATCATGGTAACGGTAGTGCCCTGCAGGTCGGTTGATATGATGGGCTTCTGGCAGTGCCTGCGTGTGTTGTTTATCGTTGCTTTCGGCATAGTAGCCCTGTTGGCGTTAGGCTATTACTATATTCATCATCATCATTTTTAGGTATTGCGTATGTCCTGATTATGTTATACCTTTGCACCCGCAAAACTACTCAGGGTAATTAAGTATAATATAATTAGAATAAGTAATGTATCATTTTAACGCAAAAACAGCGCTGTTTGCCGTGGCCCTCGTTGTCTTTAGCACTCAGGCTCAGGCACAGCAGGATCTTCACGATTCCATCGATTTGAAAGAGGTAAAGATAGTAGGCAAGTCAAAGGCTCGCCGCATGCAGGAGCAGGCCTACGCTATCTCTGTGGTCGATCTGGCCAAGCAGTATATATCTGCCACGCCGCTCAACAAGGTGCTCAACACCGTTACCTCAGTCAAGATACGCGAGGAAGGCGGACTGGGTTCCAACTACAGTCTGTCGATGAACGGTTTCTCGGGCAATCAGGTCAAGTTCTTCATCGATGGCATTCCCATGGACAATTTCGGCTCATCGTTCAATCTGGCTAATATCCCAGCCAATATGGCCGACCGCATTGAGGTTTACAAGGGTGTGCTGCCTGTTTATCTGGGTTCCGATGCCCTTGGCGGTGCAGTAAACATCGTTACCCGTCGCAAGGCCAACTATCTCGATGCCACCTATTCCTTTGGCTCGTATAACACCCATCGTGCCGCCATCAATGGGGTCTACACCTCAAAGGGCGGATTCACGCTGCGTGCCAATGCCTTTGCCAACTATTCCGACAACGATTACAAGGTATATGCACCTATCGTCGACCTTGCCACCAATAAGCAGTTGGGCGAGGAGTGGGTGAGCCGTTTCAACGATGGCTACCGTTCGCTGGGTATCAAACTCGAGTCGGGTGTGGTGGCTAAGTCATGGGCCGATTATCTGTTGTTTGGCATCATCGCCTCGGCCGATAAGCGCAACGTGCAGACTGGTGCCACGATGGATGCCGTTTATGGTGGTGTAAAGAACAACAGCTGGTCGCTGATACCTACTATTAGGTATAAGAAAGACGACCTCCTGCTGCCTGGTCTTTCTCTCTCGCTCTATGGCACTTACAGCATGGTTAATACCCATAATGTTGATACGCTGGCCCGTCGTTACAACTGGCTTGGCGAGAATGTGCCCAGCACATCGGCTGGCGAGGCCTACCTCACCGATGCCACCATCAGCGAGCGCCAGTGGCAGGTTAACGCCAACGTCAACTACGTCATCACCGATCATCACTCACTCACACTCAACAATGTGTTCTCGGCCCTCCGCCGCAAGAGCGACGACAAGATGTATCCCGACTACGAGATGAACAATGTGCCCCAGCAGCTCACCAAGAACATCACGGGCTTGGGCTATCAGATTCGTTACAACCGCTGGAATGCCAACGTGTTCGGCAAGATGTACCGCCTGTATAGCTCAACCAACAAGCTGATGGACCAGTTTACCGACAACCAGCGCTGGGAGAAACTCTCTGAGCGCAAGCACAACTTCGGCTATGGTGCTGCCGCCACCTATTATATTCTGCCCTCGCTGCAGGCCAAGGTATCGTTCGAGCATGCCTACCGTATGCCTGAGGCTGTTGAGATGTTTGGCGACGGACTCGTACAGAAGAGTAACCCCGACCTTCGTCCTGAGAGCAGCGACAACCTCAACGTGGGGCTGCTGTTCGACCAGACCTTCAGCGCCCACCGCGTGCAGGCCGAGGTCAACTACATCCATCGCGATACCAAGGATTTTATCCTGCGTGGTGTAAGTCTCTCAAGCAATCCTACCACCAGCTACGAGAATATCGGACGCGTAAAAACCCGTGGCGTTGAGGCTTCGCTGGGCTATTCTTATCTCGATGCCCTCCACATCAGCGGCAATCTTACCTATCAGAACATCAAGGACGATCAGCAGTTCCAGACCGCTGAGAATACTTTTGTGGGCGATGGCATCATCGAGAATATCACCTACGGACAGCGCCTGCCCAATATCCCATACTTCTTTATGAACGGGCATGCCGACTATCAGTTCCGTAACCTCTTTGCCAAGGGCAACACCCTCTCGCTGGCCTACGATCTGCAGTATGTTCACGACTACTACCTCTCGTTCACCGGTCTGGGAGCCAAAGCCACTAAGAAGGTCATTCCCGAGCAGCTCTCTCACAATGTGTCGCTGGGCTACAGCCTCTGCGATGGGCGCTACAGCGTGATGCTCGAGTGTACCGACATCACCAACGCCAAGCTCTACGACAACTATCGCCTGCAGAAACCAGGTCGCTCGTTCTCACTCAAGTTCCGTTATTACATCAGCAAATAAAATATACAAGTAAAAATGATGAAAAATCTATATATTCTCAGCATGCTGCTCATGGCAGCCGTTTCGTTCACCTCGTGCGACGATAACCTCGCCGACGAGCAGGAGCAGCCCAACGCCCCTTACGTGCTCAGTCTTGGCATCACCTCTAATGGCAACACCACCTACTACGTTGTCTCAACCTCCGACCTCATGTCGGGCACCATCAACGCCGTGGGCAAGGGCATCGAGCAGCAGGGCTATCACGACTACCAGCAGGGTGCTGCCTCTGTGTTCTGCATTGGCGGAATGGGCGTTACCAATGCCACAGCCGTGGTGCGTGGTGCCGACGGTTTGCTCAAGGAGCAGGGCCAGTTTGTGTTCGACAGCTCGCTCGATGGGCTCTGTCAGGTTGATGCCAACACGATGGTTGGTCTCGAGCTGCCCGCCACCAAGCAGAGCGGTCAGCAGCTCACCTTCTACACCGTCGATGCCTATAGCGCTGCCATCCTTAATAAGAATACCTCAGTCAGCGTCGATTCCATCAGCACCCTCGACTGGCCCAGCATCACCGGCATGCAGTATAGCGGTGGCCATCTCTACGTCACCTACACCCCGATGAACCCTCTCACCTTCGAGACGGCCTATACCGATACCTGTTTCGTGGCTGTTTATAGCTATCCCGATATGCAGTTTGTCAAGCTGATGAAGTCAGACGTGATGGGCCCTGGCGGCTCTTGGAACGCCTTCAACGGCATGGTTAAGGACGAGGCCGACAATATCTACGTCATGTCGAATTCAGCCCTCTCTAACGGCTATTCGCAGAGCACCAAGCATGCCGCATTCCTCCGTATCAGCAAGGGTTCAACCCAGTTCGATGCCGACTACTATTTCGACTTCGAGGCAGCCACCGGCGGACTCAAGCCCGCCCATATCGCCTATATCGGCGATGGCAAGGTGTTTGCCGAGGTCAGCACCCTCAATCCCCAGACAGCCAACGATCGTTGGGGCGATAAGAGTCTGAAATGCTGCATCATCGACCTCGTCAACAAGACTGTTACCGATGTCGAGGGCATCCCTGTGCACAATGGCAATGGTGGTCGTCGTTTTGCTTGTCTGGTTACTGCCGATGGTCTCTATGTCTATCGCACCGATGTGGCTACGGCCAAGGCCCAGCGTGGTGCCCGCATCTCAGCCACCTTCATCGGCGGATTCTTCAAGTTGTAAAAATATTCAACTAATTTTTTTGTTTATAGCGTATTTTTGTGTACCTTTGCACCCCGAATACTGAATATAGACAAAAATTAATGAAAAGTTATCGTTTCTTTTATCATATAGTAGCGCTCCTGGTGGCATCCATCTGGGGCTCTACTTTTAGCTCCGTTTTGCCATCGCCTACGTGCTGCTTCTGGGCTATTCCGTCTATAAGCGCCATCGTGTGTTTGCCCGTTCCTGGCGCCACGAGCTGCTTTTGGCCATGCTGGGCGTAGTGGGTGGTTCGCTCTATTTCCTCACCGAGAATAGCGCCATGAACTACACCACCACTACCAATACCTCCATCATCGTCAGCCTCTGTCCCCTCTTTGCCTCCGCCCTCATAGGCTTTGTCTATAAGTCTCAGCGCCTTAACCGTGTGCAGACCTTTGGCACTCTTTTGGCAGCAGCAGGCGTTGTGGTAGTGGTGATGAATGGTCGCTTTGTGCTCCATCTCTCGCCCCTTGGCGATACCTTGGCCTTCATGGCCTGCCTCTGCTGGGCTTTCTACAGTCTGCTGATGATTCCCGCCTCCAAGCGCTACGATACCGTTTTCATCACCCGCAAGGTGTTTTTCTATGGTCTTGTGTCCATGATACCTTATTTTGCCGTCTATCCCGGTCTTGGTGTCGATATCGTTGTCGGTCAGCCCCGTCTGCTGGCCAATCTGCTGTTCCTTGGCTGCATCGCCTCCATGGCCTGTTTCCTCGCTTGGAACTGGGTCCTCCGAAAACTTGGTGCCGTTGTCTGCACCAACTACGTCTATTTCAATCCCGTAGTCACCGTCATCTTCGCCTGGGCCATTCTTAACGAGCAGATCACCTTCTACTTCGTCTTCGGCACCACCCTCATCCTCACCGGCATGTTCCTCGCCGAGAAGCATCACAGCAAATAAACAAAAGCGAGGGGCCCCGCTTGGAGCTCCTCGTTCATTTTTTTCTAAATGCCCATGCACGATGTGGCACCCAGTGCCGTCAGTATCGCCGATGCAATCGAAGCAATCAACTGCACGATAAACTTTGCTGTTTCTTTCTTTGTCATAGTTGGTAATTTTAAGTGGTTAGTACTTGCTTGTCATCTCGAGCCCTCACTCCCTTTGTCATCTCGACCGACCATCCTCTCATTTTGTCATTTCGACCGACCATCCTCTCATTTTGTCATTTCGACCGAACGTAGTGAGTGGAGAAATCTCATGAATGCGCCCAAAGGCGCAAGCGGCAAGCCGCAGAGAT
>ONAK01000066.1 GCA_900315765.1 uncultured Prevotella sp. | reverse complement strand
TACTTTTTTTCTATCTTTGCCAGCAGAAACAATTTTACTAATCTAAAATAATGCCTCGTTAGACATTTTAATAATATAAACATGAAGACAAGGTTTAAAAAGAACGCTAAGATCTTTGATATCGCCATTACAGCTGTGGCGGGAATCGTATCGGTGTGTGTAATGCTTTATGCTGTGGCCCATTTCGGCCTGTATGAAGCATGGCCAGAACTGGTGCTAAACCTGTTCTACATAGCATGTCTGGCGATGATTGGTATGTACTTCTTCAACAGGTTGGATACACATAGGTTTAACTATTGGTGTTCGGTGTCGGTGGGTATGACGGTGCTGTTGCGCGACATACTGTTTGCGCCGCCATTGGCTTATTATGCTCTGCACCTGGCGTGTCTCACGCTGTCGGTACTGCTGCTCTGCATGCTTACTTACTTCTATGCACGAAAGAACTGGCAGAGCTACACCAAACGTAACCTGTGGGCCATTTGTATAGTCGACATGATAATTGCCGCACTTTACAATCTCGACATCTATCTTGAGCCTATCAACGAATACACCGAGTATCTGCTGGTAGAAATATGGATTCGCCCAACTATTACCTACGGGCTTGTGGCCTGTTTTGTAACTGAAGCGGAGAAAAAGTAAAATGCATCCTAAGAGGCTCTCGCACTTGGAAAAAATATTTTTAATATAGTCTGAATATCCGTTCCATCGGCTGCCATTTCTCATCGCTGCGGGCATCGGGACTGCATCCCTGGAACTTAGAGACAAAGGCTTCCCACTCAGCCTGTCGTGGCAGAGTGGCCAAACGCGCCATTGCCTCTTGCCACTGAAAATCGGCTGGCGCATCTACTATCATCACCAATCGGTTTCCTATAAGGTATATCTCCATTTCAAGGATGCCTACCTCTCTGATTCCGTCGCGTATCTCCTTCCAGCTGTACTCCTGAGAGTGCCACTTGCGATACTGTGCTATCAGTTCTGGGTCGTTACTTATTTCCAGAAACTGCACATAGCGCTTGATTTTCCCGTCTGATAAAGTCTGAATGTATCCTTCCATATTTTATTTCTGTCTGAATTCTGTGGGGGTTACACCGTATTCGGCTTTGAAGTTCATCGTGAAACTCTTCACGGTAGTGAAGCCTACGGCGTAGGCTATCTCGGTGACTTGCATCTGCGAGGTTTCCAACAGGGCTTTGCCACGTTTTACGCGGATGGTGCGGATAAACTCGGCAGGACCCAGACCTGTGATTGCCATCAGTTTTTTGTAGAGTGTAGAGCGCGACATACCCACCTCGCTGGCCATCGCCTCGACTGAGAATTCAGAATCGCTGATGTTCTTCTCTACCAGCGCGATTGCTTTCTGGATGAACTGCTCGTCGAGTGGGGTGATGGTTATCTCGCTGGGTTCGATATTCATCTTTTGGCGGAATAGCTGGTGGTTGTTCTGCTCCCAGTCAATGAACTTATGCACACGCAGGCGCAGCACCTCTACATTGAAGGGCTTGGTAAGATAGTCGTCGGCACCCAGTTGCAGACCCTCGATACGGCTCACATCGGTGGTGCGGGCGGTTAGCAGGATGATGGGAATGTGTGAGAGCGTGATGTCACTCTTCACCCGTCTGCACAGCTCGAAGCCGTCGATGCCAGGCATCATCACATCGCTGATGATAAGGTTCACCTGTTCGCGCTGCAGTATTTCGAGCGCTGCGGCACCATCCGATGCGTTGAATACATTGAAACTCTCCTTCATGCAGGAGCTTACAAACGAGAGCATATCCTGATTATCATCCACCACTAGGATGGTCTTGAGCACATCAGCAGGAGCTTCGTTGCTAGTTTCTGAAAGTGCCTCCTCGTCTGCTACCGAACCGTTTGGCATATTGGCACGCTCAACAGGCAGCGTTACAGTAAAAATGCTGCCCACAGGCTGGTTGTCGCTCACGCTGATGGTGCCTTTATGCAGTTGAACGTAGTCGCTAGCTATGTGCAGACCTATGCCGCTGCCTGTCTGAGAACTATCGTTGCTTCCCAACTGATAGAATCGCTTAAAGATGTTTGGCTTGTCGCTGTTAGGTATCCCCTTACCTGTATCTGCCACTGATATGATAGCGTTATCGCCATCGATATGCAGCGCCAGTGTTACGCTACCGCCCGATGGTGTAAACTTCAGAGCGTTAGAGAAAAGGTTATATACTACCTTATTCATCTTCTCGCGGTCGTAATCCATCACAAAACTATCCATATCGTGTTCAAAGCTTAGATGGATTCCACGTTCTTCAGCATAGTCACCGAATGATACCAATATGCTGTTAAGATGGTCTACAATGTCGCCGCTCTGCAGGTTCAGCGTCTCGCCTCCAGCGTCCAGTCGGCGGAAGTCGAGCAGTGTGCTCACCTCTTTCAGTAATAGTTGTGCGTTCTTGTATACATTCTTAAGCTGTGCCATCATGTTCTCAGGCGTACTACCTTCCTCCAACTTCTTCATGATGTGTTCCAGAGGAGATATGATGAGTGTGAGTGGCGTGCGCAGGTCGTGGCTGATGTTGGTAAAGAACTGCAGCTTCATCTCGGTTATCTGCTCTATTTTCTGTCGTTCCATCAGTTGGCGCTGTTTCTCAGTGCGTTCCTGTTGGCGCTTGCGCATATTGCGATACTGCAGGAATAGTAGTGCGATGATTATCAACGCATATACGATGTACATCAGTGTGGTGCGATAGAACGGCGGCGCCACGCTGATGCGTAGTTCGCACGGCGTGCTCATGCTTCCGTCCTCGCGGCATACGCATAGTTGCAGGGTATAGTCGCCAGGGGGCAGAGCGTGGAACGACACGTAGTTTTTATCGGTCATCACCCAGTCGTTCATCTGTCCCACAAGCTTGTAGGCATATCGTATTCTGCGTACATTCTCCAGACTGCCCGAGAAGAACTTCACAGATAGATATGCATCGTCGTAGTTCAGTTTTACTATGCTGGTATGTTCGTTCAGCAAGCTGTCGCCCACAGCTATCTCGCTTATTATCAGTCCGTATTCTTCTGTCTTGGTGGCCATTAGCTGGCGTGGTTTTATGCTCATATATCCCTCAGTGCCACCCATCAGTATCTCGCCCTGTGCCGAGCACGTCATCGCATCGCCGTTGAAGTAGAATTGCGGTATACCAACATTTGGTTGGAAACTACGGCGTATCAGTTCCACTCCGTCCGCATGGCGCTGAGTACGTATGCCCACCACCGTACCGCTGCTGGTACAAATCCAGTAGGTGCCGTCGTTATCGCGCGCCATTCCTTTAATGATATCGTTTGTGCGGCGAATGTAGCTTAACGTGTCGCGTTTCATGTCATACACCGTTATGCCATCGGGGTGTTGCAGCATCATCACTCCCTTCTGCCAGTCGGTCTTCACGTCGTCTATCCTTTGGTTCAACCATTTCTGCGTCTCACGCCTGTTGCCGAAAGCCACACTACAGGTGCCGTTTTTCAGATTGTAGGTCCACAGACCATATACCGATCCCAGATGCATAGTGCTTTCGCCATTGTAGCGTACTGCGTTGGCTCGGATGTCGTCGCCGCTGTCGGTGGTTAACACACGTGCTGTTTCATCCTTCGGATCAAAGATTACCGTCTTGCCAATAGGCGAAGAAGACCATACACGCCCCTGATTGTCGGCAGCCAGCGTCCACACATATTCTGTAGGGAATGTCCCAAGGTCAATGGCATACCGCTTCCAGTGTTTCGCATCGGTAAGATGGTATAACCCCTGATTATACGTGCCAGCCCACATGCCGCCCCGGCCGTCGCTTATTATACTCATCACTGTGATGTTGGGCAAATCAGTCTTAACTATGCTGCCATCTGTGCGTTCTATGTACACGCCATCGCCGTCGGTACCCATCCATAGGTTACCTTTTGTGTCGTAGGCCATCGTCAGTACGTCGCCTGCGCTCTGTGCGTGGGGCTGCATCATATTGTTAGCATCGCTGGTGTATGATAGTCCCGTTTTTAGGTGCCCCACCCAGATGGTCCCCTCACGGTCGATGGTCATACACGTCACGTTGTCCGATGCAAGCGACATCTGTCGTGTGCGCTGGTGTCGCAGGGATGTGATGGCCCCCGTATTCTTGTTGTACACAAACAGCCCTTTGTGGTCGGTAGCAATCCAGATGTTGCCTCGCTGGTCGTCCATCATGTCGCGGATAGCATTGTTTTCTGAGGCGCCCGATGTGTGCGGCAGACTTACCATCTCGCATACTCGCCGGCCACCCACTATGTATCGGCAGATGCTCTCCTCGCGCGTACTATATATCCATAGTGTACCATCCGCATCGGCCAGCAGACTGGTCTCGCCTGTTGATTTCTGCATCACCTCGGGCAGTGCTTCGCGCTTCAGTTCACCTGTGCTGCTAATAAAGTGCCACACAGCGTGACCTGCGCTGAAGTACAACCCATCCGACATCTCTGCCACTACGCCTGCCGTCTTGCCTGGCAGTTGCAGTCTCCTCTCCCACGTCTTCAGTTCTTTAGTGTGATAGTCGTAATGATATAATCCGCTTTCAGTCAGCACCCATAGTGCTCCTTTCTGTCCCACCTTTACCTTATACTTACCCTTGAGGTGTATGCCCAGAGCAAGCAAGTATGTTTCGGGCGAGGCCTGAAATCGCGCCGTTTGCGTGTCGTAGATGCAGTATGCTCCGCTTTCACACTCTATCCAAATTCGTCCCCCGGCATCCTCTTCCAGAGCAGTGGTTGTTTCGGCAAACACCTCGTGTCGCTCAGCTCTCCCACTTCGCCCGTCGTAGAACGTCGGGTCGCCACTCTCTGGGAATCTCGTTTTTACCTGATGCCCGTCGTATCGGTTTATCCCTTGATACGTACCTATCCATAGGTAGCCACGACTATCCGCCAGCACACTCGTCACCGAGTTGCTGCGTAGTCCGTCGGCTATCCCCAAGGTTTTGAATGCCGTGTCGACAGCTGGTTGTGCTGATACCATCTGGACGATGAAGAGCGACATAAGAAGGAAAAAGCGTCTCATATTACAAAAATGATGTCTTGATGTTTGCAAAGATACAAATTTTTTCTGAATAGTGTATGCTGTATCAGCTTTTTTATATCCTTGAGGTGTCGCCATGTTTCCAAAAGAGGAATCCATGTTTCGCGGCTATTCAGAAAAGCACATAAAACACATATCTTCCTCTATCCGAGACATCGTTTCCCCTCGGTTCGGAATAAAGATACTACTTTTGCCGCCAGTAATATTATTACTTTCGAAACCAATAATTAATTAACAAAATTGTTCTATGCAAAAAAACAGTCTTAAGCAATTGATGCTTATCGTGACATTGTTCATGATGCAAACTGTGTTTGGCACTATTTCTGCAAAACCAATCTCGGGTAAGGTCACATCGGCTACAGATGGCGAACCCCTGATTGGTGCTACCGTACAGGTGCAGGGCCAGAAATCGGGTATCGTAACCGATTTGGACGGCAACTACACCATCAATGCAGAACAGGGCCAGACTTTGGTGTTCTCTTATGTGGGCTATCTCACTAAGAGTGTGAAAGTGGGTGGTGCCAGCACCATCAACGTAGTTCTAGAGGAAGATCGCCAGTCGCTTGAAGAGGTGGTGGTGATAGGTTATGGTGTTCAGAAGAAAAAACTGTTGACAGGTGCGACCACCCAGGTGAAGGGTGAGAACATTGCCAAGCTCAACACCACCAACCCGCTGCAAGCCATGCAGGGTCAGACGCCTGGTGTTAGCATCCAGTCGACCTCTGGTCAGCCAGGTTCGGGCATGAAGGTGAATATCCGCGGTCTGGGTACCGTGGGCAGTTCAGGTCCCTTATACCTTATAGATGGTATAGGTGGTGACATTTCGACCCTGAACCCTGCCGACATCGAAAGTATCGACGTGCTGAAGGATGCTGCCTCGGCTGCCATATATGGTGCTCAGGCTGCCAATGGTGTGGTATTGGTGACCACCAAGAACGGACGTGCAGGCAAGGCAGAGATAAGCTTTGACACATACTACGGCTGGCAGAACGTGGCTCGCAAGGCTCCGATGCTTAACTCACAGGAGTATATGACCATCATGAACGAGCAACAGATAAACTCTGGTAATCAGCCATACGACTTCAGCAGCATGAAGAGCATTTACGATCCAAACGGTAATCTATATGATACCAACTGGATTGACCAGATGTTTAAGAGCAACGCCAAGGTGGAGAGCTACAACCTGGGTATTACCGGTGGTAACAAGGTATCGACCTATGCGCTGTCGATGGGATATATGAGTCAGGAGGGTATCGTAGGTGGTAAGGATGTTTCGAACTACGAGCGTTACAACTTCCGTATCAACTCAGAGCACAACGTGATTGACAAACTGCTGAAGGTGGGCGAACAGATTAGCTTTGTGTACACGAAGACCGTTGGTATCGGTGTGGGCAATCAGTACAACAACACCCTGCGTGGTGCCTTCGGTACCTCGCCATTGGCCCCCGTTTATGCCACTAACATTTTTGACGGCAGTCAGGCTGAGGCTGGTGCAGATGCCAGCAGCTACAACGGTTTCTATGGCAGTCCTTATAATGCAACCGACTATAGCGACTGGTATCAGTATGATGGCAACCCTTATGGTAACATGATGACCAACACCAATAATCAGAATAAGAATGCCACATTCAGCGGTAATGTATATGCCGAACTGACCCCGATGAAGGGACTGAGACTGCGCAGCGTTTTCGGTGCTGTGTATGGCACTAGCGAGTATCGAGGTTTCTCAACATTCTATCATTTCAGTCCATACAGCTATAACGACACTCGCACATCGGCCAGTCAGGCGATGAACCACGGACTGACAATGACCTGGACCAATACCGCTCAGTATGACTGGACGGTGAACGAGGAGCACGCTTTCAGCGCATTGGTTGGTATGGAGGCCAGCCGATACGAGGGTACATCGGTAAGTGCCGCCAATGGCTATCTGAAAGAAGGATTTGACGACTGGGGACACGCATACGTAAATAATGGTACTGCTACATCTACCGATGACGGTCTGAGTGCAGGAGGCAGTCCTCATGGCGACTCTCGTACCATATCTTACTTCGGACGTCTGGGCTGGAACTGGAAGGATACCTATATGGTGAACGCCACTCTGCGCGCCGACGGTTCGAGCAAGTTTGCCAGCGGCCATCGCTTTGGCTATTTCCCATCAGTCTCTGCAGGTTGGACTATCTCTAACGAGAAGTTTATGCAGCCTATATCTAAGATTATCGACTTCCTGAAGCTACGCGCCAGCTGGGGACAGGTGGGTAACCAGAATATATCAGACTATCAGTATCTGGCTCCTGTTAAAAATACCAATACACACTATCTGTTTGGAACATCAGGTTATGATGATACAGAGTCTGTTTCGGTACTGGGCAACAACTGGGGAGCATACCCAAGCCGTGTGGCTAACCCTGACGTGACATGGGAGACATCTGAACAGTTCAACGTGGGTATTGATGCTCGCATGATGGGCGGACACTTGAATGTGAACCTCGACTATTATATTAAGACTACTAAGGATTGGTTGGTGACAGCTCCCGTACTGGCCACTGTAGGTACAGGTGCACCAACCATCAATGGTGGCGACGTGAAGAACAAGGGATTTGAGTTTAATCTGGCCTGGAACGATATGATAGGCAAGAACTTCCGTTACAACATCGGTGTGAACGGAGCCTATAACAAGAACGAGGTGGGCAGCATTCCTACCGATGATGGTATCATACATGGTGCCACCAACCAGCTCTATGACAACGCTCCTGAGTTCTATCGTGCACAGAATGGTCATGCCATCGGTTACTTCTGGGGCTATAAGACAGCAGGTATCTTCCAGAATCAGCAGGAGATAGAAGAATGGATTTCGAATGGTAACGGTGTGCTTCAGGCCGACGTTAAGCCTGGCGATGTAAAGTACATCGACATCGATCACAACGGCGTGATTAACGACGCTGATAAAGTTGACCTGGGCAATGGTATGCCCGACTTTACTTACGGATTTACACTCGGATTCGACTATAAGGGACTCGATTTCTCGGTTCAGGCCAATGGCGCTGCCGGACAGAAGATTGTGCAGACCTATCGCAACCACGCAAATGCACAGGCAAACTACACAACAGAAATACTACAGCGCTGGACTGGCGAAGGTACCAGCAATCGCATTCCCCGTGTAACTACAACCAACATCAACTGGCAGTTCTCCGACCTGTATGTACACGATGCCGACTATCTGCGCATATCTACCGTTACACTGGGTTACGACCTGGCTCGCATCTGGAAGAACAAGTTCTGCAAGCAGCTGCGACTGTATGTTCAAGCCCAGAATCTTATTACTTTCACAAAATACAAGGGGATGGATCCTGAAATCGGATACGGAACCGACGGATGGGTGAGCGGTGTAGACGTAGGTTACTATCCACGCCCACGTACTATCCTTATTGGTGCTAATGTTAAATTCTAATTGGGAGGAATCAATATGAAAATATCAACAATAACTAAGACGCTGCTGGCATTGATGTCGTTCGGTGTAGTTTCATGCACAGAGAGCTATCTCGATGTTGAATCGAAGACAGAGTCGAATACCAGCAATTTCTATAAGACTCAGAATGATGCCTATCGTGCACTGATAGGTTGCTACGACGGATGGCGCCAAATAAGTAGTGCCCCAGGCATCTCATTCTATGTCGCCTCTGAGGTGATGGGGGCCGAGTGCTTTGGCGCTACAGGAAATACCGATGGACGAGGCTATCAAGCAATTGATCGTTTTGACATCGCACAATCGTCATCGGATCTCAACCTATACGAAACAGACTGGGCACGCTATTACGAGGGAATCTACCGCTGTAATGAGCTCATCAAGTACGAACCACAGATAGAGTGGAAGAACGAGACGCTGAAAGGCACTTATATGGGTGAGTGTCACGCTCTGCGCGCCATATTGTATTTTGACCTGGTTCGTATGTTCGGCAATGTGCCCCTGCTTACTGTAGCTACCGAGGAGAACGTGCCACAGGCTACACCTGCCGAGGTGTATCAGGTGATTTTCGACGACCTGCAGTACGCCATCGACAACATTCCTGCCGATGCTTATCCTAAAGCTGATGCTGCCAACAACGACGGTCATATCACCAAGTATGCTGCCGAAGCTCTTTACGCACGTGCATACCTATTCTATACAGGCTATTATGGCAGCAACATCGACGGTGTGACCAAGGATAAAGCCCTGGCTTACTGCGAGGACGTGATTAACAGCGGTGAGTATGATCTGGTATCAGAATATAAGAACCTATGGCCTGCAGCTTCGGCTGGTATTGCCGAGGTGGGCGATGCCGTAACACTGTTGGGCACCTATGCCGGCGATGGTAACAGTGAGACCGTGCTGGCCATGAAGTTTACCAATACTCAGGACTATAACGGTAACAACGACTCAAACCGCTGGCAGGTAATGCTTGGTATGCGCAATCTGCCTGTAGCACCTTACGGTCGCGGCTGGGGAGCTCTCACCGTTAATCCTCTGTTTGTTAATCAGTATGAGGTCGGCGATACTCGTAAGAAGGCTTCGGTTATCGACATTGTAAACGAAGGCATTGTGAATGCCGATGCTTTTGATGCCAGCTATAAGGACCAGCGCGAATATACAGGATATGTTATCAAGAAGTACTCACCACTCTGCTTTGCTGACGGAACCAGTGCCACCAAGATTGACGGTAGCGGCGGATTCCAGGAGCAGAACCATCAAGATTGGGTAATCATGCGCTATGCCGACGTGCTGCTGATGGCAGCCGAACTGGGTAGCAACAACGCTCAGAGCTATCTGGATAAGGTTCGTGCACGTGCCGGACTGCAGCCAGTAGCCGTTTCGCAGGCTTCTATCCTCAAAGAACGTAAATTTGAGTTTGCCTTTGAGGCCATCAACTACTGGGATCTGCTGCGTCAGGGCATAGACTATGCAGCACAGCAGATAGCTACCAGCGGTATTGATGTGATGTCGGGCGGAAATGCCGACAAGGTGGTTATCTCTGCCGAGAATATCAAGGCTAAGAATGGACTCTGCCAGATTCCTCAGAATCAGATTATTCTCTCTAATGGAGTGCTTAAGCAGAATGCCGGATGGTAAAAGAGTAAATAACGAATAACGAATAGTGAATAATGAAAATTATGAAAACAAAGAATCTAATATATAGTGTGCTGGCTAGCATCGTTATGTTACTGGCTGCATGTACTCCTGATTCTGATAGCATGGGTGCAGTCGACCTGACTACAGCCCAACTGGCCGAGAACACAGGTTTCTCTGTGAATGTAGACCAGAATACGAATCAGGTTACGTTTACTAGTTTGTTGCCCAGTAGCTACTCTGTGTACTGGGAGTACGGACCTGCTCCTACATCTGATGATGTAAGCGTATCGGGTACCAGCACCAACAGCACCTATCAGGTGGGTGTGGCATTCGATGGCGACTATTATGTCCGCATGGGTGTTCAGACTCGTGGCGGCCTCGTGTTCAGCGAACGTGCTACGTTCCATATCGACAAGATGAATCCTAACCTCATATCTGATGCAGCATGGACCATGCTTACAGGCGGTGTAGGCCATTCAAAGACATGGGTTCTCGACCTCGATGCTAATGGAACCTGCTTGAAGTTTGGTGGTCCTAAGTGGTTCTATACCTCAGGTCAGTCGTGGGACAGCTTCCACAACGTGGCAGGCGAGAACTATCTCGACTCTGAGCAGTGGGACGCATCTACTGCCATTGATCCTACATACGCCAGCGAGTGGTACTGGGCTGCCGATTTTGCAGGAAACAGTTGGATTTGCGGTGCTGCCGACTATGGCACAATGACTTTCGACCTGATTAATGGTGCTAATGTAGATGTGAATGGTCAGAAGGGCTCTTTCAATATGGATGTAGCCTCGCATACCATCTCGTTTACAGGCGTTATCCCCTTAAGCCCTGGTCAGGACGATGCTATTTTGGGCCAGCGCCCTGATGGTAACTACAAGATTATCTATCTGACAGACAATGCTATGCAGATCATGTTCGACGGCGGTTCTAATGATAACACGCCTTTCACATTCAACTATATCTCTAAGGAGTATAAGGATAACTATGTAGCACCTGTTATCACCACCATCACATTGCCCGAGGGATGGAAGAACTTCCTGCAGCCATTCAATCAGAATACCACTACCTATAAGTTTGATGAGGATACACCTTTCGGATGGTTTACATTGGCTGGTGAGGAAATCTCTCGCTCTGGTTTTGCTGGCGATCCTGATATTACAGATGCTGAGTTTGAACTCAATTCTAAGACTAAGACATTTAAGGTAACAGATATTAAGGGTAACATCACCGAAGGCACATATGACATTAGCGACGAAGGTGTCATCACCTTCTCGCAGTTGCCTTCGTTTAGCATCTCAACCAACAAGAACATCAAGTTTGCCTCAAGCAACAATCAACTGCAGGTTATCGCCTACGAGATTAGCGATCGTACTGGCGACTTGACAGACCTGTGGCTGGGTTCTAAACAGTACGACGATCAGGGTAATGCCTATGAGTATCTGGCCTACCATTTCAAAAAGCAGACTGGTGGTGCTCAGGTAGAAAGCTTTACAGGTGTACTCAGCTTCTCTGATACTGGTTGGGCATTCCTCAACAGTCCTGAGGTTTACATCACTGGCGAGGGCGACTATGTATTCACTGTTACCAACGACGGCTCTTCGAACACTCAGGACCCATACCTGATGTTCCTTGACGTGGCCAAGATTCTGAAGAAGCATCCTAACACCGACCTGATTATTAAGAGTATCAAGGTTGATGGCAATGAAGTGCTTGGATCAGAGGAAGGCATGGACGACGAAACCATCTCTCGTCAAGTTGGCGATGATCCTACTACAGGCCGCCGCTACATTCTGAATCCTTGGAACGACGAATCTGCATCTCACACCCATCTCTTCAAGTTCAGCAACACAATCGTGGTTACCATCGGTGTGAAGTACGATGTAGGCGAAGTGGTACTTAAATAATTGATAATTTATAATTGAAAATTATGAAGAATAAGATTATATCAGGTTTTATGCTGCTTGTGGCTGTTGTGTTATCAACAGCCTGCAGCAACGACGAGGATTATAGCATTAGTACAAGTGCTGTAATAAGCTCAATAACCACCGACGATGCTGCCGTTACAGCCATTTCGGCTACTACCTACGGCACCATCCAGAATCTCTCGGGCTTGGCATCAAGCTCTTATCAGGTTGGTTCGGTTTATAGCACCAACTCTGATCCCACCCTGGGTGGAACACGTCAGATAGGTTCTATCGACGAAAATGGAAAAGTGTCAGCATCGCTTTCTGGTCTTACTGAAGGTACTACCTATTACTATGCTACATTTGTAACCCTGCAGGGCAAGGTGACCAAGTATGGCGAGGTGAAGAGCTTTGTGGCTACCGATGCCGATGTGGCTACTCAGGCCGCCAGCGACATCACAGCCTGCAGTGCTACACTCAATGGTCAGGCACAGGGCATTAGCGATATCCTTGCTGCCACGTCAGTGGGTTTCAAATATGCTCTCACGGCCGATGAAGTACCTACTGGTGTAGATGTAGCACTGGATGAAGCTGCCGGCTCGTTCACGGTTAATGCCAAGTCGCTGCTCCCAGGAACTACCTATTATTATGCAGCTTACACCAAGGTGGGCGATGGGTTTATACTGGGTAACATCCAGAGTTTTACCACAGCTGCACAGTCGATGGAGTATGTTGATATGGGCTTGAGCGTGCTGTGGGCCAAGTGTAACATCGGTGCCGAAAAGGAGTCGGAAACTGGTATCCAGATGGGCTATGGCGATCAGTCGTTCTACAACACCTCTATCAACAATGACGATTACACGCCATGGGATATAGCCGGATCTGAAGACGACACCATCTATGGCCTGAGCATCGACGGCGATGCGAAGTCGAAGAGCAAGATGCCTACCATCGAGCAGATAGAGGAACTGATAGCTAAGACCACTCAGGAGCAGACTACTGTTGATGGTGTAGAGGGTATACGTTTCACTGCTAAGAATGGCAACAGCATCTTCCTGCCGCTGGGCAGCTACTGGAGCGGTACTATCAATGAAATTAACGATGCATACAGCAAGACTCTGAAAGTGGCCGCTGAAGGTGCTTCGGCAGGTCTTATGCAGCGTGCTTCCGCCCTCTCTATCCGCAGCGTTCGTGATGAGGAGCCCGTAGAGGAAGGTATCACCATCCGCAACTACAATGCTGTTCAAGGCGATATCGAAGGCAATGGCAACTACCGCTTCGACATCTATAATGAGTGGGATGGTTCAGGCACAGGTACTGATGACACATCTGTGCTTATCCGCAGCGAGGTTAGCTTCCAGGAATCTATCTCTGTAACCTTCACTATCACAGGCATTGGCTCTACAGAGTGCCAGGCTGCTATGATATTTGCTGATGGCTCATGGGGCTGCCAGAACTGGAACTACAACGACAACGGCGAGGGTTCTGTTATGGTTAAGGGCGATGGTACTTACACGATGACGCTGCATGGTGCAGGCTCTGGCATTTCAATATTCGCAATCGACTTCATCGGCCTCTCCAACGCTGTTGGCGCTGAGAATATCAATGTAAAACTCAACACCTGCGTGATGGACGATTGGGGCACCAAACTGGCATTCGACAACACCAAACTGGTAACGGGCGACCTTGAAGGTAACGGAAACTTCCGTGCCGACATTTATAACGAATGGGACGGATCGGGTACAGGTAGCGATGCCACATGTGGTGTAGACCGTAGTGCCGTAAACTTCTCAAATCGTATTGGCGTAACATTCGAGGTTTCTGGTATCGGCGAT
>ONAK01000017.1 GCA_900315765.1 uncultured Prevotella sp. | reverse complement strand
AGCTACTGAAGCAGTCATTGCTGTTAAGCGGGTGCAAAAGTACGACCTTTTTTCGAAACTACCAAACTTTTTTGGAAAAAAATCACTATAAACCTTAATATTTTTCATTTTTCCTACAAAATTGCATGTTTTTCGGCAAGAATCATGTAATTTTGCACCCATCAAACAATAATTATTAATGATGATGAAGAAGCAGATAATCATAGCTTTGTGTGCGATGGCCCTCCAGGCCAGTACTACGATGGCTCAAAAACCTAACGACCACAACTTTGAGGTGGCCAAGCAGCTGGATATTCTGAACCACGTGTATAAGAACTTGGATTTGCTGTATGTTGATACGCTGAATCCTAAGACGACTGTTGGAACGGCCATCAATGCCATGTTGCGCAGTCTGGATCCATATACTGAATATTATGCTCAGGAGGATACAAAGAACCTGCGCCAGATGCTTACCGGTAAGTATGCCGGTATAGGAGCCATTGTCCGCAAGCATCAGAAGTTGGATCGTGTGGTTATCGACGAGCCCTATGAAAATATGCCTGCTGCCGAGGCTGGTTTGAAGAAGGGTGATATCATATTGAGTATCGATGACTCAATGATGACCTCAAAAGAGGTGGGTTACGTGAGCAGTCATCTGCGTGGTGAACCAGGAACAACCTTCCTGCTTAAGGCGATGCGACCCTCAACGGGTAAGCTGATGAACTTTAAGATAACCCGCCGCAATATCAAGATGCCCGAGATGCCATACTATGGTGTTAAAGACGGGGTGGGCTATATTCTGCTGAACCAGTTTACCGAGGGATGTGCCAAGGAGGTGCGTCGTGCTTTTGTCGACCTGAAGAAGCAGGGCGCTACATCGCTGATATTCGATTTGCGTGGCAATGGCGGTGGATCGGAACAAGAGGCTGTCGACATTCTGAACATCTGGTTGCCCAAGGGACTAAAGGTGGTTGAGAACCGTGGAAAGATCCGTCAGGCAAATAAGGAATATCAAACTCGTATAGAGCCGGTTGACACATTGATGCCAATGGTGGTGCTTGTGAATGGTGAGACGGCATCGGCCAGCGAGATATCGAGCGGTGCGCTGCAAGACCTTGACCGTGCCATTATATTAGGTACGCGCACGTATGGAAAAGGATTGGTTCAGATTCCTATCGATCTTCCATATAATACGAATATGAAGGTGACTACATCTAAATACTACATACCAAGCGGTCGTTGTATCCAGGCCTACAACTATAAGCGTGGGGCTGGTTATCAGGAGCATATCCCCGACTCGCTTACTAAAGTGTTCTACACGCGCAATGGTCGTGAAGTTAGAGATGGGGGCGGCATCATGCCAGATGTAGAACTTAAAGGCGACACAATCCCCAACATTGCCTTTTATCTGTCGGCAAGTGGTCAGGATTCTACCGAGGTGATGTTCGACTACGTGGTGGATTATATTGCCAAGCACCCCACCATAGCGGCAGCTTCTGAATTCCATATAAGCGATGCTGATTGGCAGGACTTTAATTTACCTACGATCCTGTGAGCAAGAAACAGTTGGCCGAACTGGTGAAGACAGCCAAGTTCGAGGGTTACTACGAGGATGCCAAGAAGACATTCGACGAGTTGGAAAAGCAGCTGAACCACAACGTGGCTACCGATCTTGACAAGCACGAGCTTGTATTGCGCCAGATTCTGGAGAGTGAGATTATTGCTGCCTACTATTATCAGCGTGGCACCATCGAGGCTGGCTTGAACTACGACAAGCAGGTGAAGGAGGCTATACGCTTACTGAAGAATCAGGAGGAGTACAAAAAAATACTCCAGCCCAAGAAACCCAAGCAGACAGCCCAACTGATAGAACTGAAGAAGAAAACGATAACCAACATCACTCAAAAAACGCCTAAACCTATGATTTTTAGCGATTTGGCGTAAAAAAGTGATTAAAAATTTGGAGGATTGCAGAAATATTCGTAATTTTGCACCCGTTCAGCGGAATGAGAGGCTCGAAAGAGTCTCTCATTTCACATTTAATTACTGATAGATGATAAATAAGGAAATTGTAAAAACATTAACGGAAGAGTGGTTGCAAGGCAACGAGTACTTCCTTGTAGACGTGAACTTTGCGGCTGATGACCGTATCGTTATCGAAATCGACCACGCTGACGGCGTATGGATCGAGGATTGTGCAGAACTGAGTCGTTTCCTCCAGGAGCGCCTGGGCGATGAACTCGGAGAATTTGAACTGGAAGTTGGCAGTGCCGGACTGGGCCAGCCATTCAAGGTGGCTCAGCAGTACATCAACCACATTGGCGACACACTCGAAGTGCTGCAGGCTGATGGTAAGAAAGTGCAGGGTGTGCTTAAGGCTGTTGATGCTCCAAGCTTTACTATTACCGTACAGGAAAAACAGAAACAGGAAGGCAAGAAACGCCCCGTACTGGTAGATGTTGATAAGACCTACCAGATGGATGAGGTGAAGTATGCCAAATATTTGCTCGCATTTAAGTAAATGCAAACATGTAATATTGAAATAATTAATAAATTAAGATAATGGCAATCAAGAAAGAAGAGAAGGGCCCCTCAATGATTGAGACCTTCCAGGAATTTAAGGAAACCAAAAACATCGATCGTACCACTCTGGTGAGCGTATTGGAGGAAAGCTTCCGTAACGTAATCGCTAAGATCTTTGGTTCGGACGAGAATTTTGACGTGATCGTTAACCCCGACAAGGGCGACTTTGAGATTCACCGTAACCGTGTGGTAGTAGCCGATGGTGAGGTGGTAGATGAGAACAAGGAGATTGAGCTGAGTGAGGCTCAGAAGATTGAGCCCGACTATGAGGTTGGCGAGGAAGTTTCGGAAGAGGTGCAGTTTGCCAAGTTTGGCCGTCGTGCCATCCTGAACCTGCGTCAGACACTGGCATCTAAGATTCTTGAACTGGAGCACGATTCGCTCTACCAGAAGTATAAGGACAAGGTTCATACAGTGGTTAGCGGTGAGGTTTACCAGATCTGGAAGCGTGAGGTGCTGCTCATCGACGACGAGGGTAACGAGCTGCACTTGCCAAAGCAGGAGCAGATTCCTTCTGACAACTATCATAAGGGTGAGACCGTACGTGCCATCGTAAAAGAGGTACAGAACGAGAATAATAACCCACGCATCATCCTGAGCCGTACAAGTCCAGAGTTCTTGGAGCGTCTGCTCGAGGCTGAGGTTCCTGAGATTCAGGACGGTCTGATCACTATCAAGCGCGTGGCTCGTATTCCTGGCGATCGTGCTAAGGTTGCTGTTGAGAGCTATGATGATCGTATCGATCCAGTAGGAGCCTGCGTAGGTGTTAAGGGTAGTCGTGTGCATGGCATCGTTCGCGAACTGTGCAATGAAAATATTGATGTTATCAACTACTCAAGCAACACACAGCTGTTCATCCAGCGTGCTTTGAGTCCTGCTAAGATCTCAAGCATCAATATCGATGCCGAGAACCATAAGGCCGAGGTTTATCTGCAGCCTGAGGAGGTTTCGCTGGCTATCGGTCGTGGCGGTATGAACATCAAGCTGGCTTCTATGCTTACCGAGTATACTATCGACGTATTCCGTGTATTGAATGAAGGTGAGGCCGATGAGGATATCTATCTGGATGAGTTCTCTGACGAGATCGACCAGTGGGTTATTGATGCCATCAAGGCCATCGGACTGGATACTGCTAAGGCTGTGCTCAATGCACCACGTGAGATGCTGATTGAAAAGGCCGACCTCGAGGAAGAGACTGTCGACCAACTGCTGGATGTGCTCCGTGCAGAATTTGAATAACAATTTAAAAATGATAGAATGTAAAAATGTAAAAATTGGCAACGCTGATATTGCATTGATTACTTTAAACATTTTAATTGTTACATTTTTTAATTTTTAAATTTTCAAATTTTAGAATTAGATGGGTGTTAGATTAAATAAAGTATTAACAGAGCTGAATATCGGACTTCAGACAGCCGTTGACTATCTGAAGAAGAAGAACTTGGGTGAGATTAACGATGCCACCATGAATACTAAGATTACTGACGAGCAGTATAACGCGTTGGTTAAGGAGTTCAAAGGCGACAAGGATGTTAAGACCCAGGCCGGTATGATGTTCCCCAAGAAGGAGAAGAAAGCCAAGCCCGAACATAAGCCCGAGCCAGTAGTGGCAAAGGTCAAGGAGGAGGCAAAGCAGACTTTCACTCCATTAGGAAAAATAGACCTGAGTACAGTAGGTAAGCCTAACAAACCTCAGGAAGAAAAGCCCAAGGCACCAGCTGCTGAACAGCCCAAGCCAGAGCCTAAACCCCAGCCTAAGCCTGAGGTTGAGCCTGAGCCCAAGCCAGAGCCTGTTGCTGCCAAACCAGAGCCCAAGCCCGAGCCTAAACCAGAGCCAAAGGTGGAGGTGAAGCCTGAGCCAAAACCACAGCCACAGCCCAAAGAAGAGGTTAAGCCCGAGCCAAAGGCTCCTGTTGCAGAGCAGCCAAAGGCTGAGCAGAAACCAGCTGAAACTATCTTCACTCTGAAGAGCGAGAAGAAGATGGCTCCCAACTTCAATGTTGTTGGTAAAATCGACCTCGACTCATTGAACCAGAGCACTCGTCCTAAAAAGAAGTCAAAGGAGGAGCGCCGTAAGGAGCGTGAGGAGAAACAGGCCCAGATGCACAACGGCGAGAAGAAGAAGCGTGAGCGCATACATGGTGCTAAGGAGCGTGTTGACATTGAGGCTGCTGCCAATCAGGAAGGCGGCAACAAGGGTGGAAACAATAAGAAGAACAAGGGTGGAAACCAGAACTTCCAGGATGGTGGAAACCAAGGCGGTGGTAAGAAGAACAAGAAGAACCGCTCGTTCCAGAAACCCCTTGAGGTTGACGATGAGGCAGTAGCACGCCAGGTTAAGGAAACTCTGGCCCGCCTTACATCAAAGAACCAGAACAAGAAAGGTGCCAAGTATCGTCGTGAAAAGCGTGATGCAGTTGCAGAGCGTATGAACGAGGAGATGGCAGCAGAGGCAGCACAGAGCAAGGTGCTTAAGCTGACCGAGTTTGTAACTGTATCTGAGTTGGCTACCATGATGAACGTGGGTGTAAACCAGGTCATTGGTACCTGCATGAGCATTGGTATCATGGTGTCAATTAACCAGCGTCTGGATGCTGAGACCATCAATATCGTTGCCGAGGAGTTCGGATTCACCACCGAATATGTAAGTGCAGAGGTACAGAATGCTATTACCGAGGAGGAGGATGATGAAAACGATCTGATCAGCCGCGCTCCTATCGTAACCGTGATGGGACACGTTGACCATGGTAAGACTTCTTTGCTCGACCACATCCGCAATACTAACGTGATTGCTGGTGAGGCTGGTGGTATCACACAGCACATCGGTGCATATAACGTGAAGCTGAAGGATGGTCGACAGATTACTTTCCTGGATACTCCTGGTCACGAGGCATTTACCGCCATGCGTGCCCGTGGTGCTCAGGTTACCGATATCGCCATCATCATTGTAGCAGCCGACGACTCGGTGATGCCAACTACCAAGGAGGCTATCGCTCATGCACAGGCTGCTAACGTACCAATGGTATTCGCCATTAACAAGATTGATAAGCCTGGTGCTAACCCCGATAAGATTCGTGAGGACTTGGCTAACATGAACCTGCTTGTAGAGGAGTGGGGTGGTAAGTACCAGTGTCAGGAGATTAGTGCTAAGAAGGGTATCGGTGTTGATGAGCTGCTTGAAAAGGTGCTGCTCGAGGCCGAGATGCTCGACTTGAAGGCTAATCCTAACCGTAAGGCTACTGGTTCTATCATCGAGAGTTCACTCGACAAGGGTCGTGGATATGTTTCTACCGTACTTGTATCAAATGGTACACTTAAGGTGGGCGACGTAGTGATTGCAGGTACAGCCTGGGGTAAGGTAAAGGCTATGTTCAACGAGCGTAACCAGCGCATCGAAAAGGCAGGTCCTGCCGAGCCAGCTATCATTCTTGGTTTGAATGGTGCTCCAACTGCCGGTGACTCGTTCCACGTGATGGAGAGTGAGCAGGAGGCTCGCGAAATAGCTAACAAGCGTATCCAGCTGCAGCGTGAGCAGAGCTTGCGTACCACTACGAAGCTTGAAGGGTGATACCGACGGTTCTATCGAGGCACTCTCTGATTCGTTCATCAAGCTTTCTACCGAGAAGGTTCAGGTTAACGTTATCAACAAGGCTGTAGGTCAGATTTCTGAGAACGATGTGATGCTGGCATCAGCTTCTGAGGCTATCATCATCGGATTCCAGGTTCGTCCGTCGGCCGATGCCCGTAAGGCTGCCGATCGTGAGGGCGTTGAGATCAATACCTACTCCATCATCTATGATGCTATCGACGATGTGAAGCAGACCATGCAGGGTATGCTTGATAAGGTTAAGAAGGAAATCATCTCTGGTGAGATCGAGGTGAAGCAGGTGTTCAAGATCTCCAAGGTTGGTACCGTGGCCGGTGGCTTGGTTACTGAGGGTAAGGTACACAACAAGGACAAGGCCCGCGTTATCCGCGATGGTATCGTTATCCACACTGCTCCTATCGATGCCCTGAAGCGCTATAAGGACGATGCCAAGGAAGTGGCTACCGGACTGGAGTGTGGTATCTCACTGGTTAACTTCAACGATATCCAGGTAGGTGATATCATCGAGACCTTCACAGAGATCGAGGTAGAACAGAAACTTTAATAATGTCAGAACAAAAGAATGCATTTGTACGTCAGGTGGCTGAACAGAAGTACGAGTTTGGCTTTACCACAGATGTACATACTGAGATAATAGAGAAGGGGCTGAACGAGGATATCGTTCGGCTCATCTCTGCTAAGAAAGGGGAGCCCGAGTGGATGCTCGAGTTCCGCCTTAAAGCGTTCCGCTACTGGAAGGAACAAACGGAGCCCAAATGGGGCCATGTGCATGTGCCCGAGATTGATTATCAGGCTATTAGCTATTATGCCGACCCACTGGCCAAAAAACCTGAGGGTGATGGTAAGATTGATCCGGAGTTGGAAAAAACCTTCGATAAGCTGGGTATTCCTCTTGAGGAACGCTTGGCGCTTAGTGGTAACACGGCCGTTGATGCCATTATGGACTCGGTGAGCGTAAAGACCACCTTTAAGGAAAAACTTCGTGAGAAAGGTGTTATCTTCTGCTCTATCGGCGAGGCTATTAAGGAACATGGCGATTTGGTGCGTCAGTACCTGGGAACAGTAGTGCCCTATAAAGATAATTTCTTTGCTGCCCTCAACTCAGCTGTGTTTAGTGATGGTTCGTTTGTATATATCCCCAAAGGCGTTCGCTGTCCTATGGAGCTTAGCTCTTATTTCCGCATCAATGCAAGAAACACAGGTCAGTTTGAACGTACTTTGATTATTGCCGACGACGATGCCTATGTATCGTATCTTGAAGGTTGTACAGCCCCGATGCGCGATGAGAATCAGTTGCATGCCGCTATCGTTGAGATCATAGTCATGAACCGTGCAGAGGTGAAGTACTCAACTGTTCAGAACTGGTATCCCGGTGATGAGAATGGTAAGGGCGGTGTGCTTAATCTGGTAACCAAGCGTGGCGATTTGCGTGGAGTTGATTCTAAGTTGTCGTGGACTCAGGTAGAGACGGGTTCTGCCATTACATGGAAGTATCCATCTTGTATCCTGCGTGGTGATAACAGTGTGGCAGAGTTCTACTCAGTCGCTGTTACCAACAACTATCAGGAGGCCGACACCGGTACCAAGATGATTCATATTGGTAAGAACACCAAGTCTACAATCATCTCTAAGGGTATTTCGGCTGGACATTCACAGAATTCATATCGCGGACTGGTCCGTGCTGCATCAACAGCCGACAATGCACGTAACTACTCATCGTGCGACTCACTGCTGTTGGGCTCTGATTGTGGTGCTCACACCTTCCCTTATATGGATGTTCACAACGATACGGCTGTATTCGAGCACGAGGCTACCACCTCGAAGATCTCAGAGGATCAGCTGTTCTATTGCAATCAGCGAGGCATACCCACAGAGCAGGCTGTAGGACTCATCGTCAATGGCTATGCCAAAGAGGTGCTGCAGAAGCTGCCTATGGAGTTTGCCGTTGAGGCTCAGAAACTATTAAGCGTATCATTAGAAGGAACTGTAGGTTAAACAATAAAGACGATGTTAGAGAAATTATTTGGATTTGATCCCTCCAAGATGACTTTGCGCAAGGAGGTTATTGGTGGCATTACCACTTTTTTGACGATGGCTTACATTTTAGCTGTCAATCCCAGCATTCTCTCAGCTACTGGTATGGATGCAGGAGCAGTGTTTACCACAACTTGCATCTCGGCAATAGTGGGTACTTTGGTGATGGCAATCTATGCCAAGCTGCCTTTTGCCTTGGCACCTGGTATGGGACTGAATGCTTTCTTTGCGTACACAGTAGTGCTTACCATGGGCTATTCGTGGCAGTTCGCACTAACAGCTGTCATGATTGAAGGTCTCATCTTCATCTTGTTAACCATTACAGGTTTGCGCCAGCATATTGTAAACGCCATTCCGCTGGTTTTGCGTCGAGCTATCAGTCCTGGTATCGGTCTCTTTATCGCCTTTGTGGGTCTGAAGGGGGCTGGTATTGTAACCTCTTCAGAGGCAACTTTCATCACATTGGGTGATATGCATAATCCTGCAGTGTTACTCAGCATTTTTGGTATACTGTTAACAGCCGCACTCTTGGTTAGAGGTGTTACAGGAGCCTTGCTCATTGGTATTTTAGCTACAACTATCGTAGGTATTCCATTGGGCGTAACCAACTATTCTGGTATCATGTCTACACCTCCATCAATAGCCCCTATCTTCTGGCAGTTTGAGTGGCATAACATTTTCTCGGTAGATATGGTTGTTGTGGTACTGACTTTCTTATTTATTGATATGTTTGATACCATCGGTACCCTTATCGGTGTATCAAACCGTGCTGGTATGGTTGATGAAAACGGTAATGTGAAGAATCTGAATCAGGCCTTTATGGCTGATGCCATCGGTACAACCGTTGGAGCAATGCTTGGTACATCAACCGTAACCACATACGTTGAGAGTGCCTCGGGTGTGAATGTAGGTGGACGTTCTGGTCTAACCAGCTTTACTGTAGCCATCTGTTTCCTTGTGGCATTACTCTTTGCGCCTCTGTTCCTGGCTATTCCTGCTCAGGCTACAGCTGCAGCACTGATTCTGGTAGGTGTGATGATGATGCACGATATTCGCAAGGTTGATTTCTCAAAATTTGTAACAGCTATACCTTGTTTTGTATGTATAGTACTAATGCCACTCACCTATAGTATTTCCGATGGTATCTTGATGGGTGTCATTTCTTATGTGCTGATACATCTGTTGTCAGGTACATTAAAAGATGAAGACGAACGTAACAATATGAACTGGGGTACCATCCTTTTGGCAGTCCTGTTTATTTGTCGTTATGCTTTCCTATAGTTCGTATTAAATAGTATTATGTTAGAAGTAAAGAACTTACACGCCAAGATTGGCGATAAAGAAATATTGAAGGGTATTGATCTTGTCATTAATGATGGCGAGACACATGCTATCATGGGACCTAATGGTTCTGGTAAGTCAACCCTGAGTGCTGTACTTGTTGGCAATCCGCTTTACGAGGTTACTGAGGGTGAGGCTTATTTCAATGGCAAGAACCTGTTGGAGATGAAACCAGAGGATCGTGCTCACGAGGGACTGTTTCTCTCGTTCCAGTATCCTGTTGAGATTCCTGGTGTATCGATGACCAACTTTATGAAGGCTGCCATCAACGAGAAACGTAAGTATCAGGGATTGGAGCCCATGAATGCTGCCGAGTTCCTGAAACTTCAGCGTGAAAAAAGGAAAATTGTAGAGCTCGACTCTAAACTGGCTAATCGCTCTGTAAATGAGGGCTTTAGTGGTGGTGAGAAAAAACGCAACGAGATATTCCAAATGGCTATGCTCGAACCCAAGTTGAGCATTCTTGACGAGACCGACTCTGGTCTTGACGTGGATGCAATGCGCATTGTAGCCGAGGGTGTCAACAAACTCCAGACACCAGAGACATCGTGCATCGTCATTACTCACTACGACCGTCTGCTCGAAATGATAAAGCCTCAGTTTGTGCATGTGCTTTATAAAGGTCGTATCGTAAAGACCGGTGGTCCAGAGCTGGCTGTGCAGATTCAGGAGCACGGCTACGATTGGATTAAGGAAGAAATTGGGGAAGAGTGATCTTAATTGACAATTGAAAATTGATAATTGACAATTATGAATAGTGAGAATCAATATATAGATCTCTATAACCAGGCTCGGCAGATGATTTTTGATCATGCCCCAGAGTCGATGAACGTGGTGCGCGATCAGGCCTTCGAGGACTTCTGCAAGCAGGGTTTCCCAACGAAAAAGGTGGAGCGATACAAGTACACCGATATTCAGAAACTTTTTGAGCCCGATTATGGTGTAAATCTCAATCGCCTGCAGATTCCTGTTGATCCCTATGAGGCTTTCCGTTGCGATGTGCCCAATCTGAGTACCAGCCTCTACTTCGTGGTTAACGACATGTTCTTTCACGATGATAAGCCTAAGGGACATATACCTGATGGCGTGATTATCGGCTCTATGCGTGATTATCCAGAGTTGGTGGCTAAATATTATACTAAGCTTGCTAAGACGAGCGAAGATGCTATTACGGCTCTCAACACTATGTTGGCGCAGGATGGACTGCTGGTTTATGTACCCAAGAACGTAAAGGTAGATCGAGCCATACAGGTCATCAACATTCTGAAGGCCACGCCACAGAATGCCCTGCGTGTAGTACCCGACTTGATGGTAAATCGTCGTGTGCTCATCGTTTTGGAGGCAAATGCAGAAATAAAGATGCTGTTCTGTGACCATGCAGCCGACGACCGTAACTTCCTTGCTACTCAGGTGATTGAGGCTTATGTCGGCGAGAATGCATCTCTTGACCTCTATTGTATGGAGGAGACGCATCATAAGAATGTGCGCCTTAGTAATGTATATATCGATCAGCAGGCCAATAGTCGTGTAAATCACAACGTCATCACCCTGCATAATGGTATCACCCGCAATAAACTCGATCTTATCTTCAGCGGTGAGGGAGCTGAGTGCCAGTGTTATGGTTGTGTGATAGCCGATAAACAGCAGCATGTAGATAATAATACCCTTATCGTTCATAAAGTACCTCATTGCACTAGTCAGGAACTTTATAAATATGTGCTCGACGATAAGTCAACAGGCGCCTTTGCTGGTCGTGTTTTGGTAGAGCATGGGGCTCAGAAGACATCTTCGCAGATGACTAATCAGAACCTGACAGCTACCAAAGAGGCTCGTATGTACACACAGCCTATGCTTGAGATATATGCCGACGATGTAAAGTGTGCTCATGGCTCAACTGTTGGTCAGCTCAACGATGCAGCCCTGTTCTACATGCGTCAGCGTGGCATCTCACTGCAGGAGGCTAAGGTGTTGTTGCAGAATGCGTTTATCAACGAGGTTGTCGATCACATGCAGCTTGAACCCCTCCGCGATCGTCTGCACTATTTGGTAGAAAAGCGATTCCGTGGTGAACTTAACAAGTGTTCGGGATGCAAACTCTGTAAATAAATATATGTACGATATAAATAAAATAAGAGAAGATTTCCCTATCCTGTCTCGTGAGGTTTATAAAAAGCCGCTGGTTTATCTTGACAATGCGGCTACCACTCAGAAACCACTCATGGTGCTCGATGCTATGAGAGACGAGTATCTTAATGTTAATGCCAATGTGCATCGTGGCGTTCACTATCTTAGTCAACAGGCCACTGATTTGCACGAGGCAGCCCGTGAGAAAGTTCGTGGCTTTATCAACGCTCGCAAGATAGAGGAGATCGTTTTTACCCGTGGTACTACCGAAGCTATCAATCTGGTGGCCAGCTCGTTCTGCGAGAGTCAGATGCGCGATGGCGACGAGGTCATCGTTACCGAGATGGAGCATCACTCAAATATCGTGTCGTGGCAGCTTCAGGCGATGAAACGGGGAATTATTGTGAAGCACATTCCCATTACCGATGATGGAATCCTCTGTCTTGATCAGTTAGAATCACTCATCACTTCTCGTACAAAGATTATCAGTGTGGCTCATGTGAGCAATGTGCTTGGCACTATTAATCCTGTCGGTGAAATCATTAAAATGGCCCATGCCCACGGAATCCCTGTGTTGGTTGACGGCGCTCAGAGTGCACCACACTTTAAAGTGGACGTTCAGGCGATGGATTGCGACTTTTTTGCTTTCAGTGGTCATAAGATGTATGGTCCAACTGGCATCGGTGTTCTCTATGGAAAGGAAGAGTGGCTTGAGAAACTGCCTCCTTATCAGGGTGGTGGTGAGATGATAGATAAGGTGACATGGGAGAAGACCACCTTCGAGCGCTTGCCATTTAAGTTCGAGGCTGGTACCCCTGATTATGTGGCTACTCATGGTTTGGCTAAAGCTATAGATTATATTGATTCCATCGGCTTTGAGGCCATTCAGCAGCATGAGCAAGAACTGACTCATTACTGCATGGAACAGCTCCAGACTATCGATGGAATGAAAATTTACGGTCCTATGAACGCTTCGGATAAAGATGCTGTGGTGAGTTTCAACGTGGGCAATATCCACCATTTGGATATGGGAACCCTTCTCGACCGTCTTGGCATCGCCGTTCGTACAGGTCACCATTGCGCTCAGCCGCTTATGGATCGTTTGAATATCAGCGGTACCGTTCGAGCTTCGTTCGCCCTTTACAATACTAAGGAAGAAATTGACACCCTTGTAGCTGGTATCCGCCGAGTATCGCAAATGTTTTAAAGGTAAAAAGGTAAAATGCTGGCAAGTCATTTCTACGAAGGCAAGATAGAAGCAGGCTGTGACGAAGCTGGGCGTGGTTGTCTGGCTGGCAGTGTGTATGCTGCTGCTGTGATACTGCCCGATGGTTATCAGAACGAGTTACTCAACGACTCAAAGCAGCTCTCAGAGAAGAAGCGCTATCAACTGCGTGAGATGATTGAGCGTGATGCTGTGGCTTGGGCAGTGGGCATCGTGACACCTGAGGAGATAGATAAGATTAACATCCTTAACGCCTCGATATTAGCGATGCATCGCGCCCTTGACCAACTCAAGGTTCGTCCTGAGGCAATCATCGTAGATGGAAATCGTTTTAAGCCCTATAAGGATCCCGCTGATGGCAATACACTGCCTTCTACCACGATAGTTAAGGGTGATGGTAAATATATGGCCATTGCTGCTGCAAGCATTCTTGCAAAGACCTATCGTGATGACTATATGAACCAGCTGGCCGAGGAATATCCTCAGTACGACTGGCTGTCGAACAAGGGCTATCCCACCAAAAAACATCGTGAGGCAATAAAACAATTTGGTATCACACCCTATCACAGAAAAAGTTATAATCTGCTGGGTGATGGACAATTAAGTATAGATTTTGGTGAATGATACAAAATATTTTTGTATCTTTGCAGCGCAAAATAAGAACGTACGTTTAAAATTAGTAATAAGATTATGGCAAAGAAAGCACTTTTGATGATTCTCGATGGATGGGGAATCGGTAAGCATGGTAAGGGTGATGTTATCTTTAATACTCCAACTCCTTACCTCGATCTGTTGACTGCAACTTCAGCTCATTCTCAGCTGATGGCATCTGGTGAAGATGTTGGTCTGCCCGACGGACAGATGGGTAACTCTGAGGTAGGTCACCTCAATATCGGTGCTGGTCGCATCGTTTATCAGGACCTTGTTAAGATTAACCGTGCCTGCAAGGATGGTTCTATCATGGAGAATCCTCAGGTAAAGGCTGCATACACATACGCAAAGGAGAACAATAAGAAACTGCACCTGATGGGTCTGACTTCTGACGGTGGTGTTCACTCTTCACTCGACCATCTGTTCAAGCTCATCGAGATTGGTAAGGCCTACGGCCTGAAGAATCAGGTGTTTGTTCATTGCTTTATGGATGGTCGTGATACCGACCCCAAGAGTGGAAAGGGCTTTATCGAGCAGGTTTCTAAGGTTTGTGCCGACAATGAGGCTGCTATCGCTAGCATCGTAGGTCGTTTCTATGCTATGGACCGCGATAAGCGTTGGGAGCGTGTCAAAGAGGGTTACGACCTGATTGTGAACGGAACCGGTAAGCAGAGCACCGATATGGTTGCTGCTATGCAGGAGAGCTATGATGAGGGTGTTACCGATGAGTTCATCAAGCCAATCCACAATGCCGCTGTTAACGGTTGCATCGAAGAGGGTGATGTTGTTATCTTCATCAACTTCCGTAACGACCGTGCCAAGGAGATGACTATCGCACTGACTCAGGAGGATATGCCAGAGCAGGGCATGAAGACCATCCCAGGCCTGCAGTACTACTGCATGACTCCATACGATGCAAACTTCAAGGGTGTTCATATCCTCTTCCCTAAGGAGAACGTTGAGAACACGCTGGGCGAGTATCTGAGCAAGCAGGGCAAGAAGCAGTTGCACACCGCTGAAACCGAGAAGTATGCTCACGTAACATTCTTCTTCAATGGTGGTCGTGAGGCTCCATACGAGGGTGAGGATCGTATCTTGGTTCCTTCTCCAAAAGTTGCTACTTACGATTTGAAGCCTGAGATGAGTGCCTTCGAGGTAAAGGATAAGCTGGTTGCTGCTATCAACGAGGCTAAATACGACTTCATTGTAGTTAACTTCGCAAACGGTGATATGGTTGGTCATACTGGTATCTACAACGCTATTGCAAAGGCCGTTTGGGCTGTTGACAACTGCGTGAAGGACGTTATCGAGGCTGCTAAGGCTAACGACTACGAGGCTATCATCATTGCCGACCATGGTAATGCTGATAACGCTATCAACCCTGATGGAACTCCTAACACAGCTCACTCACTGAACCCAGTACCATTCATCTATGTAACCAACAACAATTCGGCTACAGTTAAAGATGGTCGTCTGGCTGACGTTGCTCCTTCAATCCTCCATATTATGGGCCTGGAGCAGCCTGCAGACATGACTGGTGAGAACCTGATTCAGGACTAAGATAGATATGATGACACAGCAGGACTTTCAGCACTATGTGGATAAGTACTCAGGTACTATCGAGGAGATAAGGGAGCATGCCCACATGCTTCATGATAGTGTAAACCAGCGTTACGACGAGAATTATCCTTATAGTGTTCACCTCGACATGGTGGCAGACTTGGTGTTGAAATACGGACACCTGGTCTGCCAGCAGGAGGCTGATGTCCTGCCGTTGTTTTTTGGCGCATTCTATCACGATAGTATCGAAGATGCGCGTATGACCTATAATGATGTTAAGAAAGGCGCAGCTCTCTTTATGAGCGACGAGCAGGCCTATCAGGCTGCCGAGATGGTTTATGCACTGACTAACGAGAAGGGTAGGACACGTGCTGAGAGAAGTAACGACCGCTATTATGCCGGCATTCGCGAAACACCATACGCTCCGTTCCTGAAACTGGCCGACCGCCTGGCTAACATCACTTATTCGTGTTCGATGTCGAACAGAATCAATAATCACATGAAGGAAGTGTATAAGAATGAACTTCCTCATTTTCTGGAGTCTATCAATCCTCATAGTGACGACCCACGAAAGCTTCTTCCACAAGTAATGATTGACGAGATTAATAGGCAGTTATGAATGTGCAGATAGAAGATTCGTGGAAGCAGTATTTGCAGAGCGAGTTTGATAAACCCTACTTTGCACAACTCACAGCAGCTGTGCGACAGGAATATCAGACTACTACTTGCTATCCTCCAGGTAAACTGATTTTCAATGCTTTTAACCTGTGTCCGTTTGATAAGGTAAAAGTGGTGATTATCGGACAAGACCCATATCACGAGCCAGGACAGGCTCACGGTCTGAGTTTCTCGGTACAGGACGGTATACAGTTCCCACCCTCACTGCAGAATATCTTTAAAGAGATACAGGCTGATTTAGGTAAGGAGATACCAACATCGGGCAATCTTACCCGATGGGCTGAGCAAGGTGTGCTGCTTCTCAATGCTTCGCTCACTGTCCGTGCCCATCAGGCAAACAGTCACTCGGCATTAGGCTGGCAGAAGTTTACCGATGCCGCTATCCAGGCCCTTGCTGCCAATCGTGAACATTTGGTATATATGCTTTGGGGCGGATATGCCCGCAGCAAGGCATATATGATTGATAAGAATCGTAACCTGGTACTCGAGTCTGTTCACCCATCGCCCTTAAGCGCTAATCGTGGTGGATGGTTCGGTCAGCACCAATTCTCGCGCTGCAATGCCTACTTAGAGCAAAACGGTCAGTCTCCCATCAATTGGTAATCATACCTCTCAATTTTCAATTCTCAATTTTCAATTAATCTTGAATACTCTTCCTCCCATTATACAAGTAGGTGATGTGTTGCTCTCGTCGGAAATCCTGACGGAGAAATTTTGTTGTGATCTTAGCGTTTGCAAAGGCGAATGCTGTGTTGAAGGCGATGCTGGAGCTCCTGTGACGATGGAGGAAATAGCTGAGATTGAAGAGTGTGTTGATACTGTTTGGGATGATCTCTCGGCTTCGGCTCAGGCTGTCATCGACAAACAGGGTGTGGCATATACCGATAAGGAAGGTGACTTGGTTACAAGCATTGTTGGTGGAAAGGACTGTGTGTTTACCTATTATGGCGACATAGAGGACTGGAATACCCATCTGCCCATTAAAAATTGCTGTCTGTGTGCATTAGAAAAGGCTTACAGAGCAGGAAAATCCCGTTTCTGCAAGCCTATTAGTTGTGCTTTATATCCTATTCGCGAAAAGAAACTTGGCGATGGTCTGGTTGGACTTAACTACAACCGTTGGAGTGTATGCAAGATGGCCATCGCTAAAGGTATCCAGGAGAATCTCCTACTTTATCAGTTCCTTCGCGATCCGCTTATCCGCAGATTTGGCGAAGCGTGGTATCAGGAATTGTTGGATATGGTAGACGAGCTGAAGAAGCAAGGCTACCTATGATTTCCTGTATTCTGAGGGTGTCATGCCCACATGTTCCTTAAAGTATTTACCTAAGAAACTCTGGTTGGGGAAGTTCATGTCCTCAGCAATCTCCTTAATCGACCTTGTTGAGTTCTTAAGTGCCACTCGTAACTCCATAGTGACGTAGTTCTCAATCCATTCAAGGGCCGTACGTCCGCTGATGCGCTTTACCACCAGCGACAGATACTTGGGTGATATGCAAAGTTGCTGGGCATACCAGCTAACGCGACGTTCGCGCTTGCAGTTTGTCTGTACCAATCGCAGGAATCGGGTAAACAGTTTTTCTGAAGGCACCTGAACCTCGCCAAAGTTCCTTACCCTATAGATGATGTTGCCAACATCGTAGAACATAGCCAACAGCAACGTGCGAATCAGATCCTTCCTGAAGAAATTGTTCGTGTCGGTTATCTTTTTCTTGATAACATAGAAGAACTCTTTAAACACATCACACTCTCTCTGCTCAAGTTTCAAAACAGGTTGGGTTCTGGCAAAGACAAAGAGCGAACTTACATCGTGAACAGACTTGATAATCTCGTGGAAGAAATTGACGCTCATCATGATACACAATCCCTCCATCGTTGGCGATGGCTTGTAGCCGTCTATCACCTGATGCTCGCTGACTATCAGTATATCACCTTCGTTTATCACCTGTTCTTTGCCGTCTATACGGTATCTCAGCTGGCCCTTTGTGCAGAGACCTATCAGGATGAATGTCATCTTTCGTGGGTCTTTGGGCATGGGGGCCTTGTTGATACAGTCTGACAGCATCAGATCGTTATCGAGCGATACCGAGCCTTCCCAAGCCTGTGCCTTGGAAAGGTCGGAATCGAGTATCAATGTCTTTTGTTTCTTTACCATGTTTTAATGTTCTGAGTTTGTCCTGCCTTGAACTTTACAGTCTTCTGCTGACCATTATATAATAAGGTAATGGTTCCTGATTTCTTGGCTTTGATGGTACAATGGCGCACATATCCATTTTTCCATTCAAAGCTTACCTCGTATCCGCCACGGGCACAGAGACCGCTAACGTGTCCCTCTTTCCACGCCTCAGGCGCTGCTGGCAGAAGTTCGATGGTTGCCTGATTGTCCTTGAGTGTCGACTGCATCAGCATCTCGCACACTCCAGCTGTGCCACCAAAGTTTCCGTCAATCTGGAATGGTGGGTGCGCATCAAACAGGTTGGGGTATGTGCCGCCACCCTTATGCCAACTCTTCCAGATAGCACCTTTTGAGCCTCGTGGGGCAATAGGGGTAAGCAGCCTCTGATAGATGTGATAAGCCTGCTTGGCATTGTGCAGTCGGGCCCACAGATTGATACGCCAGCCAGTGCTCCAACCTGTAGTCTTGTCGCCTTTTATCTCAAGCGAGCGTTCTGCTGCCTTCTGTAGTGTAGCATCAGTAAGATGATTGCCAGGAAAGAGACCGATGAGGTGACTCTGATGGCGATGCTGGAAATCCCAGTCGTCCCAGTCGTAGTACCATTCGTTCAGGTCGCCCATATGGCCAATGGTGTAAGGATGTAGCTTTGCCAGTGCCTGCTCCATCTCTTTATTCTTCTGTCCGAGAATCTTTCCAGCAGCGATGGTGTTGATAAACAGTTCACGGATGATGGCTAGGTCGGCAGTACCGCCATAGCAGGTGGTGCCGTGATACCCCTTGTCGGTTTTATACTCGTTCTCGGGTGATGTGCTTGGGGCTGTGATAAGTTCTCCAGGCTGTTTGGGGTTCTCAATGAGCCAACGCAGACAGAACTGGGCTGCACCTTTCATCAGCGGGTAGGCTGTGTTTTTAAGATATTCCTTATCTTGAGTGAACTGATAGCGCTCCCAGAGTGTGTTTACAAGCCATGCTCCACCAAGGTTCCAGTTTGACCACTCAGGACTCTCGTTCTTCTCGCCCACAGGGTTGGTCATCGCCCAGATGTCGCTGTTGTGACTTGAGCACCAGCCTTCGGCAATGTTATAATAGTTCTTGGCGGTGTACTTTCCGTTTGCAGCCAGTCCTGCGATGAATCCGTCGAGAGGCTCGGCCATCTCGGCCATATTAGCTACAAAGGCGGGCCAGTAGTTCTCTTCCAGATTGATGTTTACCGTATAGTTTCCACGCCAAGGCGACCAGAGTTGTGGCGCCCAGAGTCCCTGCAAGTTAGCTGGCACATTCTTGGTGCGCGAGCAGGAAATCAGCAGATAGCGGCCAAACTGGAAATACAGTTCCTCCAGATAGGTAGAGTGGTTGTTGCCGTTGGTGTAATCCAGTAGCAGCTGGTCGGTAGTTAGGCTGGTTTCCCTTGTCTCTCTAGTCTGGCTAGCGTGGCTAGCCGGGCAAGATAATCTCAGCTTAACGCGATCGTAGATTGATTTATAATCAGCCAGATGGCGTGCATAGAACTCATCGAACGTCATGTTCTGAGTGTGCCATATATCGTTGGTCACCATCTCCAGATAGTTGGCTCCCTCTCGTACAGGATGCTTGTCGAATCCGTTAAAGCTGGTCTCGTTGACGATGTAGATGATAGCCTCTTTAGCTTTACTGATGGTGAGCGATGAGTCGCTGGCAGCCATCTCGCCGTCGGTCTTCACGCTAATCATCGTGCAGAAGTGGGTACTCTCCTGTGGGTCGCCTGTAGCATGACCGGTCATAGTAAGCTGACCTAATGTACTTTTTACCTGATGAGGCACTTGTGCTGTCAGCGCTATCCGACAGTTGATGTCACCACGCAGGCGGATGGCTATCAGCTTGTCGGGGTTCGAGGCGAAATATTCGCGGGTGATGAGACGTCCGTTTCGTTTGTAGGTGTCGCGAACAATGGCCGAATCGATATTCAGCGAGCGCTGATAATCTTTTATCTCACCAAGTCCTAAGTCCTTGATGTGCAATGTGCCTAATGGCTGGTAGTGCTGTGAGTTTGGTCCCTGAACGTGCAGCTGCAACGAATCGGCAAGAGCGTAGTTCTCGTTGAAAAGTGCCTTGCGGATATCAGGTATCCACTTGTGGGCATCGGCATCCAAATTGCGATCAACGGGTTTACCCGTCCACAGTGTGATGTCGTTCAGGTAAATTACGTTATCATCGCTTCCGCCATAAATCAGTGCTCCAAGCTTGCCGTTTCCGATAGGTAGTGATTCCTCGAAATAAGTGGCAGGCCTGTCATATTGTAGCACCATTGGCGCCTGCTCTTGAGCCATAGCAATTTGGCACAGTATTGCTGATAATAGTAGGTAATTCCTCATAATTTTCTTCATTTTATCGGTTTCTGCTTGCAAAGATACGAAAAAGTTTGTATATTTGCGGCATAAAACAAAAAAATTTGAATGACCTATGCAATCAATTAGAAATCTGAACGATATGATTGTCTTCCTCCAGCAGAGAGGTGACAAAAAGCGTGTGGCAGTGGTTTGTGCCAATGATGCCAGTACCCGTTATGCGATAGAAAAAGGACAGGAAATGGGATTCATCGAGCCGATCTATGTGGATGGCGACGATAAAGACGAGTGTGCCCGCCGTGCTGTTGCCTTATGTAAGAATGGTGAGGCCGACATCCTGATGAAGGGCCTGATCAATACCGATGTGCTGCTGCGCGCCATATTAGATAAGGAACATGGAATTATGCGCCCAGGCCATGTGTTGACGCATGTGGCTATGGCCGAGATACCTAAGTACGAAAAACTGTTGTTCTTCACCGATGCCGCTGTTATTCCTGTGCCTACCGAGGCTCAGCGCCGCCAGCAGATTCATTATGTAAACTATATCTGTCATGCCCTTGGCATCGAGGAACCGCGCATCTCGTTGATTCATTGTGCCGAGAAGGTGAGTGCCAAGACATTCCCTTATACCGTTGACTATCTCGAAATCATCGCTGAGGCTCAGACGGGAAAGTTCGGACGTTGCATCATCGATGGTCCATTGGATCTTAAAACCTCGCTCGACTCGGTAAGTCTGCGTGAAAAAGGTATCCACAGTGTGATTGACGGACAGGCCGATGCACTGATATTCCCTGATATCGTGGCTGGTAACGTGTTCTACAAGACGCTGACGTTGTTTGGCTACGCTAAGACAGCAGGTGTGCTTCAGGGCACCCAGTGCTGTTGTGTGTTGCCTTCGCGTGCCGACAGTCCTGACTCTAAGTATTACTCTCTGGCTCTGGCTGCTATATGAAGATACTTGTTATCAACCCAGGCTCTACATCTACTAAAATGGCCGTGTTTGATGACGAGACATCCGTTCTCGTCCGTAATATCGTACACTCACCTGATGACCTTGCTGGCTTTGATGATGTGATTGAACAGCAGGACTATCGTCGCCAGTTAGTGCTCGACGAGTTGCAGAAGGCCGATATACCTGTAGATTTTGATGCCGTGATAGGTCGAGGCGGACTGGTAAAGCCTCTTGAGGGTGGTGTATATGAGATTAACGACCTGATGATTCGTGATACTCACAGTGGTATAGCCCTGCATAACCATGCCTGTAATTTGGGATGCCTGATAGCCCACGAGATAGCTGCCACCATCCCTGGATGTCGCTCGTTTATTGCCGATCCTGGAGTGGTTGATGAACTTAACGACTATGCTCGCATATCAGGCTCGCCACTGATGAACCGAATCTGTATCTGGCACGCCCTGAACCAGCGAGCCATAGCCCGACGCTATGCTTCTGAGATAGGTAAGGAGTACGAGGATCTTAATCTGATTATCTGTCATATGGGAGGTGGGATATCTGTGGCTGCACACGAAAAAGGACGGGCCGTTGATGCAAACAATGCTCTTGACGGCGAGGGGCCTTTCTCGCCAGAGCGCGCTGGCTCATTACCAGCAGCCGACTTGATTCGTCTCTGTTTTAGTGGTAAGTATAATGAGAAACAGTTGCTGAAGCGCATTGCCGGTAAGGCCGGTCTTAATGCTCACCTTGGCACCAATGATGTTAAGGAGATTATCCGTCGCATAGAGGATTATGGCGACGAGCATGCCCGATTGATTCTTGATGCTATGATATACCATGTGGCAAAGACTATCGCATCGGAGTCGGCCGTGCTTTGCGGACAGATTGATGCCATACTGCTTACCGGCGGATTAGCACGTAGTGAATATGTAGTAAGTCGCATTCGAAAGAGAGTAGGGTTCCTGGCGCCCATTCGTTGTTTCCCTGGCGAAGACGAGATGGAGGCTTTGGCTCTTAATGCTCTTGCTGTTCTGCGTGGCAAGCGTAAGGCCAAGGAATATAAGTGATGATTTATCGTTTTTTCGGATTAAATATTAATACTAAAGAATAAGTGGAACTATGAATAGCGTAGTTGAAAGTTTTTACAATAATTTGATAGCCGAGGATCGATATCAGATGATTCTTGACGGTCTGCAGGTAACTCTTATTATTACTCTGTGTGCAGCAGTATTAGGAACAATACTCGGCGGTCTGGTGTGCTGGATGCGTATGAACCACCGAGCATGGTTACGGCAAATAGCCAATGTGTATATCGACCTGATGCGCGGCACACCAGTGCTGGTGTTGCTTATGATTATGTATTATGTGGTGATGGCACCGGTAGATGCTACGGGCATAGTGGTAGCCATTGTTACATTTGCCATGAACACTGCTGCCTACATCAGTGAGATGCTTCGCACTGCTATTCAGGGCATAGACCGAGGTCAGACCGAGGCAGGACTTGCATTAGGCTTCACGCAGAGGCAGACTTTCTTCAAGATTATTCTGCCTCAGGTCATCAGGTCGGTTCTGCCTGTATATCAGGGCGAGATTGTTAGTTTGTTGAAGGGTACGAGTATCGTGGGATATATAGCTGTGTCTGATATGACGCGAGCTTCCGACCTGATACGTTCGCGAACATTCGATGCCTTCTTCCCGCTTATTGTGACGGCCATTATTTACTTTTTGATGGCTTGGCTCATCGGAATATTACTGCAGAGTCTTGTACAGGGCAAACGAATGAAGGCTATTGCTGCTGTTGTGGCATTGGTGTTGTTTGGAGGAGCTGGAATGCTGTCGGCTAACGATGAGGATACTACTGCCAATACCACCAACCTGGCAGATGTTCCACCTGTATTCAAGGCACTTAAAGGGAAAAACGTAGCTGTAATTATCGGCAGTATACAGGATATAGCTGTAACCAATATGGCACCCGATGCCAACATATTGCGCATGGCTACCCTTACCGATATGTTGGCAGCTTTAAAGAATGGCAAGGTCGATGTTGTAGGAGAAGAAAGTCTGACGTTGATATTCAGTAAAGATCTGATGTCAAAGGTTGACTCTGTTAGCTCGGGACTCTCGCCTATTCCGATTGGAGCCTGTTTCAAACTGAACAATGCAGAGTTACAACAGGACTTCAATAGCTTTTTGGCTGACATACGTCGTGATGGAACCTATCAGAAGATATACGATCGTTGGCAGAAGTCTGAAGACCCAACAGCTATGACACTCCCTCAACAGCGAGGCACGGGGCGTATTCTGCGCGTAGCAACCTATCCGGCTATGCCTCCGTTAAATTTCATCTGTTCTGGAAAACTATCAGGTATGGAACCGGATCTTCTGACGGAGTGGGCCAATCGACGTAACTGGCAACTGGAGTTTCTTGTAATGGACTTTGCTGCGCAGATACCTGCAGTACAGACTGGTAAAGCTGATATGGCCATGGGAGCCATCAGTTGTACAGAAGAAAGACAGAAACAGGTGCTATTCTCCGATGGATATATGGATTCGCATATAGTGATGATTACGCGAAAAGGCGAAGCAGGTATACTTACCAATCCTTTGCAGTCGTCAGATACTGCTGAGGCTGACACTCCTTGGGGATGGATTGTGGCTGTACTTATTATTATTGGTGGATGTGCTTGGCTGTTTATTCGCCGCAAGTCTTCTCACCCTCTCACCTCCTCACCTTCTTGGACAAGCCAAGCGGCAAAGCCGAGCGCCGATTCTCCTATCATCCGCATCTCTGGTATGAAGAAGAGTTATGGTTCATTTGATGTGCTGCGCGATATTAACCTTGATGTGCATAAGGGCGAGGTGATATCCATCATCGGTCCGTCGGGTACGGGAAAGAGTACGTTCCTGCGATGCCTGAATCTGCTTGAGCAGCCCACTAGTGGAAGCGTTCTTATTGATGGGCAATATATCTTGTTGCCCGATGCCGATGTGCCTATGCTTCGTCGCCGAATGGGCATGGTATTCCAGTCGTTCAATCTGTTCAACGGCATGTCGGTGCTCGATAATTTGTGCTTGGCACCCATGCTGCTTCTTGGTAAGAGCCGTGAGGATGCAGAAAAGCGAGCTCTCGAATTGTTGCAGATGGTGGGTATGGCAGAGCGTGCTGAAGCCTTGCCCGAACAACTATCTGGTGGACAGAAACAGCGTATAGCCATTGCCCGTGCATTGGCCATGGAGCCAGAGATACTGCTCTTTGATGAGCCCACCTCGGCGCTCGATCCAACGATGGTGAACGAGGTGCTTGGTGTGATGACCCGTTTGGCGCGCCAAGGCATGACGATGCTTGTGGTAACCCATGAGATGCGTTTTGCTCGTCAGGTTAGTAGCCGAGTGCTGTTCTTTGCCGATGGTGTGGTATATGAGGACGGCACGCCCGACCAGCTCTTCGACAACCCACAGCGTGAACGCACTAAGCAGTTCATCCAGCAGATACATGAGACGACGTTTATCATCGAGAGTGAGTACTTCGACTGGTTTGCCATGATGTCGCAGATGGAACAGTTCTGCCATCAATACAACCTGTCGCACCAGAGGACTACCAATGTGCTTCATGTGATAGACGAATCACTTGCAATCCTTGGTTCTGGCGGAAGAGTCATCAGCCCTAATACGGTTCTCACACTATCGTATACAGAACGTGACGACTCTTTGCAATTGAGCATAAAGAGTCAGCAGGCCATCAGCAGCGGTGCCTTCGATGCTGAACGTGATGATCTAGCCGTGACAATTCTGCGAAACTTCTGCCGAGATATAACTATAGACGGCAATAATCTCCGCATTGACATTAAATAAAAGATCATTTTATCCTAAAACAAACGAATAATACAATTTATAATCATGGCAACTGTAAAGATACTGAGTGTTGATGACGAGCCTTCATTGGAACTGTTGATGAGGCAATATTTCAGGCGCAAGATCCGTAGTGGCGAATATGAGTTTTTCTTTGCCGGCAATGGCTTGGAGGCGCTCTCTGTTTTGTACCAGAACCCTGATATTGAGATTATCCTCTCAGATATCAATATGCCCGAGATGGACGGCCTGACGTTATTGGCTAAGGTTAACGAGATACGCAATCCAGCTCTTCGTGTCATCATGGTGAGTGCCTACGGCGACATGGGGAATATACGTGAGGCTATGAATAATGGCGCTTTCGATTTCACTACTAAGCCTATCGACATGGATGATCTGAATATAACCATCGAGAAGGCGATTAAACAGATAAACTACGTTCATCAATCTCAAAAGGAGCATGCCCAGTTGGAGTCGCTGAAGGGCGACTTGAGCACAGCCAGCGACATCCAGCAGTATATCCTGCCAAATATATTCCCGCCATTCCCTGAAATTAGCGACAAGGTTGATATTTATGCTTCAATGGGAGCCGCAAAGGATATTGGAGGAGATTTTTACGACTTCTTCCGTATTGATGACGACCATATCGCTTTGGTGATAGCTGACGTTTGCGGCAAGGGTATTCCTGCAGCACTGTTCATGGCAGTAAGTCGAACCATCATCCGTTCTAAAGGCGTGCAGTTTGATAACGTCGCAGAATGTATGATGGAGTCTAACCGTTTTTTGGCTTCCTACTCGGTCGACAGTATGTTTGTCACGGTGTTCTATGCCATTTATAACATCAAGACAGGTTTTATGAACTATTGTAATGCCGGTCACAACCCTCCTCACCTTCTGAAGCGTGACGGTACAGTAAGTGAATTACCTCTTTCGAATGATACTATTGTGGGAGTTTTCGAAGACCTTGAGTATCATGAGAGTACTCTTCAACTGGAACAGGGCGACACCTTGGTCATGTTTACCGACGGCGTAACCGAAGCTACTGATATTGAATACAAGGAGTTTGGCGTAGAGCGTTTAGACAATATCCTTCGCCAGCAAAGCAATAGCAGCTGTCAGCAGATCATAGAATCTGTTAAGGCTGGAATCCGTGAGTTTGTAGGCGAAGCTGAACAGAGCGATGACATCACGATGCTCGTGGTTAAGAGGTTATAGTGTATTCTCAATCGAGAATACACTATTTTTTCATACTGTCGAGATTAGGCCGCTTCTCGCCTAACGACTATACTCTCCGCTTAATAAGGTATAAGGTGCCGCTGTTGGTGTGGCGCGATTGGAACTTGTACTCAGGGCGGCGGAGATAGCCGCCAATTTTCTGGAATGCTGTGGTGTCTTCCTTATACCCCTTAAAGTGCTTTTTCAATAGGGCTGACAGGTCCTTCAGACTGAGCCATTCGCCGTCTTCTTCGTTGCGAGGCTTGGCGATGAGGCTCATCAGCATCTCGCCCAGTCCGTTCAGTCGCTGGTAGGCCAGATTGTGCTCCATCAGCGCACGCTCCTCGTCCTTCGACAACCAGTAGCGCTCGCCGTGTTGTATCTCGTACATCAGCTGGGCATAGAGTTGCTGGTGGTCAACGGGCGTCTCGAAGTCGATGTCGCCATCGATGCTCACACAGAGGAATCGTCGCGAACCTGATGGGTCGGTGAGTGGTGTCTGCTCGTTGGTAGTGCCGATAAACGAGGCATAGCGGCGGTTGGAGGTATAGGCCTTGCCGTAAGGCGGACGATACTTCAGGTCGGCTGTCGATACGAGATATTTCAGCACAATCTGCTGGCGCTGGGTAATCTTGTCGAACTCATCGAGGTTGATGAGTCCGAACGAGCTCAGTCCCAGGTTCAGGTCTTGTTCGTTCTTGAAGTTGATGCGGTCGTTGTAGTAATCCTGTAGTTCGCGAGGTAGGAGGATGCGGCAGAAGCTCGACTTGCCGCAACCCTGGCGACCTATCAGTAGTGGCACCAGCGCATTACCCGTCAGCTGTCCCTTGCCCAGCCACATGGCCACCATCGATCGCATCCATATATTAAATAGGTGTGGAAACGCCTGCCACTGGGTGGGTATGCGATGGGCTAGGGGAGTGATGCGATCGCGACCGTCCCACTGGGGCAGATGCTCCAGAAAGTCGTTCATGGGGTCGTAGCGCTCTATGTCGTCGCTGTTCACGTAGCGACGGATGTCCTTATCCCAGCATTTGATTCCCTGCTCCATTGCTCGCATCGTGATGGAGTTGCGGGCCTCCTCGGTGAGGTCCTGGAACGAGAATCCCACACCCGTTCTCATACGATACTCGGCCACCCCTCGCATCACGTTCTTTCGCAGTTCGTAGTTCGAGTTCAGAAACAGGTTGATCTTCATCGTGAGCAATGTTTCCTGTGGGATGTTCTTAGTGCGCTGAATACCTTTTCGCTGCATGTATTTCTCTACCAGTTCCTCGCGATAGGCATTTTCAAACACCTTCTTTACCAGTTCCTTTTCCTCCCAGAATGGTGTCTTCATCATCGCTTGGCGCATGGCCGGCCCCATCGATAGTCCTGTCTCCATGCAGTATTGTGCCAGTCGTGAGAGTGTGGCGTGGCGGCGCTCGTCTTTATCGGCTATGCCCACCGTGTCATCGTATGCCTTCGAGAGGTTGAACTCGAACACGGTGTGCATCTGCTGATAGCGTTCGATGCCATATTGCCCCTCAGTCTGCTCCAGTTGAGAGGTTGTGTGGGCGATGGCTTCGGTGGGTTTCTCGGCTTTGGCGTAGATGGGTGTAGCCATCGGATTGTACGCCAGTTCAGGGTCGTAGCTCATGTAGCAGATACGCTGGGTGAGTGGTTCCAGCTTCTCGATGGTCACGCCCAACTGTCCGTTGTAGATGAGACGGGCACGCTCGTAGAGGTTCTCGTGAAAGAGTGTGATTTCTGCTTGATTTTCAGGAAGATTGCCAGAAAACAGTTCGCCGCGACATACAATCTTCACCGATCCGCCATCGGCACCCACAAACGTCATCAGCGTCTGTGGCATCTCGCTGGCGCCACGACGCACTGCTGCAGCCTCGTCGTGACCAGTCAGGTTGTTCACTTCCAGTAGAACCAGTCCGTTGTATTGCTTGGTGATGCGTTCGTGGTTGCGATGCTCCTGTTCGAGTGCGAAACAGATGCGCGGCAGGTTCTTGGTCCACTCAGGTAGTGAGTCGAGTGTGCCATCAGCTTGACGACTCTTGAAGTCGGCCAATGGGTACACATGTCGAAACTCGCTGACCTGCTCCTGATACTCGCCGTTTTGCATCATGCTGGCCAACTCTTGTAACTCGCTGGTTCTCAGCGTTTCCTTGTTTCTATAGTTCTTGATGATAGTTACTTTTGGTATCATATATTTAGTTGTTTAAGAATTCTGTGCAAAGATACAAAAATCCCATGAAATGTGCAAGCGATTTCTTTGGAAATTTTTTCTTCAAAAATGGCTTAAGCCGTCACTTTGTTAGTTAAGTACCTGATAATGAGGTTGTTAACCGGTGACGGCTTGCCTTCTGAGCCGTCACCTTACCGTCACTTTTTGGGGCTTTTTGCCATAATGTCCGCATATTTCAAAATTGTTCAGATAGTAGTTTCGGCATGTTTAACATAGTGGAACTATCAGTTCCATGGGAGGGAACTGTTAGTTCCGCCTGAGGGAACTGTCAGTTCCACTTCGCGTTACTGTTTGCGAACTTATTGATAATCAGCGTGATAGCACAAATTAGGCACTCGTTATGGCGTGAATTTCGGTGATAATGACGGTAAAGTGACGACAAAGTGACGGCTCAGAAGGCAAGCCGTCACTATCTAACATGCTGAAAACCAATAATATAACTACAAAAGTGACGGCTTTAGCCACTTTTTATAAAATTTCTTTTTGAAATATTTGCTTATATCACATTTTTTACATAACTTTGTCCCCATGAAACAAGAAAAGAATATGAAGACCCAGGAAGAAGTGTTCCGCGAAAAGGTAGATCACTACGAAGTATGCTTTATCGACCATTGCCCCCTTCGCGAGCAGTGTCTCCGTTGGCTTGTAGGCCAGTATGCCGACACCACTCGCGTGATGTTTACCACCATCAACCAGCGCAATCCCATGTATGGAAATGAGCATTGCGAGATGTTCCGTCCCAATAAGCGTGCGATGATGAAGCGTGGTTTCAAGAATATGTATCACGATATGCCCGGCTATATGGAGCGTCGAATCCGCTGGCAGCTTATTGCCAGTTTTGGGCGCCGCATATATTTCGAAATGCGCAAAGGCGATCGTTTGATCACCCCTGCGCAGCAGCAAACCATCCTTAATGTCTGTCGTGCCAACGGCTGGCAAGGCCCCATCAACTACGATGGCGAACAAGAAGACTGGCTGTGGTAGGAGTATATCGTGCCATCAAGAGTCGTAACCTATTGGTCGGAATTGTTTTTGTTGTTCGCTCCATACAAATCCATTTCCTAGCAGATAGTCCTTGATTTCCTGTGGATCTCTGCTGAAGGCATAGCATAGCGATTCGAGACTGTCGAACTCCTCATCTCGAAGGAACATATTGACACTCGAAACGAGTATGGCAGGGTCTTTGGGTAAATAGTCCATTTCTCAATACATATTAAAATTTAGTGGGCAAAGTTAATTATTTCACCCTATGATACAGGTAATGTCATCACAAATCGAGCGCCATCGGTATAGGTAGTATCAAGTTGGATATCACCACCCAGACGGCGGGATAAGCTGCGAGCCACGGTTAGTCCGATGCCTGTGCCATCGTAGTATTCATTTAGCTGCACGAACTCATCGAAAATACGCTCGGCCTCGGTAGCAGGGATGCCGATACCCGTATCTTCGACGATGAACTGCACGCTGCCGTCAGCGACGCTAAGTCTCAAAACGACACGTTCTTTCCCATCCGTTGCGGCATGTTGTCCATAAGCCTCAGCAGGAGCTGTAAACTTACGGGCATTATCTAGCACCAGAGACAGCGCACGGACTGCAGCTCTCTGGTTTGTGGTAAACTCTACAGTTTCACATCCATCATCCAACAATAATTCGAACGCCAGATGACTGGCCCTCTCAATGCCCGATGCTTCTATGGCGTCTAAAGCTATCTGTGCGGCCAAGACATGATCGGTAAGCTCGATGACTGTATGGCTGCTGGCTTCCGACAGTTCTAGCATCTTATTGACCAACCCGGTAATGCGGTTGGTATTATCCAGAATCTGATTGTTGGCTTCTTTCCGCATATTCTCATCTAAATCTACCCCAGTAGTAGTAAGCACTTGCGCGAATCCAGAAAGAATATTAAGCGGTGTACGGAACTCGTGTGATATCTGCTGTATGAACTTGGTTTTCATTCTCGACGACTCCTCAGCACGTTCATTGGCAATAGTAAGCTGCTGATTCTTCTCCTCCAGATGTATGCGCTCACGGCGACGTATCAGCGCATATATAACAAAGAATATCATGAGCAATATTACTACTATGCCAAGGGCTATTACTCTGGTTTGCATCAGCTTAGCTTTCTGTTCAGCTATCTGCATCTCCTTGCCTTGAATGTCATATACGGTTGCCATTTCTGCCATCTGACTGCGTTTCTGCCACATGTAAGCCGAGTCAAAGTGTTCGGCTATCTGTTTGGCCGTATAAAGCGCTGAGTCGTTTCGACCTGCATTGATATTGGCGCGGAACTTAGGCAGATAATAGGCGTATATCTCTTCCAAGTACACCTTTGGTACTCGCCACTTTATGAAACTATCCAGATATTCGTAGTTCTCGGCAGCCTCCTTCCAGCGTCCGGCAGGCATCAAGTAGTCATTAGCTTGGATATACCCGTTAACTTCACGGGTAGTTTCGTATTTGCAGAATTCCTCATATTCCGCAGCAGCCGAATCCTTCTGGCCCATAATCCACAGTTTGGTTGCACGGTCCAAATGGATATAGCCATCATAAACAGCCCAAACCCTAGCGTTTGGATGTCTGCGTCTGAACACTTGTTCTACAGAGTCTACGATCTCAAGCCAGCTCTTGCTTTGCTCCCAGTTATGCGCCATCACGTAGGCATCTTTCACCCTGGCATAACAATTGATGAGCCGCTGATGGATACCCCCCGATGAGTCTGTAGCCAGAATCTCCCAGCACAATTTCCGGGCTCTGTCGCCCACGGTTTTCGCCTTTTCGGGCTCATTCAGTTTGACATAGCAGCAGGCCATCATGGTAAGCACGTTGGTCATCTGGTCGTATTGACCGTTTTTAAGCGAGTCCATCGAGGCTATCAGCGGCACGGCAATACGCAGGAAGCCCTCATAGTTGTGAGTCATATACAACTGATAAGCCAGCCAGCTTACACCATAATTATAATACCACTGCTTGCGGTCTTCAAGACTATTGTGGGCTGCTATCCGCCTGCCCATTCTCTCTACTTCGGCATCAATCTCATTATGATGGTAGAAACGCTGGTGAGTAAGGAGGCGGAACGTCTCTGCTCCCAATTCGTTCAGGTCGCCCGTCTTTTCCAAACTGTCTATCAGAAAGTAGGCACGCGCCGTATCGCCAGCATCGATACCCTCTCTGAGTATCATCGAATCAGCCCAGCTATAAGTTGGATTCAGTAACATTTGTTTATTACCTTTCTTATTATCACATGCGAAGAGAGAAACGAATAATGTTATGGTAATAAAAGGATTTATAATATACTTCTTCATAGGTAACATTCTCATCATTCACAAATTTGTTTTCTAGTTTTGCGGCTACAAAAATACAACGTTTTTTTTATTTACAAAGCAGGAACTATCTAATTTTTATTAAAACGTTTAGCTTTTTAAGAAAAAATGACTATTTTTGCAGCAAAATTGGACAACAATGAAAACTACATCTCACATTCCTTCCCTATTAGTTGCCATCTGTATGATGGCAATAGCATCATGTTCCAAGCAGCAGACTTCTGCCTTAAAGTCAACATTGGCAGACAGCCTGATTGCGGGAGCTACCAGTAAACAAGATCTAGATCGTGCCATATTCCTTTCCGACAGTTTGGAGAGCACTGGCGACATTTCGATATTCAGAAGTTGCTATATTAAAGGGAGTATATATTTACGAACAGGAAAGCCGCGAGATGCAGAAGCCATCCTGAAGCGTGCCCTAGCCGAACAGCCTCAAAACACATACGATAGTTTGTTCTTTTTCCAATGCGTCAAGGCAATGGTAGAATATACTACGGAAAAAAATGATTATGAGGGTTTGTTGCGCGTAGCCTTACCAGCCTACGAAGGTCTTTACGCCTTAGTATCCAGACCAGAATATGCAACTGAAGCCTACGATATCCTAGCTGAAATATTGCAGTATGTAGGTATGAGCCAGATTAATCTGGGCATGATGGACGAAGGCGAGAAGTACTTCGACAAATGTTATGACTGCATCCAGAAAGTCAGAGCATTAGACACTTCATGGAAACACGATTATTATGCAACTGTTTTCCTGTTTAACATTGCCATTTCTTACTCATATCGAAATGATTACCAGACGGCAGAAAAATGGCTAAACTACTCAGAGGCAGTAACTAGGGATATGGCTAACAAAGAAAATGTTCCTGTCTATATTACCGATATGTCGTGGAGTACCTATTACATCAATCGCGCTATGATCTGTAATGGCTTGGGTAGGCAGAAGGAGGCTGATCAAGCCTTTGAAAAGTTTAAGCGCACACAATATGCCAAGACAACAACTGCGAAAATCCATGAGGGCGAGTATCTGATGAGAGCTAAGCGTTACGCCAAAGCTGCCGATGTTTACGCAATAGTATATCAGTATTTGGCCGAATTTGGTGCCGAGATTACACTCGACAACATGGAATACCTGAAAAAGAAGTTCACTGCCAACTACAAAGCAGGCCGTAATGATTCTGCATTAAGCGTAGCAGCCTACACTTTTGAGCAACTTGACTCTGCCATTAATCTTCAAAAGAAGAATCAAGCAATCGAACTGTCCACCATCTATCAGACACAGCAGAAAGATGCCGAGATTGCAGAGCAGAAGGCCTCGCTGATGCAGACACGTGTTATGGCACTTCTGGTGGCAATCGTGCTACTCACGGTGGTGTTTGTCGTATATTCTATTTTGAACCGCCGTGCCGCTAAGATGAAGGTTGCTCAGCAGCGTATCGAAGGTGAACTTCAGATTGCCCGTGACATACAGATGAGTATGGTACCCCACAAGTTTCCGCATCGCGAAGGGCTTGACATGTATGCCTCGATGACTCCTGCCAAGGAGGTTGGTGGCGACCTGTATGGCTATGTCGTTCGTGATCAAATGCTCTACTTTACCGTGGGCGATGTGAGCGGTAAGGGAGTTCCTGCATCGCTGTTTATGGCGCAGGCCACACGCCTGTTCCAGACCATGGCCGATCAGGGCATGATGCCTGCCGAAATATGTACCCGAATGAACACAGCTCTTGGTGGCGAGGATAATGTGAACGGTATGTTCGTGACCATGTTTGTTGGTATGCTTAATATGGATACTGGTCATCTCCATTTCTGCAATGCCGGCCATAATCCACCTGTCATCGGTGGTGGCTCCAATCATGGCGACTTTATGCAGATGGAGCCCAATGCCCCCATCGGACTATGGCCCGATCTGCAGTATGTAGGCGAAGAGATTGACAGCGTAAAAGGCCGTCCGCTCTTTATATATACCGATGGACTGAACGAGGCCGAAGATCCCAAATTGCATCAGTTTGGCGATGAACGTCTGCTGGACATCCTGCGTAACACCCACTTCGACACAGCTCAGCAAGTTATCGAATCGCTGAAAGCCGAAGTAGAACGACATCGCAATGGCGCCGAACCCAACGATGATCTCACCATGCTATGCCTGCGTGTTTCGTAAAACGGGTAAGCACGCCAAAGTTCCATTTTATCGTTATAATCAAGTCTGCTGAAGGATCATGGGGTCGGTTCTTTGCTTTGCAAAGCGGCACTGATTTGTAATAAAAAGTGTGAAAATATTGCAAAAAAATCAGGGTTTATTAATTTTGTTTTATAGAAAATGACTAACTTTGCAAAACAAACTTTATAAAATCGTATAATTCTTATTAAATGAAATTTATATGAGTATCAGTAAAGATGTCATCAAACAGTGCCTGATTAGTAAGCAGCGCGAGGTAGATGAGGCGGTGATTGTGAACCGCCCCATAGACTTTGAAGAGAATGGCAATTATGTGATAGTTGGTGTGAGACATGCGGGTAAGTCGTACCTACTGTATCAGCGCGTGCGTCAGCTACAGGCAGCGGGAAAGGGATGGGACGAGATTCTGTTTGTGGACTTTGAGGATGAGCGTCTGGCGGAATTCCAGACGGAAGACTTCAATAGTCTGCTGGAGGCCCATCTAGAACTGTATGGTAAAAAGCCAGTGGTGTTTCTGGACGAGGTGCAGAACATTCCGCACTGGGATAAGTTCGTGCGAAGGTTGACTGATGCGAAATATAGGGTCTATGTGACTGGCAGCAATGCGAAGATGCTGAGCAAGGAGGTGGCAACTACGTTGGGCGGACGGTTCTTTATCTATGATGCATACCCATATTCATTCAAGGAATATCTGGCAGCGCAACAGGTGGAGCTTAGGGAGCATTGGGAGTATGACACGATTCAGAGAAGCGAAGTGAAGCGACATCTGAACGAGTACTTCTATTATGGTGGTCTGCCAGAGATATTGTCGTTTAAGAATAAAAGGGCTATGCTGTCGAGCCTGTATCAGAAGATTTATCTGGGCGACATCTGCGCCCGAAATAACATTAAGAATGATAGGGTGCTGAACATACTAATCAAGAAGATGGCAGAGAGCGTGAAGCAACCACTGTCGTATAATAGACTGAAGAACGTGATAGTGGCAACGGGATCACCCATCAGTGTGCCTACTACGATAGACTATGCGGATTACGCCTCTGACAGTTGGCTGATACTGCCCATGGAGAATGAGGTTGGGAAGCTGACGGAGAAGGAAATGCAGAAGAAATACTATTTCATTGACAACGGGTTGCTGAACCTGTTCTTGATGAATTCGGAGACTTCGTTGCTGGAGAACATGGTGGCGGTGGAGCTGTGCAGGCAGTTTGGCAAGAAGAATGTGTATTTTCTGAACGCGGAGAAGGAAATAGACTTCCTTGTGCCTGACGAGAAGCTGGCCATTCAGGTATCCTACAGCATCAAGGATGGGGCCACATACAACAGGGAGGTGCCGCCACTAGTGAAGTATGCCAAGGCGCATGAGGACTGGAAGTGCCTGCTGATTACTTATGATGAGGAGGGCACGGAAGAGGGAATACCCGTGGTGCCGGTGTGGAAGTGGCTGATGGAAGGGTGACTTCGAGGGAGGCTATTATGGACTTCATGGAGGCAAATAATAGACTGCCTTTGTATTACACCAAACGAAACACCTGTCAATCTAGACAGTTGGCGCAGTCCAGCCCCCATAGCTTTCGCTGTAATAAGGATTTCGTTACGTCTCACTTTCTCTAGACTTTGAATCATCAAAGGGATACCTCTGAGCATGATATGATAAATGCCTATTCCACTTTTCTTTCTTATTTGCCTTGCCATTGTTATGGATGGTTTATTAATCACAAGCGCTCGGCTATGCCGCTTTGCAAAGCAAAGAACCGCCCCCAATGATCACCAGTCATGCTCTTTCCGATGAAATCATAGTTGTCGTAGAGAGTATAGTATTATTCTGATTGCCACCACTGCATGTCCCTTGTACACACAGCCTTCCCAGCTTGTCATACAGATAAAACCTGTACCTGTTGCCAAGCGCAGGTTCTTTCTTATATGCTATACGGTCAGCCTTGTCATAGCAATATTGGGTAACAAAGCCACCAGAGCTGTCTCTTGGAAGAATCTTCATAACCATACGTCCTCTATCATCATAACGATATTCGTAGGCAAATATTGTCTTCGTATTTCCTAACCTCTTATCTTTTATTCAAAGTCTTTTCCATCTTCTGTTACCACTTCGTCTTCTATTATCTTCGGTAGAAATAATGTGTCTGGACGATTATTTACCATGAGTACAGAATCTTCGTAATACATGTATACCGCATGGCGGACATAATTAACAGCAGCAGATTCTCTTTTATTATAACCATAATCCATTGACTTCACATATTTCTCATCTATAGCAGGTATCTCAGGCACATCCATAAGTAATTGTAGGTCTGACATTATAAACACCTTCGCATTATCAATTTCTACAGGTAGAAGTGAAGTTAGTTCTTGATCTGACAGACCATATAAAGGGCCCACAAGAAATCCTGTCGTTAAGATTCCCGCTTGATCTGAAACTACATGCTTGAGCACTACTAAATAGGACGTATATTCTTTATGTGCTGAAATATACGCTTTAATACTGTCTCTACAATCCTTTTTTAATTTCCACGTACAATCATAGCGGCCTGTACAGGAGGCAAATAAAAGGACCAAACATATAATATATAATTTTATTTTCATTCTAAAAACGCTTTAATATATTTGACAATTTTGTTTTTCCGTTAAATAAATTTTTACTTTGGCGAAGATTCTTTGAGAAAGGGGGATCATGGGGTCGGTTCTTCTGATTATCATAACTCACATCGGCATGAACAGCCGTTTCTTCTACAGTTTCGCGCACATTATGGCAACTATCAAACACTATAGAAATTGCCAGCGTTGCAACAACTTTAATTATATCCGTTGTCATACAATTATGGTTTACCTATTGTTTCTGTGGGTTTAAACTCGGTAGTGTTATTTGCGGCATGATGAATAATGTAACCACCTAAAGCTATACTTAGAATGTAACTTTCTTCCAGTTCACCTCTGTATAGGAGGAAATTGCATACATCCGTAGGTGTGATAAAAGTCGTGGGGACAGATATATGGGCCAAACCCAAGCACCAGTCCCCATGGCTAATTTATCCTACTCTATATTAAGACGGCGGTTCTTGGGATATTTTACTTTATATTGCAGGATCAGGTCGCGTTGCTCGCCGGGTTGGAGCTGTAGTGGCCACTTGATGATGCCTGTCTGCTTATCAAACTGGCCATCACTCAGCTCTTCCATGCTTACCTCGATACTGGTATTACGCGAGATGGGAGCCTGATCAAACACGGTGATGTTGACACTCTCCTGACGATTGTTCTTTACGGTGATGCGCCACTTCATCGTCTGCTCCTGATTGCTGCCGAAGAATCGACGTGTAGAACTCTCGCCGACCTTGATTCGCTGTACACGGATACTCTGGTCGCGCCCCATCGAAAAGTGGAGCGTGTCGCTACTTACGTTGGGATCGAGAATACTCTTACCCACAAACGAATTGTCGAAATAGACATTAGCCTCGCCCTCCATCAGGTTGAGTTTCTGCCAGTCGGTAGCATCGGCCACCAGGAACGACTCTTTATCGATCTTGGGTATGCCACGATACTCGTATGATGCGGGCAACTGATGACGGGCTATCTCGGTAGTAGTAGTCTTGCCACCATCAGGCAATGTAAGCAACTGCTTGATGTCGAACTCATAGCCGAACTGTGCCTGCTGTTGATTGACAGAGACCACCTCGCTCTCGTTCATCTCTTCTTCTACAGCTACACCTGCCATAGCTGGTACAGTCTCTTTCGCTTTCAATACTTCGCCTTTAGATTTAGATCTGCGTCCATTCTTTGATATGCCATAGCCCACAACTACAACTTCTTGAAGAGATGCTTGGTCCTCCTTCATGCGGATGTTGAGCGTAGAACCTGGTTCTACAGTGTGTGTCTGGCTAACATAGCCTACGTATGAGAACGTAAGCCGGCGACTGTTTTGTGGCAGTACGATTGAATAATTGCCATCTATATCGGAAACAGTACCAAGATTAGTGCCCTTTACTATGACAGAGGCTCCAATCAATGGATCGCCATCACCGGCCGCTACTATCTTTCCACTAACAACATTGCTGCCGTCATTCTCTGTATTATAGGCAGGAGCCGACAGGCCATAATCCAACCAGTACGTCTTAAGCTGTGGTGCAACATTTGAACGATTAGGATTGGATGAAGAGAGCGTGACTGGCACGTTTTTCCATTCTTCCTTGGTGTTCTGATAGATATTGGCTTTGTACGACAGTTGTAATGGTTCGTTGATGCTATTCGAACGTATGTCGTAGCTAGGGAACCAACCTGCATTCATTACATAGTAGGTAATGTCGAAATCGGCACGGCCAGCCTGTTTGGCATCTACCTTCACATCGATCTCGGTGACGCTCTTCAACTTTAGTTTGGCTATCGAGTCGCACGTATCTTGCCTGCGTTTCAGTTCTTCATTCAGATTTTGCAACTGCTCTTCAAGTTCCTGACTGCGCTTCTTAACCGAAAGTACCTGTTGTGCATAGTAGGCGTTCAGTTCCTTGATGTTAGCCAACGGTGTAGCTACTGTTCGCCCAGCTACCGAGCAGTTGGTCTTTACCAGATCCAACTGTGCGGTCAACATCTCTTGTTCATCCTTGGTCTGCTGGATGCGACGCTCTACTGCCTTTACATCATCCTCAGCAGCACGCAGTTTCTTGACTTGTGCCGCAGAGTCAGGATGAGCCGTTCGCTCGCTCACGCCTAATATCGTGAGATGGCCCTTCGCCTTAACCTGCAAGCTCTTTTTGTCCATATATGGAGAAAAGCCGGTAAACGTAACTACTTGTTCGCCTGACACCAATACAACACTCTTGGAGCGCTCCACCTGAGCACCATTGGTAAACACTGTAACCTTGTTGACAGAAGCTGTCTGCACTGCCGCCATCAGGCAAAATGCAATCATCATTTTACGCTTAATATTCATAAGGTATAATATTTTTCTTTATGTGATTAATATCGCTGCAAAAATACGTACTTATTCTGAAACTGCCAAATATTTTTGGAAGAAAGATTCATGACTCTATCGGCCCTTTTTCTTGAATAGCTGGAGACCATAATATCTGACATCTGTAACAACAGTGTCTTCAATGCAGATACCTTCAAGTACCAGCATCAGTGAGTCGTTGCGATAGGTGAGCAGTTGTTCAGGATGATGCAGGAGCATCGTGTCCTGACGGATTATCTTTTGAATAGGATATTCGAGAACGGTATCCTTATCCTGGGTGATGATTACCTTCTGGTTGTTGAACTTGTATTCGTATGCTTTTGAGGGAAGCATGATCGTGTATTCGCCCAACTCTACCGGCTTCCGCCTGGTATACGTGTTATCACCGCTATTGCGAGGCACAATGGATTTGCCATTAGCTTTATCGTAGCCGAAACTATACTCCGAGTGCGCCCATTTACCGTATTTAGCTTCAAACTCCTTGTCGCCAATTTCGCTGCGAACATAGCTGATAACGCTGGTGACATCCTTGTATTGCTCGCACTTCAGACTGTCCTGCCTAATGCTTCTCATATCGAGGTCATCGTTCAGTTTGCCCGTCTTGGCGTCTGTCAGTTTCAGTTCGCTAATAAGCTCTGTGAGCCGCTGCTTCTGACAG
>ONAK01000026.1 GCA_900315765.1 uncultured Prevotella sp. | reverse complement strand
GGGTCGCTCATGCGGCTCACGCCACCTGCTGCACGGATGTCGGCAGGGATACGTTCGAGGGCCATTACAGCGCAGGCACCAGCTTCTTCGGCTATACGGGCCTGTTCGGGAGTAGTCACGTCCATTATAACACCACCCTTCAGCATCTGAGCCAACTGGCGGTTTAGCAATTGTCTTTCGTTTGTCATTTTTGCTTATTACTGTTTATGTTTCTGATATTCGGTTGGCGACACGCCGCGGCGTTTCTTGAAGAAGCGCGACAGGTGTGCTTGCGACGAGAAGCCCAGCCAGCGGGCCACGTCTTTCAGGGGTTTGTTGGTTGTGGTAATAATAGTTTCAATTTCGCTGGCAATGCGCTCATCGATGATAGCCTTGGGCGATCGACCTGCAATCTGTCGCGTCACCTGTCCTAAGTAACGCGGACTTACGTTGAGTTGCTCGGCATAGAAGGCCACATCGGCATAGCGGTTGTAATAATGCTCAACAGCATCGAGGAACTGATTATAGAGTTCTTCGCTACGGCTGTTGCCTTCGGCATATTCGGCAGGAAGCTGCTTAAGGTATGCCTGAGCATGGAGCATGGCATCACTGACCTTCTCGTCAAGACTCAGATAATATGCCAGTGCCGATGCCAGCTGATTAGCACGTCCGTGACGCAGCGGCGTTTCTGCCAGATCGCTTGGTGCCAACACCACTGTGCACATTGGTATCAGCAACTTCTCGATAGTCTGGTACACACGATAATCTACCAGGTTCTCACCCTTGGACGATGTCAGTACGGGTACATAGATAATGTGGCGTGGTTTGTGGCGTTGCAGCACCTCGGCCAACATCTCTACAACATCTGTACGGCGAATAAGACCGATTTTAACGATTTGCGGTTCAAGGTCGTTGATGATAGCCTCCACCTGCTGACGGACGACCGAAGCTGGCAAATCGTGAAACTCCTGGATACCAAGGGTATTCTGAACTGTTATGGAAGTTATGACCGATGCAGCAGTACCACCAAGCTTACTGATAAGTCTGATGTCAGCCTGTATGCCCGATCCGCCAGTTCCGTCGCTACCTGTTATCGTTAATATCGTTCGATTCATGGGTGCAAAGGAAGTAAAAAACGGCGAAACAACCAAACATTATTCCTTTTATGATAAAAAAAACTGCAATTTGGAATAATCAACTTTTGCGCGGCACGCGTCTGGTAACCCCGATGGCACCAGTAGGGCATACGATGCGACATAGATGGCACCCCACGCATTTGCTGCCGACGAATCGAGGAGTGCGCGTTTCGGCATCGAACACGATGGCCTGATGACCACCATCGCTACACGACATCTGACAACGACCGCAACCTACACACAGCTCCTTATCAAACTTGGGGTAGATAATGGTGTCGCGGTCAAGATTATCGGGATTTACAAAATTGGGCAACTCCTCGCCTACCAACTGCTGCAGCTTGGTTACGCCGCGCTTGGCCATATAACGCTGAAGACCAAGAATCAGGTCATCGACGATGCGATATCCATACTGCATGACAGCCGTGCAGACCTGCACATTGCTACAACCCAACTGGATAAACTCAAGAGCATCGCGCCAGGTTTCGATACCGCCAACACCACTAAGTTCTGTTTTATGAGGCATCTGGGCTAACTCAAGCACGTGGCGAAGGGCTATGGAGCGTACGGCCCGACCAGAATAGCCCGACACCGTACGATGTTCGGAAACCTCAAAACTAGAGTCCATTGTTACCGACTTGATGGTGTTAATAGCCGAAATAGCATCTGCCCCAGCCTCCACGCAAGCCATAGCTGGTTCAGTAATATGAGTGATGTTAGGCGTCATCTTTGAAATGACCGGTATATGCACACTACGTTTCACACATGCAGTAAACGCCCTAACTAATTCCGGGCTCTGCCCCACATCGCTACCCATGCCCTTGTGTTTCATCTGCGGGCAAGAGAAATTAAGTTCTATAGCATCGCAGCCTGCATCCTCAGCCATTTTAGCTAGTTGTATCCACTCGCTTTCCACTTGCCCCATAATAGAGGCAATAACAATCTTAGATGGATAATTCTGTTTGAGCCGGCGCAGTATGTCGAAGTCCATTTCTACAGGATTTTCGCTGAGCTGCTCCATATTGCGGAATCCATAGAAATCACCATGAGTGGCATTGCTGTGCAAGGCATCGAAACGTGGCGACACCTCACGAATCTCTTGCATGCAGATGGTCTTATAGAACACACCTGCCCAGCCAGCATCGAAAGCACGAGCCACCATATCGTAGTTGGTACATACTGCCGACGAGGCAAGGAAGAACGGATTCTCGCAACGTATGCCGCAGAAAGTAATGCCAAGTCCTGGATAATTGCTGTAGTCAACATCGTCTTTATTAATGCTGCGCAGCATTTCCTTGATTCTGATAGGCCAGTTGTAATGGATACAGGCCTGCTCGGCGCGCTCCAAATCAGCATCAGTACATTTCTCTATCCAGCGTAGAGCAGGTTTGTGGTTATCAAAACGTATGGCACGTATGGCACGTGCTGGGTCGCCATGCTTAGCAGCCTTGGTACATGGCGCATCCTGACACAGCAAGCAGCGATTGGCCTCTTCATAAACGTTTACCCTACGCACCTTTACACCTTTAATCTTGATATGATTGTCGTTAAGCGACTCGATGATAGCAAGACTCTCAATATGCTTTACACCAGCCTCCTCAAGCACTTTACGACCACCCTGAAACTCTTTCTCGATGATGAAGCCCATGCCTACCACCTCGGCTCCAGCCTGACGGCACAGATCGAGCACTCCTGCACCGGCATTGCCGTAAGCAAGGAAATCGTCGATAAACAGCACACGATCCTCAGCGGTAAGATACTCCTTACTGATGATAAGCGTGTACTCGTTCTGCTTGGTGAACGAGCGGATGGTGGTGGAATAAAACCCACCCATGGTAGAAGGCTTTTTCTTCTTGGCAAATACCACAGGTAACTCCATATTATAACCCAGCATAACGGCAGGGGCTATACCCGAGGCCTCGACGGTAAGAATCTTTGTGGGATGTGCTTCGGCAAAGCGATCCATAAATTCTACAGCCACCTGCTTCATCAGGTAGGGGTCCATTTGGTGATTAATAAAGCGATCGACTTTAAGGATACCACCATCTAAACAACGTCCATCTTGCAATATTCGGTTAATAAGAGCCTTCATACAAATAAGTTTTTAATTCTTGGATTTGTTTGCAAATATACGCAACTTTTCCGAGTATCACAAACAAATCCAAGAAAAAAATCATCTACGCCAATTGCCTCGGCCCTGGTTGCCACGATTGTCGCGGCCGCCCCATTTCTTATCATAGCGGTTCTCTGTATCAATCTTACCGCCAAACATATTCAAGCGGTAGCGCACATGAAGCATGGCATACGAGTTAACGCTATTGTAACGAGTATCGCTGCGCCCAGATGCATTGACCCAGCGTTCGTAGTTACTCTGCTGACCAAGCAGATCATAGAAGTTAAGAGCAACAATCAGCGATTTAGACTTGAGGAATGGCTTAGACACTTGACCATTCCAGATGAGCTCGTTGGTATTCATCGATGAGTCATTGTAACCACGGCGACTACGTTCATGAAGTTCACTACTGATTTCGAAACCATACGGAAGCTTTATCAGGAACTGACCACCATAATTAAACTGCCATGTATCAAGGTCGGCACTGGGCTGCAGCTCATTACGCGAGTGCTGATAGTTAAGACGACCATCGAGTGTTACCTCCAACCAATCGTTACGGTAGCCCAGAGATATGCGTTCGTTGAAATTAGTAGTACGTGTGGTATTCTTCGCTGCATCAGCCTGTTGCTGCGCCACATAACTTACAAAATTATTGTAACGTATACGGGTATCTGTACCTACGTTCCAATGGGCAGTAGAATCGAGCGCGGTATTAAAGGTTAAACCTGCATTAATATTCCAATTACCATTGATATTCTCGGGCTGAGTGATACTACCACCGGTTTCTGGATTATAGCGCACCAGATTAGATATAGAATTACGGATATGGCGATAGTTGGCATATACCACAATACTACGCTTGTATCGCACAATGTAGTTATTGTAATAAGCATTGAGCGAACTGGTGAACTGAGGTTTAAGTCCAGGATTACCCTTGGTAATGTAAAGCGGGTTTGAATCGTCGGTGATATCAAGCAACTGTGTCATATCAGGCTGACGTGTATCGCCACGATAGTGTACCCACAGATTACTCTGATCGCTGAATTTATAGTGGAAATCGAGCGTTGGCGTGAAGTTTGTAACATTACGTACAGTATCAACATAAATGCCTCGATAATCCTGAATAAAATTAGAGTGCTGAGGTTGAACAAGGAAACCGATGTTATAATCGTACTTTTCCACACGGTGACGCAGGTTAACACGCACATTGTGAGTATAGTTCTTATACTCAGAATAGCGGCTAAGATCACGATCGAGGTAATTGTCGAGTGTTGACCATACTGACGACAGCCAAGGATCCCAAGTACGATATTCAGGTTCTATGCCGGCAAAAATGTTATATGGCAGACCGCTGAAATCGTAGGTAAGACGGTCGCTCTTATTCCTGTTATATCGCAACTCGTAGCTAAACTGCAGGTGAGCCCCCTTCCACAGCGGTTCGCTATAAGATGTGCGCACCACATAGCCACTATTGTCAGACGGAGTCGTATTGTATCGGGCGGTGAAATAGGTAGAATCCTGCCCCGACTGGTCTTTTACACGATACAGATGAACCTCATCATCGCTTACACTTTTATTCTCACTATTACCTGCACTACCTTCGAAACGCAGAATAACGTTACGCCCACGTGGATTCAAACGGCGATAAAGCTGGAGCATAGCCCATGCATTCTTGTTCTCACCATAATTCAGGCCAGCATTGATATTAGTATTAACCAAATACGGTGTCAAAGACGACAGCTGCGACAAAGGATCTTGAACATACAGGTATGGATCAGCATCGAAAGTGGCAGCATTCGACTCGTTTGTTTCGTCGCTGGTGCCGTAACTACCATTAGCGCGAAGAAGAATATTAGTAAGACTATCAGGCTTCCATTCTAAGCGCATATTACCCCACCAGTTATTGCTACGGGTGAAGTTTGATTGCTGTTTATTAGAAAATGTACGCGAAGATTCGCTATAGAAGTTTTCGGAAGCATTCTCCGTCTGGTTATCGCCACCACGGTGATTCCAGCGCACGCTAAAGTCGATTTTCAGTTTATCATTATCATCATAGTTGAAGTTGGTGCCCAACATCTTTCGTGCGTTCAAACCACGACGATTCCACCATCCGGCATTCTCTTCTTTATTATTAAAGTTGCCCAACAGTACAAAGCGGGTTTTATCGGTGAAGCTGCTGGCCATGCCACGCGATGCATAACGGTGCTTAGTACCTGCAGCCAGATCGAGATTGGTCATGAAACCACGGTTCATACCTTTCTTAATAGAGAAATCGAGTACTGTCTCCTTCTCGCCATCATCAATACCGGTGATACGCGATTGGTCGCTCTGCTGGTCGTAGAACTTCATGTTCTGTATAATATTTACAGGAATATTCTTCAACGCTGTTTCAACATCGCCTAACATAAATTCCTTACCATCAATCAGAATTTTTTTCACTTCCTTACCATTGATGGTGATGTTTCCATCCTCATCGACCTCGGCACCAGGAATACGCTTGATAAGTTCCTCAATAGGCGATCCCTCAGGCGTACGATAGGCCTCGGGATTATACACCAGTGTATCCTTTTTTACGATCACCTGTGCAGCGCGACCTGTAATTACCGCCTCTTGCAGCATGATACTCTCCGATTCCATCAACAGATTACCAAGATCCTGACTGGAATTACGACGCAACGACACCTCACGTTCGATGCTTTGATAGCCTACCGATGATATACGAAGTCGGTAAACACCACTACGTGGAGCCTCGATATAGAAGTTTCCACGCTCGTTAGTAACTGTTCCACCTACAAAGGTGCTATCTGATGCGGTGAACAACTGGATAGTGGCCTGCACCATGGGCTCTTTAAATTCTGAATCGAGCAGCTGACCACGAATAGTAAGTTTACGATCCTCGGGCTCAGGCTGCGCCTGAGTGGTTAGGAAAGATAGACACATTAAAAATAAAAATAGTAGTTTCTTGTATTGCATATTATTTTGGGTATTACAAATCAGACCACCCAAGGTGTAAAATTAGGTGGTAAAGAAGTTACAAATCTTGTAAATAGTGCCATCAGCGTTTACTTTGTTACAATATTCTTAAACGACGATCCGAAAATTACATACTGAGTATTTCCGGCAATAGTGCCCTCGTTCTGGCCCCAAAGGAATGGCCAATCATCGAAATTCTCAAAGTGATCCGGCTGACGGAACAACAATCCTGGAGCAACATTTCCTGGGATAGCAGAGAAATCGGCACGGTTATTACCATAGAACACCTGTTTGGGACGAGCTGCACCAACAACAGCCACAAATGAATAATTGTGATATGGATGACAGCCATACAGCCAGTTTGCCACACGATAAACCTCACTTTTGCTAACGACATCAGGATAATAGATGTGAGCATAGTTTACAGCGATACCGAAATTGAGCACCATATTTACACCTGCCCAGTTTCCCAACCCGATGGGCACTCCATAAGGGTTCTGCTGATCAAAACTCTTGACATAATCGTTATACTTCACGACATAAGGACGCAGTTTCTGCTTGTAAGCCTCATCCATATATGGGATTGCATCAAGAGCTGTCTGCATGTTAGATGCAAGGTTTAACTCCAACGCATCCCAAATCTGCAAGGCAAAGTTATTGAGATACTGTTTCTCCTGTGTTGCGCCATATAGCTGAAGATTAGTGGACATATCGCCATACTGCTCACGATTTTTACGACTGCGCTCTATCAGTTTCTGACGTTTTTTATCAGGTTTAACACCAGTGCCACGGTTTTCAAAACCATCAAGCCAGTTAAAATCAGCCTCCATCTGCTGGTTACGGGCAGCAGTGCGCTGTTTTATAATCTCAGTAGCCTCAGCCATGAGCCGCTTTGACTGGGTAAGAGCCCGTTCAGCCAAATCATCGTTATATCCTTTCAATGCATGACTAGCGGCAGCAAACATATTGGCAGCCCGCAAATCAAGCTGAGGGCTACGAGTTGTAAAAGCCCACATATCATCAGGAGTACCACTGCACTTACCATCAGCCGAAACTTCATAGGGTTTTAAACTTGGGTCGTAATGCAAGCCATCAGTGATTGAGGCGGCGTCGCCAAGATGATGATAATTATCAAGCACAGAGTTTGATAGTGTAGATGCCATATGACCAATCTGCTCGGCCTGAGCCACAAGGTTAAGCGTACCGTGCTCAATGAACTGGAGTATATCGGGCACCCCGTCAGGACGGTGAAGATCGACATAACGTTGCTTTTGGCTAACGAACGTCTCATCACGCATTGGTTTGAAAAGTTCCCAAGTGCGGATGAAGTTCTGGACAACGTTAATGTTTGAACCTGTCTCGATATCAAAATCTCCTGCATCGAAGAATCCGCCTACATTCAAACCAGGTATAAGCTCATAAGGTTTATATTTTGTATCTGTAGTTGGTCCCTGATGGTGCAAATCAAAATGATCGCTTGGCGGAGCTTGCAGATATCCCTCCTTGAACGGCTCACCGTGCCATGTGCGATAGCCCTCGTTGACGTACATGTGATTCATGTGTATGGGCACCCACACATCGGTAGTTGCATCAGTAATCTTATCATAAACATGATCGTCAATAATAAAATCGTTGCTACGAGTGCTACCATATTGGATATAATAAACACCAGGTTGGCGGACCTCAGAGAAATCAAACTTCACATAATTATATTTATAATAGGGGCCCCAAGTCTTTATCTCCCCCTGATAAGCCTGCTCCGATGAGCCATCAGGTTTGATACGCATAAGCTGTGCGGTAGCCTTTGGCTGATCGTTCTTGTCAAGTTCGATAACAGCCACCTTAGGCTGATCGGGCGTATACCCAACCTGGGAGAAACCGATATTTGGTTCACGTATCCAACCTGGGATAGCATTAGGTTCAACAGTCCAGCTTAGCACCTTACCCGTTTTCCCCTTGGGCAATACACTACGTAACACATACCAGCCATTCTGGGCAAGAATACGACCATCATAAAGTTTTAGTTCTGCATCGCTGCTAATAGTAACCATACGGTCGGGCTGATCGGTAGCAAGCGTTATTTTATGCCCAGTCTCTATCGGCAGTGGGTCAATGAATCGGTTTGTGCCTCTATCATCATAGGTCTTAAACCCTTTGAACTGACGGGGTTTCTCGGCATTTGGACGGGTGATGGTCTGACTGGTGGCATAGCGTGGCAAACGACCTAAGCGCCCATCAACATCATATGTTTTAAGCCAGTATTGTGATGGTAGGAATTCAATATTAAAACCTGCCTCACCAGCAAGTTTCTCTGGCACGGGCTTATCGAGCCACACAGCAATCACTACAGCCTTACCTTTGCCTGTTACAACCACGCGACTATCAAAGTCGTAATCGTCATAGCGCATCACAACCTCAATACTCCCCTTTTCGCGATCAACAGTACGTGAAACGGTCTTTGGAACAAGATCCCACTGCTCAGGGGTATTATTAAGTCGCACAGCTCCACCTTGTATGGTACGTACACCATGATGAATAATCTCGATACCAGAGTTCTTCTCATCGTTGAAGCCTCCATTGAAATTATTGCTGAATACCAGTACATTTACGCCCTGTCTCTCAAAATATTCACGGTCATTAAGTTTCAGATCCTGCGCCTTACTGATAACCGGCACAGAAATAAGGAATAGTAATAACAATTTCTTCATAAGTCCAGTAATTTAATTACTATTTATCGTGTACTCTCTCTTAGCTCCAAGCGAGCCTTAACAATAACATGCTGAACACAAGTGTCACCATTAAGTTGGTCGAACAACAATTTGAAAGCCTTTGTTCCAATCTCACGCTGATTCTGTTTAACAAACGACACACGAGGCGACATAACATCCGATACCCAATCGCTCATATAACCAATAAGAGCAATATCCTCAGGAATACGCAGACCACGACTGTCAATAGCCCTCAAAGCTGATCCTACCAGCAATCCATGAGTAACAATGATAGCATCTGGTGGCTCAGGCAGGTCCAACAACTCGAGTGTGTCGGTAAGTCCGGAATTATAGCTAATGTAACTACACTTCACCAACTCTTTAATAATAGGCATATTACTCTCACGCAAGGCCTCTATATATCCGTGTTTGCGTTCTGTAGTCTGCTTCATTCTATTTGGTCCACCCAAGAAACCAATTCGCTTAGCACCGGCTTCAATCAGAGCCATAGTTGCCTGGCGTGCCGAATCGGCATCATTGATTACAACCGAGGAAATATCAATATCAGCATCGCGATCGAATAATACCACAGGGATATGGATTTTCTTTAAACGCTGAATGTGGGAAAAATCATTAGTCTCTTGTGAAGGGCAGATGATAATACCTTCGACATGCATATTTACCAACAGCTCAAGACAGTTCTTCTCGTTTTCGTACTTATCATCAGAATCTGTGATTATACACATATAACCTTCTCTTCGCGCCTCAGCCTCAATACGTTTAACGATGTGAGCAAAGTGATTGAACGATATATCAGGAACTATTACACCTATGGTACGTGTCGTGTCATAACGAAGACTAACAGCAAACGGATTCGGGCGATAGCCTTTTTCCTTTGCCAATGCAAGAACCTGCTGACGCAGCTCTGCACTCACTCCCTCAAGACCTCGTAATGCACGAGATACTGTTGAAACATTTACTCCAAGTTGGTTGGCAATCTCACGCTGTGATACTCTTTTCATCTCTGCAAATAAATCTAGTTGTCATTAGTGCTACAAAATTACAAAATTCCACTCATACAACAAACGCAAAAATAGCAAAATTGTTGCGCAACGCATTGCGTAATTCCGCCTAGATATTACCACCGACTTTCACAAGCCGGTGGTCTTATCTAACTAATTAATTTAATGACGTGAAACAAGATTTCCTTATTCTACTATCATTAAATGGCAATATATAATGTTTTGCGTTGCTTTTGTACTACAAAGTAAATGATTTTATTTCATATTCATATACGCAACAAACAAAAAATATACCGCAACGCGTTGCGGTATATTTACTCTATCTTGTGTAAAAAAGTCTTATCCTACCTTCAAGCACATCATCGTCAAGTCATCGTTTGGATCAGCTCCGGCACGATGCTCCTCAACCTGGCGCTTAAGTGTCTCAACCACCTGCATGGCATTAGCAAATTTAGTTTCACGCAGAACCTCAAGCATGTGCTCATCACCGAATCGGTCTAACTGAGGATTCTCTGCCTCGTTCAAACCATCGGTATAGATAAAGAGAGGCTTACCCTTGATGCTTTCAATAAACTCTCCCTCATACTCAAGTCCTTGCCACAGTCCAATTGGCGCATTTGGAATCATCTGAAGGAAGTTTCCGCCATCGGCATCACCACCAAGAACTGGAGGATTATGACCTGCATTACAGAAATCGAGACGTCCTGTAGTAAGATCAACCAGACCAATGAACATGGTGATAAACATACCATTCTCATTATTTTCGGTCAGTTCGTCGTTGATACGGCTACAAATCTCAGCTGGTGAATAGTGATGCTTAGCCATTGCACGGAACAAGCGGATTACCTGAGCCATGAAGAGCGAAGCAGGAACACCTTTACCCGACACATCGCCTATAGCGAAGTAAAGGTGATTTTTCTCCATAAAGTAATCGTAAAGGTCACCACCAACCTCCTTTGCAGGAGTCATCGATGCAAAGAGGTCGAGTCCTTCACTTTCAAGATTACCTGCTGGAATCATTGACATCTGGATATCGCGCGCAATACGGAGCTCACTCTCGATACGCTCTCTTGCTGTAGTAGCTTCCTCAAGCTGATCATAAGCGGCCTGCAGAAGTTTCAAAGCCTTACGGTTGTGAACGACATAGAATCCGAAGAATCCAACTAGCAACAAGATACCAATACCAAGACTGATAAGGCGCTGGCGGAACATTTCATGCTCGCGTTTCTCTACTTCCCACTGACTACGAGCCAATTCCTCTTCCTTTTTATTGGTTTCATAGATGGTAGCCATCTCGGCTGTATCATCGCGCTTTGACCAAACAAGAGCAGAATCATAAGCTTCACATATCTGATTAGCAACATAAAGAGCCGAATCTCTATGTCCAGCGCCATAGTTTGCCTTGAACTTTGGCACGAGATAAAGCGAGATGTTATCAAGTGTCATCTTCATATCACGGAAATCTATCCAGTGATCAAGAGTACGGAAATTCTTTGAAGCCTCCTCATAACGATGGGCCTTCATCAGATAGTCGTTTGCATCCAACTTTCCTTGCTCAGTCTGAGCATATTCGGTAGTAAGGAATCCCTGAAAAGCCTGATCGGCTGCAGCATGATTTCCTGCGGCATAAGATGTAAGTGCATTAAATAAACGTATACGCGCGCGATAGTGGTCACAGAACTCAGTATCGGCATCAGGACGAAGACGATAAACATAAAGAATTGAGTCTGTACGATCATTCCACTTCTTACCTTCCTTGTAATGCTGGGTATTAAGACATGCCACAGTAATGTTGTTTACACCAGTGATGGCCGATCGTATGCGCGAGCCATTGGTGTCCTTCATAGAGATAGAGTTATTATAATGCCAGTAGGCATTTTCATAACTTTTCGATGCTTCCTTCTCGTTACCCAAATACATTTCGGCCGAACCGATAGTGTAATAGAGTACAGCCAAGTCGCGCGATTGTGCCTTCGCATTACCCTCAAGCTTTTCTACTGCCGGAGTCGCAACTCGCAGAGTAGCCTCATAGTCATTCTTCACAGAGTACATCTGGGCCAGCGTACGGGCCGAACGACTGTAATAGGTAACATCTTTGTCGTCTAGTTCTTCAACTTCAAGCGCTTTCTTATAATACACCTCAGCAGCAGCTTTCTGCTTTTGGCTATTAAGAGCAGATCCACGCAAGAAGTTGGCTCTGACCGAACTAATGTCTCCTGACTTCTCCAAGCTATCAGCCAGGAAGAACTTACGGTCATAGTCTTTTGCATTGTCGGCTGCAATAATGATGCTATCAATACGGCTCGCCTTAATGGAGTCTTTAGTAGAGATTTTACCCTCACTATTTCCAGTGCCTTTATTGTCGCCTCCACAAGAGCAAACGAATATAGACACAAATAGAAGGGCTGCATCAACAGACCATTGTTTCAGTTGTTTCATTTTATCCTTTTTAATCTTTTTATTTTATATATTCAGCGAAGTCAGTCAGTTTCATATCGCCCTTACGAGCCAATGTGTCATGCATGGCAAAAGCAGCAGTCAGGTTGTGGCGGGTCTGTCCCATCTTTGAAATCTTAAGGTAATCCCAAAGCAACTGCTTATAATCAGGGTGTGCGCACTTTTCAATAATTAATTCTGCACGCTGAGCAGGACTTTTACCACGAAGATCGGCAACGCCCTGTTCTGTAACGATGATGTTTACATCATGTTCTGAAGAATCCTGATGACTTACAAAAGGTACAATAGAACTGATAACACCACCCTTAGCTACCGAAGGACAAGTGAAGATACTGAGGTAAGCATTGCGGATAAAGTCACCGCTACCACCGATACCATTCATCATCTTGGTTCCGCTAATATGGGTTGAATTTACGTTTCCGTAAAGGTCAGCCTCAATGGCTGTATTAATTGCGATAACCCCCAGTCGGCGAATAATCTCAGGCGAGTTACTAATCTCACTCTGACGCAGAGTAAGGTGCTGTTTCATATAATCCATGTTGTCGTAAACCTGCATCAAGCAGTCGTTTGATACTGTCAGAGAGCAGGCCGAGGCGTCTTTTACACGACCATTAAGCATCATCTCGATAACAGAGTTCTGGATAACCTCTGTATAGATATTGAAGTTAGGCACATGCTTATCCTCACCCAGAGCACCCAAAATGGCGTTAGCAGTAGAACCTACGCCACTCTGCAAAGGAAGGAACTCCTTAGGAATACGTCCCTTATGCATTTCCTCCACCAGAAACTCTGCTGTAAGGAAACCGATTTTATCTGTAACTGGGTCGCTATCTTTAAAGGCACGAGCCTCATCAGGGATGTTGCACTCTACCACACCAACAACCTTATCTTTTGGAATGCTTACGTATGGTTTACCGATACGGTCGCCAACATGCTCGATGGGTATAGCCTTGCGATAAGGAGGATCCAATGGCTCGTATACGTCGTGAATAAATTTGGCGTTTGGATTGTGGAACGAGTTAAGCTCCAGTATGACCTTCTTTGCCAAACGAGCAGCTGTAGGAGATATACCACCGGCAGCAGTAAGATAAACATGATAGTCGTTACCCACCTCTTCGATGTCGCAAACCTCGAGAATAGCCCAATCAACATCGCCATAGAAACCATAACGCAACTCCTGAGCCATATGACTCAAGTGCAAGTCGTTATACGGAATCTCGCCCATGTTTACATGCTTACGGAAGTCGGGATTGGTTGTATAAGGAGCGCGATACTTGATAGCCTGAGCATTAGCCAGATCACCATCAGTACTCTGTCCTGTTGAAGCACCCGTAAAAACACCTACCTTAAACTCGCGGCCAGCCTCATGTTCAGCTACAGCAATCTTTGCCAATTCCTTAGTTGTTGCCTTAGCAACACCAGCTGGTGTAAAGCCACTCATAGCGATGTTATCGCCATTCTTAATCAGTGCTGCAGCCTCGGCAGCAGTCATACGTGTAAACGCCATAATAATTCTAAATTTGCAAATTTGGCTGCAAAATTACAATTATTTATCGAAACGACCAAAAAAATTCCCTAACTTTTAACCATTATAAGTACTCCATCAAGACATCCCATACGGCAATGATGTGGCAAACACTACCTGCAAGTACAAAAAAATGGAATACCGAATGCATATATTTGGTCTTATTCAAAGAATAAAAAACCGCTCCAGTGATATAACACACACCCTCAGCAATAATCCATGCAACCGCTGCTGTTGATACCGAATCAACAAGAGGTTTGAAGGCCACAAGCACACTCAGGCCCATCCCAACAAAACAGAATGTCTCGACATTAGAATGCTCTTTCAGTTTAATAAAGCTGATTATCGTACCAGCTATAGCACAAGCCCACACAAAACAGAACAGACTCCAGCCCCAATAGCCTTGTTCGCGAAGAGCTATCAGTGTAAGGGGCGAATATGATCCTGCGATATGCCAATAGATAGCTGCATGATCCCATTTACGCAGGCGCTCCTTCCACTTTGAATGATGCTTCATCGAATGATAAAGCGTAGATGCCAGATAAGAGCCTAACATTCCAAACAGATATAGGATTACACCTATTCTGGCCCAATCATTTTCAGACTTGAAGCACCATACAAGAAATATTACACCAAAAACGACGCCCATGAGGATTCCTCCTCCATGGGATGCGGCATTCCAAATCTCTTCTCTTTTTGTATATCGGATCATACTCTACCATTTATAGCAATGCAAAGTTAATAACAATAGTTGGAAACCAACACATTTTTATAACAATTTTTAACCCCAAACAGAAAAAAAAGGCAAATAATTTGGAAGTTTCGATTATTTTTCCTACTTTTGCCAACGTATTATACCCTAAATTATAAATTTTTACGAGACGAGATAATCCAATTATTAACAATTTAATCAATTTAGAAATTATGAAAGCTATTAAGATTTTCGCAGCATTATTCATGTTGTTTGCTGTTTCAGCAAGTGTAGATGCTCAGGAACTGAGTAAAGCTAATCAGAAGTTACTGAAGAAGCAGCTGAAGGAATTCAAGGCCGATGGCTGGAAGGTTAATCCTGGTCAGCTTCCTCTCGAGACACAGCTCACCAGAGCATTTTCTGCACAGTCAGAAGTTGACGCCATGGGATACGAGGTATGGATTGTAGGCGAGGGTCGTAGCACCGGTTCTGTTTACGATGCCGCCAGAACACAGGCCATCACCGTTGCCAAGGGTGAAATAGCTCAGAAGCTGAGAACCGACATGACATCTACCATTGAGCAGGATCTTGCTAACGAGCAGTTCGGAGCCGACGAGGCTGAGTCAATCGCAAAAACCATTGTTAGTCAGCAAGGCCGTAGCATCGACCAGCAGCTGAACCGTCCAAAGACCCTGATGGAGTGTTCACGCAAATTGGCTAACGGCAATGTTGAAGTGCTTATTCGTTGCGCTATCTCAGCCGACACCGTTAGCAAACTCGCTAAGGCTGCTATCCAGCAGGCTCGCAGAGACAATCTTCTTAAGGATGTTGAAAAAGTAAAGAGCCAGAACTAATGAAGCAATTGCTTATACTAATCACCGCTTTCTCCTGGGCACTATGCATGAGCGCCCAGGAGAAGGGTAAAGTTAAAACCGTAGAGGCAACATATCTTTACGAGATACCCTCGAACGTTTCTTATGCCCAAGCATGCCAGATTGCGCTTGCAAAAGCCCAGAATGCCGCCATTGAAGAGGCATTCGGCTCGATAAATTCCAGTAACAACATCGTTGTTATAAATAATGAGAATAGTGATTCCAAAACATCATTTCACTCAGAAACCAGCAATCAGGTAAAAGGTGTGTGGTTAGGCGATATAAGCGAACCAAAATATGAGCGAGTACTCTACGAAGGTCGCGATTTGCTCAAGGTCTCCGTCAAAGGCAAAGCCAGAGAGCTTGTTGCAGCGGGTGTAGAGTTCGAAGCTCTTCCACTTCGCCGTCATCCTGAGAAAGGGGATGCGGCCGACACATTCAAGAGTGGCGATGACTTCTATCTTTATTTCAAGTCACCTACCGACGGTTACCTTACTGTGTTTATGTACAACATTCTTGACAACGAGGTGTTCTACCTGTTGCCATATCAGAGTTCAGGTCAAGGCTCATTCCCTATCACCCACGACAAAGAGTACTATCTGTTCTCTGAAGCCAAAGCAACCCCAGAAGGAGGTGCTGTTGACGAGTTTGCCATCACCTGTGCCGAGGGGCGTGCCGAAGAATATAATGACATCTACGTTATCTTTTCACCTAACAGCTATGCAAAAACAAGCGCTAAGGTCGGACAACAAAAACTGACTGACGAATTGATTATCCCAAGTTCGCTTAGTTACAAGGATTTCAACTCCTGGTTGACCAAGTACCAACAAAAAGACGAGCAGATGCAAGTAAAACGCATCCCAATCAGAATCGAAAACAATTAAACTATTTATATTATGAGAAAACTATCGCTAACCTTACTAATAATGATGCTGTTTATAGGCATAGCCTATGCACAGGGTCAGAGACCTCAGAGACAAAGAGGCAGTCTGAAGCAACAGGTTCAGAACAAGCAAAAGATGAATTACGATGATTTCGTAAATGATGCCAACAAGAAATACGAGGAGTTTCGCGATAGCGTAAACAAGAAGTATGCCGACTTCATGGAGAAGGCTTGGAAAGACTACCCTATTGAGGATGCAGTAGACCGCCCCAAGGAGGATGATGTCAAGCCTATTGAATACGACAAGATGAGCGACGAGGATTATCTTGAGGACATGAAGCGCCAAGAGGCAGAAAAGAAGCTGGCCGAAGAAAAGAAGAAACGTGAAGAAGAACAGGCACGCCTAGCTGAAGAGAAGAAGAAGCAGGAGGAAGATCAGGCACGACTTGCTGCCGAACAGAAGCAGCGTGAAGAGGAACAAGCCCGACTGCTTGAGGAACAGAAAAAGCAGGAAGAAGAGCAGGCTCGCATAGCCGCTGAAAAGAAAAAGCAAGAAGAAGAAAAAGCTCGCATACTTGCTGAAAAGAAAAAGCAGCAGGAAGAAAAAGCAAAACTGCTTGCAGAACAGAAAAAACAACAGGATGAGCTAAAGCGTCTGGCTGCCCTGAAGAAGCAACAGGAAGAGCAGCAAAAGCAGCTTGAGAAACAGCAGAAGAAGGAAGAGTTGGCAAAGCTGTTAGCCGAGAAGAAGAAGCAGGAAGAGCAGGAAAAATTAGCTCTGCAGAAACAGAAGGAGCAGGAGCGTCAGCAGAAACTGCTTGAAGAACAACAACGTAAACAGGAAGAACAAGCTCGACTGCTGGAAGAGAAGCTAAAGAAACAGGAAGAACAGCAGCGTCTGTTAGAGGAAAAGAAAAAGCAGCAGGAAGAAAAGGCTCGCTTGCTGGCCGAGAAGAAAAAGCAGCAGGAGGAGCAGAAGCGACTCTTAGCTGAACAGAAGAAAAAGCAAGAAGAGGAACAGGCTCGCCTAGCTGCAGAAAAGAAGAAGCAGGAAGAGCAAGAGCGTCAACTTGCTGAGCAGAAGAAAAAGCAGCAAGAGAAGCAGAGCAAGCCTATCGAGGCCGTTGTTGTGCCCGTTGTGCTTACCGTTCCACCACAGCCAAAGCCCGTTAATCCCATTGTAGAGAATAAGGTTTCGATGGCTACCAGCGACTTCGATTTCTACGGCACACCTATGAAGGTGAGATGGGGCAATGCTGAGAAGTTCAAACTTAACGGCACATCAAAGAAGGATATCTCTGACGCCTTCCTCGAGCTCACCGATAAGGGATACACCAATCTGGTTCACGACTGTCTGGAGCTTCGCAAGGAGTACAAGCTTTGCGACTGGGCTTATTATAAGATGTTGCAGAATATAGCAGAGAAGGCTTGCGGCAAGGGCACTAACGAGGCCATCTTCCTTCAGGGAGTATTGCTCAACCAGTCTGGCTATCAGATACGTTTCGCCCTCGAAGACAATACCAAGCTGCACATCATGTCGCGTATGGATGGATTCCCATACGATCGTGGCTACCTTACCGCCGACGGCAAGCTGTTCTTCCTGATGGACGGATGCAAGGCCAAGAACCTTACCGTTTGCGATGCCGCTTATCCTGGCGAGCAGATGATGAGCCTTGGTGTAGCCGAGCAACCCGACCTGAAGAAGAATCTGTCGGACAAGCGCACAGTCATCTCGCGCTTTGTAAATGTGTCGGCCGATATGCAGATGAACAAGAACCTGATGGACTTCTATACCGATTATCCTACATCATACGACGGAAAAGATATGATGACCCGCTGGGCATACTACGCTAACACCCCTGTATCGCCTGAGGTTAAGGATAAGGTTTACCCACAGCTCAAGCAGCAGATTGGTAACGCACCAAAACTGATGGCAGCCAACATGCTGCTGAACTGGGTTCAGATGGGACTTACCTACGCTTACGACGAGAAGGTATGGGGACACGATCGCGCATTCTTTGCTGAAGAAAGCTTGTTCTATCCATTCTGCGATTGTGAAGACCGCTCTATTCTCTTCTCACATCTCGTTCGCGATCTGCTCGACCTGGATGTAGTACTTGTTTACTACCCTGGTCACCTCTATACAGCAGTTTGTTTCAACGAGGATGTTACAGGTGATTACATCATGGTTAACGGCCGCAAGTTTACCGTAGCCGATCCTACCTATTATAATGCTAACGTAGGCAAGACCATGAGTAAGATGGACAACTCGAAGGCCAAGGTTATTCTGCTGAAGCGATAAGCCTATGAAGGTTCCCTTCTGGAATACTATAAAAACGTGGATTCGTCAGCATCGGAGTTTAGTTTTTCTCTCCGTGCTGACGAGCACTGTTATCATCATATTCACCTATGTGATGGGTAACTCGGGCTATCCACTTCCAGGAGAAACGGGCGCCCTGAAGCAGATTACCGACTACAAGAAGTTTCTGGGTATGCAGATAGGCAACGTGCCCGACAGCATACTGTTTATAAACGTTTGTTACGACAAAGCCCTCGTACCCTATGAGGAGAATGAAGTGCCAGTAGGCAACACCATCATCACCGACCGCGAAAAGCTGTTGCAATTCCTCACCAAAGCCAAGGAGGCCAACAACTACCGCTACATCTTTATGGATGTTTTCTTTGAAGAGGGTATGGTGACCGAATACGACTCGGCCCTCTTTAACACCATTGTCTCGATGGATCGTATCGTTATTCCCAAGCACAAAGGTGTTAACATGTGCGACAGCATATTAAACCAGAAAGCAGCTAATGCCGACTATGCCACCACATGGCAGGCGCTCACTTTCTCACGCTATCAGTACCTCCACGACGATGACGAATCGGTTGCGCTGAAAATCTATCAAGATCGCTTTGGCTCCGACATAAAGAAGCATTGGGGTGGACTTTGGTATACCGATAATGGCCGACTGTGTCAGAACAGCGCCACGCTATTGTTGCCCATCCGCATAATGGGCAGTCTGCTTGATGAAGAAGGACAAGTCCGCGAGCGCAACTACATATATCTTAGTGCCGACCTGCTCGACCTCGACGAGGTTATGCCCGTTAGCGAACAGATTGACGACAAGCTTATTGTAATAGGCGACTTTAAAAGCGATGTACACTCTACATTCCTTGGCATGCAGCCCGGCTCATCGATTCTTTTTAACGGCTATATCGCATTGTCTCAAGGAGCACATCTTGTAAACTGGCTCTATATGGGCATACTGTTCGTAATCTACATCATCATCGGACTGTTCTACCTCTCAGGCCACTCGTTCTCATCTATGTGTGCCAACCCCTGGCTCAGCATTGTGCTTTCATTCCTAAGCACGGCTACGGTATTCCTCATCATTGCTCTCATAGCCAGTTGGTACGATATTGCATTCAACATGTGGGTTCCTACCACAGTTTACTCTCTCTACGATACATTTATGCAGAAGTATAACATCTATAAAAACAAATCAAAATGAAACGACTACTCTTACTTAGTTGCCTTGGTATGTGGCTCAGCTACGCCAGCGCAGACAATTACAAGGTGCTGTTCGTGAACGATGCAACTCTTACTTATAATAATGGTAAAGCAGTCAAGGTTGGCGACACCTTCAACGATGTAGACGCCATAAAATGGCAAAAGGACAAGCAAGCCGTTAAGGTTTTTAATCTTACTACCAAGAAGCAGATGTTGATGCTTGGCAAGCAGTATATGCGTAAAACGGGTATGGATGCGCTTATCAGCAGCAAGCGCCTGTCTACCAACGACTTTATGGACACCAGCGATGCTCCAAAAACTATCTACGAGAAACTTGGCAGCGTGTTCGACAGTCAGTACGACCTACTCGACCCTATTGAGCTTCCTGCCGATGTAGAACTTAACGATAAGTGCTACTTCCAGGCCAGCTATAAGTATGGCGACACCATGCTTACCAAAAAGCTTAAGAGCAAGAACGGCAACACCGTTATTCTCGACAAGTCAATCTTTGAGGTAGATGGCAAGCAGTTAGGCCCACGCGATGTCGTCCTCTCTATCGAGTACGTCAACACCGAGGCTGGCATGCCAATCTTCGTTAAGGATGGTATCGAGGTTACCTACATCCCCGACACCCTTAATGAATAATCAATTTCTTGGCAGCGATAGTATGAATCTTGCTCCAGGACTATAACTGGTATCAAGCGTAACATCGCCACCCATACGACGGGCCATGCTTCGGGCTATAGTAAGGCCGATACCTGTTCCTTCGTAGAATTCATCAAGTTGTACAAACTCTTCGAATATGTGTTCTGCCTCTTCTGGCGGAACACCTATTCCGCTATCTTCAACTATCATCTCTACTGTATCGGGGGTAGCCTTTACGCATAGTCTCACCTTCTTATCATCCGACTTTGCCGTAAACTTGCATGCATTGTCAAGAATCAACGAGAGTGCACGTACTGCAGAATCATTATTTGTCATCACACTCACGTTTTCAGCCTCTGGCTCAATCTTCATCTCAAAGTTCACATCTTTGTTGTCGGCCAGATTATTTGCTGCCACAGCATCGCCTGCAATATGAGCCACAAGCACCTGGTCGTTACGCTCAATGACGTTTCTACTACCAGCATCGCTCAGTTCCAGCATCTTGTTTACCAGATTGGTAATGCGGTTGGTATTCTCCACGATATCCTGAGCTATCTTGGCCTTCTCATTATCATCAAGTTCCACCCCCTCAGTTGTAAGCACCTGAGAGAATCCACTCAGTATGTTCAGCGGAGTTCGTATCTCGTGCGAAATCTGCTTGATGAAACTGCTCTTCATCTTTGATGACTCTTTAGCCTTTTCGGTTGCTATAATGAGCCGGTTATTGGTTTCTTCCAGCTCCATATGACTCATCTCCAGAATCCTATAGTTTGTCTCAAGCATCGCGTTGGCTATCTTCAGCTTCTTTCGCGATCTATAAGATATAATAATGTATGCAACAAGAAATATTATGGCTAAAGCTCCGAACAGGTACCAAACCCAAATTGGAATTATGTTTCTGTTTGAATCTACAATATCGTCACCATATATCTCATCGATAATGCCTTCGGCCTCCATCATTGCGATCTCGCGGCTTATGTCATCTATCAACTCCTTATTATGACTCACATAGCAGTACTCACGAGGCTTCATAGAGATGTCTTCAGACTGCAACTGGTCGAGATGATAGTGATCAATCAGGTATTTGGCCTGATAGCGATAGCATATCACGGCATCGTATTTACCCTTAGCCAAATCGTTTATCGCCTCTTCCAGGTCGTAAACACGCACACTGACACCCCCCTCACGAGCCATCAGCTCGCCAATGGGGCGTGAATTCAGAAATGCAAAAGTCTTTCCCTTCAGATTACGGAAATCAAAGCTCTTATAGTCGGCCTTGCGATAAACCACCTGATAATAGAGTCGGAATATAGGGCGCGAATAGTAGATGCTGTCCTTGCGATAATCAGAATACACCATCATTGCCAGATCGATGTCGCTCTTCATGACAGCCTCCTCAACCTTCTTCCACGTGTTAGGCACATAGTAGAAGTTAACCCTCATGCGGTTCATCAGCGTGCGGGTAAAGGTAACGTCGTATCCATGCGGCAGTCCGTTCTTATCAACCGATTGCAGCGGGGCATAATTCACATCAAGTCCTATTGTTATGGACTTCGTTTGCATATCAGCCTGAGCCCTGACTCCCACAGTGGTCAGCATTCCCAAGCACATAGCCATTATCAGCATCCATCGGCGATAACTTAGTTTCATTGCGTAAAGTGTATTATTAATTCCGTATCTATTCGGCTGCAAAGATACTAAAAAACTTACAAAAAGCAAACATTATGGCATTTTTATTTTCAATACTGTTTTTTCTTTGATATTCTTTGGCTAGTTTGCTGATTATTGTTACCTTTGCGGCCGTAAATTTTAAAAACCTAAGTTATGTTGAAGAGAAACCTATTTGCCATCGGTGTTTTACTAGCCACAAATTTCATGGCTGCCAAGGCCGATGTAGACCCTAATTTCCACATTTATCTCTGTTTCGGACAATCAAACATGGAGGGCAATGCCCAATGGGAAGCAGTTGACAACGATGTTGACGCGCGATTCCAGATGCTGGCTACTACCGATTTCAGCAACCCCAAGCGTACTTTGGGCAACTGGTATACAGCTGATTGCCCCATTGTCAGCCCCGTTGGTAAACTTGGTCCAACCGACTACTTTGGTCGTACTATGGTGGCCGCCATGCCTACCGACGTAAAGATAGGTGTTGTAGCTGTAGCTATGGGCGGAAGTCCTATCGAGATGTTTGATAAAGACAAGTACGAGCAGAAACTGAAAGACAATCCTACTCAGTGGTGGGCACAGTTATCAAAGAACTATTATGGCAGCAACCCTTATGGCCGGCTTATTGAGATGGGCAAGAAAGCTCAGGAGTCGGGCGTCATCAAGGGCATACTGTTGCACCAAGGATGCTCAAACTGCGGCAACCCCGAATGGCCCAACATGGTGAAGAAGATATATAACGACATGCTTGCCGACCTGAATCTGAATGCAGAGGAAGTACCCTTGTTTGTTGGCGAGACAGAGTACGAGAATATGGGCGGTGGCTGTTCTTCGCACAATAACGTTGTAGCCATGATTCCGTCGGTAATCCCAACAGGCCATGTGGTAAGTGCCGAGGGTATTCCAGGAAATGGTACTGATGCATGGCACTTCTCAGCAGCAGGCTATCGCACCCTTGGAAAGCGTTATGCCTTTGAGGCTCTGAAGGTTATGAACAAGGAGCCCAAAGCCAACACCGATTATAATATGGCAGAAAGCCTGAAAAAGTTCTTTACCATCGAGAGTTTCGAGAATTCTGATAATATGACAGTAAGACTTGGCAGCACAAAGCGTCTTGTGATTACAGGTAAGTTTGCCGATGGCCACACAGAGCCTCTCACCAACGATGCCGTTATCAGTAGCGATGACTTTACCATCGAAGCTGGCGTGCTGAAAGCAACAGAGGCTAAGAAAGGTGCAATCTCAGTATCTTATACAGATTTTCTTGGCAATCAGCTCCAGAAGAACATCAACGTAGAAGTATCCGACCAAGGTCCAAACCACGTGCTGGTAGTTGACAATGGCACAGCTGGCTCAAACTCTTGGGACAAACAATGCAACACCATGCTCAACGCATCGATGACCGTTGGCAAGACCTACATTGTCAAGGCCCAGATAAAGGCCGACAACCCAGGCGAGTGTGCCCTCTGGCCCATCTGGACCACAAGTCCCAACAAGAACCAATGGGGAGGTAGCACCGATGTACAATATCTGGCTGCCGTTAATCTGAAGTCAGAGTTTGATGAATACACTTGGAAGTTCACAGCCAGCTACGCTATCGACAAGCTACAGTTTGCCTTCGGACTTATTGGCGGCAAGGTTTACTTCGACGATGTGTCGTGCGTAGAAGAAGGCACCACCACCGAGATGGTAATAAATGGCAACTTCGAGAGCGACGATCTGTCAAAGTGGGAAGTAATAGGCTATAACGGTCAGAAGATGGCTATTCAGGAGTTTGAAACCACATCTGGCATCAAGCAGATTACCACAAACAAGCCCCAGAGCAACGTCCGTTACAATCTGGCAGGTCAGATAGTAGACGAAAACTACAAAGGCATCATCATCCAAAACGGCCGAAAACGCGTGAACAAATAAAATCAAGCAAAATTATAACGAGAAAAGATAACATTCTATTTTTTCCCATTGACGGGCAAGCAATTGCTGGGGATCCATTAGGAAATACAGTATTCCACAATCATGGAAAGTGAGATGCCATCTATCGTTTTCCTCTATCTGTAAGAGCGATAATCTATTCGGCATTGCCTCACGAACATCTTCTATATACGGATACCCCAGCAATCGATTGCCGTCATCGGCTTCGTTGCTTTGAGCGAATGTTATGGCTTCTGCAGGCAACGTAGCAGAAGTGCCATCTGGATATTGAAGATGATGGGTATGAAGATCGTCGCACTTTGGCGTATAGAGAACTCTGTAGTATTCAGGTTTCCAAGGCCCTGTGCCTGGATAAATAAGAGCATCCATGTCGCCAAGGAAATAGTCGATGGCTGCAAAGAAATATAACATGCCTTCGTGTGGCAGATAGTTCTCGGAATCAAGGGCGGCTATATCGTCACAACAAATCTGACAGATAAAGGTCAAAGGTTCTTCGTATACTTTGCCATTATCATCGGGCAGCATTACGCCTGGCCAGTCAAGTTCTTCTGGCATGTCCGGCTCTCCCCACCATTTGCTTTTGCCGAAAAGCGGATCGTTTGTTGGATGTATTTGAATACTAATCATACTTTATTATGCCCACGCATCATAACGTCCATCATCATCAATATAATCCTCGTCATTTGGATCCAAGAGTCTGATACATGTACGTAACATACAATCTACGCCATGTTCCTGTGGGCCAATGCCTTCACCTATTAACACCTCGTCGCCAACACCAATACTAAACGACTTTCCTTGGTACGTAAGGTCAAGACGTTTACCATCATAAAAGTCTACCACAGGCGGATACCTCATTGACCAAAACGGGAGTTCTGCACCTTCCTCCAGTTCGGTCTCATCTACATCAAGCGTTCGCCAAACCTCTTCAAACATAAAAGCTCCGCGATCACTGTATCTCCTATATTCAATAATCTGACATGCAATTGACATAGTGTAGTATTATTTGCTGCAAAGATAATCTTTTTTCGGAAAAAAGTGCGACGATTAGAATTATTTTTCGTATTTTTGCAGACAGATACAAACTAAAAGCCGACAATAATGACAAATAAAAAGTCCATATTGTTATTCTTGCTGTTGGCAATAGCCATAGCCAGCAAAGCCCAGACATATCTCACCGATGTGTATAAACCCACAGATTCTTATCTTTACAAAGCCTACCCCACCAAGGGTAGCGACGTAATGAAGATTGCCATCTATAAATACAAAGGCGGTTTTACACTTCAGTCGGGAAAGGGTGGATTAATCTCAGGCACCAAGGCAGGATTTGTCGTATTCGATCTTAATGAGAGTTACGATAAGATAAGCTTCGTGGTTGGACCAGACAATCCTAACAGCGCTAGCGATGAATATAATGTAATCCTCACCATGAAGGCCGATGGCAAGCGCGTGCTCGACAAAGTTATTTGGGATCATGATGCTCCCCAAGAGTGTGTAGTTGATATAAAAGGGGCAAAGCAACTGCGTTTCGACATGCCAAAAGGCTCTACTAATCTGGCTTTTGGCGCTGTAAAACTTTGGAAATCGGGGCAGGAATACAAGCCATCTGCCAATCCGTTGCGTTCTGTTCCTACTAATGACCGCGTACAACTTGTAGGTCAGCTATATCCGCACTTTATCCGCCACTCTGGTTGGGTTAATCCCATCACATCGCAGGAGGTAAGTGGTATCGAAAAGGTGCCCAGCATTAAGATTAACCAAGTAGAATACAAGACTGGACTCCAATTTACAGCCAATCAAGCATTTGTTGGAAATAATGAAGCTTGGGCTTATTTCTGGTTACAGAAGAAATATAGCAAGATTTCATTCATCATCGGCCCTCGCGACAATCAGTCTACAATGGCAACAGGTTGGCTGACTATAAAAGGCGATGGAAAGATCCTTTATGAGAAACGACTTAAAGAGCGCGACTTGGCCGAAATGGTGGTGCTAGATGTAGAAGGTATTAACCAGTTGTCGTTCCACAGCATCGATGAACTTCATCGTCTTATGGGCGGTATTGTTTTTGGAGTAGTTAATATTTTTGCATATCCTACTGATTACGACATGTCTTTGCTGCCTAAAGCAGGCGAAGTAAATGGGTCGAAGAGCAAGGTATCGCAATTGCCTGATGTTTGTCGACTGGTATCAAACATTGAACCATACTCTGTTCAGGGTATTGTCAATTATCAGAACAGTGTTTTCAGAGGCGAGTCTGAATATATCACATTCTCTATGGGTGGCGAGAAGTTTGACGAAGGTTTTGTACTCACAAGTGGTGCCACATTACTAGGCGAGGATATCAGTTCTTATTACAAATTCGATTTGGCAGGCGAATTTGACTATATGACTTTTACAGTTGGCGCATTGACCAATCGCCGAGTGATGTCTGACGATAATATCCGCATCTACGTAGATGACAAGGTGGTGCTCGATACCGTCATTCATTGCACCTGGCCTAATCAGCACTTTACAATACCGCTTAACAAATGCCGAACAGTGATGTTTGCAAAACCAGGAACAGGAAGCGACACACAGCCCTACTTTGGTTTTGGCGATATAACGCTCTATCGTGGTGAGGTGGTGGCCAACAACCTATATGAGCATCCCAAGCCAGAGTGTCCAGATTCGGCCGACCTGATTGATTTGTGCAAAAGACCATATTTTCACTTTGTTGGTCGCTACCTTAGCAGGATGACAAACTTTGACTTCAATGATTGTTTCCATAATGGCGGTTCGCAGCGTCGATATTTCAATATGAAGGATGGCACGAAGATATACAAAGGTGTAATGCTTGAAACTAATATTCCATTTGCCTTTGAGAATGTAACGTTTATGGATTTGGCATTCATGTTCCTAACTGGTGCAGGCGGTGAGATTTCAAGCAGTAACGTGAGTGCAGCCACAGGTGTATCTGCAGGTGCTTCATCTTTGCCTATCACCATGCTCAACTTATCGAAGGAGGCACGTGAAAAAGGCGAAAGAGTACAAGACAGAGCTAAGGCAAACAACCTGAACCTGGGCGTTCTTTCGCTCTTCGGACCTGGTGGCTATCAATCGTCAGCTGCCGCATTCAACATCTATGGCGAGTACGACACCTGTACCTTTACAGTGGCAAATAAGTCTGTTTTTGTAGATCCTTATGAGGAGATTCTTGGTGGCGTTACAGGTGAAAAGGCGAAGGCTCCCCCAGTACGTCTTGATGTATTTGCCGATCAGGTGAAGGTTGGCGAATTTATGTTGACAGACGACATGCAGCCAACCACATATACCGTACCTGTGAACAAGAGCACACAGCTTATGTTCTGGCTGGAGTGTGGCGATGTGCGTTCTGGTCAGTATGTACTATATGATATGAGCGTTAAGAAGAATAAGAAACAAGAATAAAAAATTATGAAGAGTTTTATCAAATTCCTGATAGTTGTGCTTGTAGGTTGCTGGGTATATTACAAATGTAGTGGTAACAGCGACCAGAGTAATGTACTTAAACAAGTAAAAGTAGCAGTAAAAACCGCCAACCTTCGCACAGGTCCAGGAACAAACTACGACTTTGTTACTATTAATGCCGACAGTACTGGTGAAAAACTTCAATTGAGTGGAGGTGCTGTATTAGATGTCTTGGCAGTAGAAAACGGATGGTATCAGGTTCGCATCTCTGGCGATCGAACAGCTTACATCAAAAAGAGCTTGTGTGCAGACATCACTAAAAAGGGTACAAAAAGTAAAAAGACTAAAAAAACATCGAATACATCTGCAGCCAAGAATACAGATGAAACTCCAATAGTTAATGAGCAGCCTTCTGCTAAACCAAAGAAAGCAGCAACTCCAGAAGATGTGGTAGAAGAGGTAAAAGGCGGCAGGACCGACGATGATGTAATTTTCTAAGAACAAGCGCTTATGGATATTAGCAATATACTGAATAAGGCCGAAAAACTTGCTTCCGACCAAGAAAAGTTAGAATATCTAGGCCATTATATTGGCGAGCATATAGATAGTCTCTCTCCCAAGGAGTTCATTCTTCTGCTAACTCCATTGGTAGACATCTCCTATCGCTTATATCAGCAGCATCCATCGCTCGAGACATTAGGTGATTATACAGTTGCTATCACTAAGTTAGCCGAATATCTGATAAATGATGATCAAGGCTGGAAGGCAAAACCACTTTTGGAAAAAGCCCAACAACTTCTGGACGAGCAGCCCGAAATGGAGCCATATCAGCAATGGCGATATGACACTTGGTTTCAGATTGGTCAGTGTTATTATAATAACCAACGCCGCCAACAAGCCAAGCAGGCTTTCCAAAAAGCTTTGGCAATTGCCACTTCAATAGGAATAGATATAGATGACTGCCATTACATGCTGGATAAGATAGAGAATCCCATGCTGAAATACGACCCCATTGAAGATAGCAAAGAATATCTTGATGTGATTGACGAGGTGGAGCGTAAAATCTATGATCAAATAAAAGATGAGCCACGTTTCATGGGGTTTTGTTTCCGATACTGGACACTCAAAAGAACTATCCTATTAGAATACGGCATAGAATGGCGTTCCCCTGCCATCATGAATCCCAGAGTTCACTTTGATTAATTTGTATATCTAAATTTATTCCCACCTTGTGTCTTTTTGTAGATAAGGTTGACACCTAAAGTCACCTTTTATGAAAAGGAAGAAATTAGATCAGTATCAAAAGGCTCAGAATCGAGCTCTTAGTTAC
>ONAK01000007.1 GCA_900315765.1 uncultured Prevotella sp. | reverse complement strand
ATTTTTCATATTTTCTTCGAAACAATCTATTATACATGGGTGATAGAGTATGCAATGAGGATAATTCCCTATAAGGCGGTTCAGCCACCATCAAACCCAGGCCAGCTTCTTCCTCTTCATAGAGAGGATACGATTCTGTTTGTATATCGTCAGTCATATGGTTATCAATCTATTAATTTTCTAAGTGGGTACAAAGGTAATAAAAATCCCCCACACTTTTTGAAACTTCCAAGTTTTTTCGCAAAAAACTATCAAATATAACACAGTATGTAAAAGGTAAGTGAGATGCAAGCAGTGAATGCCAGCATCCCACTATTTGTATAGCCAGATTCAAATGGCTTCAGGAAGAATCAATCCATTCTGATCTGCGTCGCGCTTTACGACTAATTGCCAATAGCAAATTCGGCAGTCGTTTTCTAAGGTGACATCATCTTGGTATTCAGGAAAACCGCGAATATTTGAGTGTGTCACGTTTTCCCATCTCCAGATTTTATCATCATAAGTCGCACGATAACCATATCCTATACAGTTTTCCTGGTCGTATAGAATAAATGGCCCTAAAGTGCGATTTTTATCTGGGTCGTTGTTAGCTGTATAATCTTCTTCACCATAAGGTTTTAATTCAAATGTCTTATCAGATAGATATATATAGTCTTCGGGCATCTGACCTATAGCACTGGGAATAACTCTGCCTGCCAATACATCATCAGCCAAGCGTTTCGTGACAAATTCCTCTACATCAATTGCGGCAAATATGAGTTCCTGACCATGCCAAGACAGGCTTGCACTATGTCTTATAACTGCATCAAATTCGAAATCAATTTTACGAAGGATTATAGAAGAACCGAATCTTTTTTTATCAAATTCCCTTTTTAATATTTCCTTGGCCTTATTAGCGTTATTTGTAATGATCTCTATTTTATCTTTATCATCTCCAAGTTTTTCTATTATCTCTTTTAGTTCAGAATCTATAGAATTTACACTAAAAAAGCTTTTATACCCTTCTTCCATGTCAAGATTATAACAATCAAGATTATCAGAAGGGATATAACCTGTTCTTTTCCATTTGCCGTCTTCCTTTTTTAATACTTCAAGTCGCTTATGATTCATGCGGCAAAATGTAAATGCATCACGAAAATCATCAAAACCTACATATGCTGTCTTCAGTTCCCCTGCCCCATAGTAGTAGTCTTCAAATTCAATTTGATGGAGATTGTACAACTTAATATCTTCTTCAAATGTGGTGGTCTTTGCAGGAGCAAAAACCTTCGGTTCATCTTTTAATTGCTCATTGAGCTCCTCACGTATTTTAAAGTAGATGTCATTAATATCACTCAGAAAAGAACTTCCAGAAAGAAAAAATTTCTTTGCCTTATCGAAGTATATCAAAGCATCTTCATATCTTTTCACACCATAATAGGCTTTAGCAAGGAAATAATTAAAATATGCAGTAACAAAAGCACCTAACTGGTATACATTATTCTCGTCGTCTTCAAGATTACCTTTGATTATAGGCTGAAGTTCTTCTAAGAGTTCTATTACTTGGTCATATTTCTCTAACACTATGAGAGGATAACATATTTGTATAGGAGCATAAACTTGCATTATATTTTTGGTGTAATCAAATTTAAAGTCCTCCACTCCACTTTCTTTACGTATCTTACGTAGTGCCTTCAGCATTCCTGTAAAATCCTTCTTTGTACGCTTAGGCGTTTTTACTGTCCCAGTGACAACTACTTCGGGTTTACCATCATCAATAATGAGCTTGTCTTTTGTAATTGAATAGTTTTTGAACTTATCTAAAACAGACATTCCCAAGAGTGTCATACCACCATATCTATCATAAATGTTTGCTTTTACATCTTTTACTTTAACCTTGCCAAATGTAAGGCTTCGAATTAAGACATCCTTATTCTGAATCGTACACATGCCTCCAAAAGAGCTATTACTATATCCTGTAATATCTGAATTCTTGAGATAGCCTTTTAAAAACAATATATCTGCCACTTCTTTTGAAAGGGTTGTTGTAGAACATCCCGTGTCTAATATGAACTCAATAAAATGCGCTGAGCCATTCACCTTACCAAATAGGAACAAACCATTATTCCTTCTAGTTAGAGCTATTTCTTTCATTTTTTTAATTATTATCTTAACAACCTTATTTGATTTTAGAAAACGGATGCAAAGATACAAAAAAAACATCTATCTACTTAAGATTTCTCGAAATACTTAATGAAAATTTGGTGGTGTCATGGAAAAGCGTTAATTTTGTAGCGTTATCCTGAAAACGCATACGTACAAGTGCAAAGATAACACAAATAATCGAATTACGCAAATAGAACCTTGATTTTTACTAAAAAAACGGAGACAACAGCACTATATTCTGCACTCAGACACAAAAAAAAGTAACACAATATTTGGGGCGAACGGCGAACGCAGGTACGCAGGTACATTTTCAATTTCGAAAATTGTAGCAAAAAGCGTTCGAGATGCTGGAGAGGAGAACGGAGAGAAGTGTTTAATTTAATATACTTTATATCTATATATTATTATATTATATATAATATTATAATATATAAGGTAGATTTCACCTGCTCGTCACTGCCACTTGATTTTACAAAATGTACCTGCGTACCTGCGTTCGCCCCCACCCTGCAAAAACAGGTGTTTGGAGTGGTACGGCAGAATCTGCTGGATTGTTTACGAGATTTTGCCAAAAATTTCCGAACTATCTCACAGATTGTTTCTGGACATCATTGGGATTGCTGATTTAGAGACGTTTTGCGCGCGGAGGTTTTCTTTACATTTTAACATTTAACGAAAAAATCGAGAAAAGTCAAAAAAAAGCTATTTTTGCGCTTTTTTTTTGTGTACCTTTGCATCGTCAATCATGAGAGACAGAGAGATTAAACATTTAACATTAACCATTCTGAAGATTTTTTATGAGTTGCGACAGAACAAAAACAATCTGTCCAAGATTTACGGTAAGTGGTTTGCCCACAGTAAGGCCGTAGAAACTATGAACACCCGCAAGCTGGCACAGCACATCAGCGAGCACGGCAGTATCTACACCCCCGACGTGGTGTTCGGTGTGCTGGAGAAGTTCCGCAGTTGTCTGGTAGAGATGCTGCTGGAGAGCAAGCGCGTGAAGATTGACGGTCTGGGCACCTTCTTCACTACCATCGAGAACGAGAAGGGCGGTGCCAACAGCCAGGAGGAGTTTAACGTAAGCAAGAACCTGAAGGCTCTGCATATCCGCTTCATCCCCGAGCAGGAGCAGGAGCTGAACATCAGCTCGCGCGAGTTTATCAAGAAGGCCGAGTTCGTGAATGTCACCTCGCTGAATGGCGAGAAGAAGGAAACCACCCCAACTGGTGGCGGCGGAAGCCAAACTCCTCCACAGGGCGACCATAATCCCGGCGAGGGAGATTAAGCGCTAAGGGTTAGGGGCATCGCCCCTACCCTTTACAATGTAAAAATGAGAAAATGTAAAAATTAAAAATTAACCTACCATGACAAAGAAAGAAACCATTAAATTCATCGTACAGATGATTGCATCAATCGCAACAGCGATTGTTACAGCCCTCGGAGCTACAAGCTGCATGGGCATGTAGAAAAGAGAATCCCCTTAAGCCAGCAATAAAGCTCGCTTAAGGGATTTTTTTTCGATTTTCTTGAAAAAAATTTGGTGGAATCAGAAATTATATCTACATTTGCTGCCGAAAAATCATAATTCTATCACAAAACGAATTAATTGAAGCAAAAATGAAGAGAATGACAATGGTTGCAAACAACTGCCGAGCGGTACATTTTTGTGCATTGTCGCTTGCGCGTCTTTGAGGCTACGTCTCGAAGAGTTTATCGATCTTTGACATTTTGCTACAATTTTGTTAGGGTGATGTGATAGATTAATCTTAGATTAACACTCTATAGAATTAAGGCAAGTGCAATAGCACTAGCCTATAACCTCTTGCGCCCTATACCAAAGGGCATGTACCTTAGTTACCATTTATATTTTTAGAACCATTATTATTGTTATGAATTGTAATTTGAATAGACTTATCAACGATTTTAGGAATCAGACTTATCTTACTATCTGGAAGCACATGAACGCTATGGCGGTGAACTATGCCGTCTACTCTAATCGGATAAAGGGCTTTGCCCCGTACTTATACAACTGTGACATTTATATTTATGCCGACTCAAGAAACATGGTGGTGGTTTGCGTAGACTGCAGCAATCACAAACAAAAGCAGTGTTACAACGAGACGCAGAACATCGACATGATGATATACGAACCAGGATGTGAACCTCGCGAAAGCACTGTGTGGAAGCTGAAGCAGACGATGGAAATAATGAAGAGTCGACAGTTGAAATCCCAGGCCAGCCTGAAGGTTTACGGCATTTTGCTCACAGAGGATGCCATCAACAATGCTTACGAGCTGGAGGACGATTGGGAAAAGAACAGCATCAAGGTGATAAGCAACTGCAGCCATCTGAAACTGCGCAGAGCTGGTGTGAACACTGATGATGATCTTGCCGGAAAGGTGTACTTCGACATTGTGACCGACGAAAGTATTGATGCCAAGCCAGAGCCAAAGGACGAGAGCGAGGATGAGGAGTTCAACGAGTTTGAACAGATGCTCTACGACTTTGTGAACGACAAGCTAGAGGATAATGATGGCGTGTTTGGACTGATGGCCAGAGACTGTGCAGCCGAGGATACAGAGGAGTCTCCCACAGAAGAACCTGAGCCACAAGAGCCAGAGGAGCCTGAGGCTCCAACGACTAAGAGCGAGACGATAGACCAGAACCTTGGCCTGAGCGTTGACATAGAGATACTGGACCCCATCGAGAATCCTCGCGAGGAACTGGACAAGATGATAGGCTGCGACGACATCAAGCGACGTATGGATGAGCTGGTAGCTCTGACCACATACAACAAGACCATGCAAGAGCTGTTCCCCAACAGCAAGCAGCATGAGGTGTCGCTGCATAGCGTGTTCTTAGGTCGTCCTGGTACAGGCAAAACAACCGTCTGCAAGATATTCGGCTCGCTGCTGCATCAGGCTGGTGCATTATCCAAGGGGCATGTGGTGCTATGCGACCGCGGTACGTTTATCGGAACCCTCTGGGGCGATGAAGAGCGTTCAGTGCGTCAGGTTCTTGAGAAGGCCAAGGGCGGAGTGCTGATGATAGACGAGGCATATCTGCTGAACGGCAAGAACGAAAACGACCCAGGAAAGCTGGTGCTGCAACTGCTGATGAACATTCTGGCCGACGAAAGTCAGCGCGACATTGCTGTGGTGCTGTGTGGATACAAAGATCAGATGGAGAAGCTGCTGGAGATGAATCCCGGACTGCAGTCGCGATTCCCCAATAAGTTTGAGTTTGTGGACTTTAGTGTGGATGAGCTGCTTGAGATAACTCAGACTCGCATCAGAGACTTTGAGTACAGTTTCACGGATCAGGCTTGGGAGAAGTATCGCGGCATGCTGAATCAGGCATATCAGGTTCGCGACCCGCAGACATGGGGTAACGCCCGATTCGTGGCCAACCAGCTTGAGCGCATCTACATGCAGCACGCCACAAGATGTGTGATGCAGAAGCCTGAGGACAAGCAGGAATGGCGCCAACTGACTGCCGACGACATCGTACCAATCGAGGTTGCCAAGAAAAAGCAGAAGATTGGATTTTAAAATTAAGAAAGCGGCCGCTACTCTTGAAGGAGTAACGGTCGCTATGTTTAAGTGACTTTTTTGTTTATAGATTATTCGAAATGCGAACCAGTTCCCTTGGAAGGGTTATAATCTTCAGACGCTCATACCAGATACGATTTGAACCAGCTATGTGTTTCTGTGTGTGACTACTGATAATGTAGTAGCTGGCGGTGTACTCGTCCATCATATCAAGGAATACCTTTTTGATGCGCGAGCACTTCTCATTGATGGCGTTATCCAGCGGATTAACCAGATGATCTACACCCTCAATAATCTTATCTATGTCGAGACCTTTGGCTGTAACCTTATAATAACGTATCAGTTCATCACGATGATCAACCAAGTGCTTGAACTCTATTCCCTCAGGATGAGCCAGAAACAACAGATAAACAGCTTTATGTACAGGCTGCAGCTCAACTTCTTTATTATAATCAATTAGCAAGAATCGATAATCCTCTGTTATCACAAGTCTGCTTAGTTTACTCTTTGCCGCCTCAATGCGTAACTCTTCAAGCAATGGCGCACCAATAGCCTTAAGCAGAAGGTCACTCCTACCCTCAGCCTGCAACTGCCCCACCAGTCGTTTAATCTCCTGGGCAGTCTGCTCTGGTGTTATCAGCTCGCTCATTCAGCAACCTCCTTCATAAAGCCATTAAGCCACGCCTTCAACTTCTCTATCGTAGTAGGCTCGTGCGGTTCCTCTATCACCTCTGGCTCTGGAGCAGGTTCTGGGGCAGGTTCAGGCTCTGGTGCTTGCTCCACTTCAAATGGAATTTCTATTTGTGTTGCAATAATTTCTTTTATCGTGGTAATCTCCTTTGGCTTATACAAGCCAGAAATCATACTCTCGTAATAATCATCTTCGTCGTGATGAACCTCTGTTTTCGCTTCGTTGCTCATAGTGTCTTCCATTCCTGTTGCCAGGATTGTCACCTTAGCATCCTCGCCAAGCGTGTCATCAGTTGCAGTACCCCAGATTACTTCGATATTGGGATCCAGCTGGTCAAAGAAGTCGTCTATCTCCTGCAGCTCTTTCACAAATATCGGATGCTCATCGCTGGCATAGATATTAAAGAGAATACGTTTGGCCTTACCAATGTCGTTGCCATAAATCAAGGGCGAATCGAGAGCGTTTAGGATAGCATTCTCTACGCGATGCTCACCACTTGCGCGCCCCATAGCCATGATAGCTCCACCACCATTACGCATGGTTGTTTCAACATCGCGGAAGTCACTCTTGATACCACCATCACTAGGCAGAGTAATAAGTTCCGAAATACCCTTCACAGCATTCATCAGGATGTTGTCTGCCCTGAAAAAAGCCTCTTTCAAAGAAATCTCAGAATCAGCATACACATCACATAGGCGCTCATTGTTTACAATAAGCAGGGCATCAACATTTTTGCGCATCTCCTCGACACCCTTCAATGCCTTTATTATTTTGCGTTTCTTCTCGAAATAGAACGGAATGGTTACCACTCCAATGGTGAGCAGTCCCATTTCCTTGGCAACACCTGCTACCACTGGAGCAGCACCAGTACCAGTGCCGCCGCCCATACCAGCAGTAACAAACACCATCTTAGTGCCATCAGCAAGTAGTTTCTTAATACTGTCGAGCGTATTTTGCGCCTCATCTCGTCCCTTTTCAGGATCACCTCCTGCTCCAAGGCCTTCACCCATCTGTATCTTCACGGGCACTTCTGAGCGCGAAAGCGACTGACTATCAGTATTACATACTGCATAAGTCACACCTTCTACACCCTCCTTAAACATATTGTTAACAGCATTGCAGCCACCACCTCCAACGCCAACAACCTTTATGATGCCCTGCATCGTATCCTTAACGGGACCGAAATCTAAAATATCTTCACCCATACCTTAAAACTTTTCTGCTGCAAAGATACAAAATATCTCCAAAACCACCAATCAAAAATCCCCTCGCAAGCCTTGCGAAGAGTTTTTAAAAGTTGTATTTATCTCGGACTCCACTCATGTACAAGTTCTTTTAGGTGCTCTACCTTTTCATCCCTAAGTCCAGACGAATAGAACAATCCCAATACGTAAATGTAGTCTTTTTCTACTACGTATTGCTCGTAGAACTTATTGTATCCATCCCGTCCTTCCAAGTAGAAATACCCCGGATGCACATCTATCATAGTTATAGAATCCTCGTTTAACTTTCTTAAGCCCACAGAAAACTCTGCTGCTGCACTATCATTCATATGAGCTTCATTCGGATAAGAAAAACATTTCAAAACCACGTCGCACGCAGCAAACGAATAATCAAACCTCATGTTACGATTATCCAGAAGCGAGCTATCTGGCACAAAGATATTGGGATACTCCACCTTGAAAGTTGGATTCTCAAACACGAACGTATCCAACTTCTGCCAGGTTATCATCTTTGCCTTATAAGGCTTCCATGAACTAGCCTTCTTCACTCTCGTTGAGCATGACATCACCATCAATACAACGCCCACAACAGCAATAGTTAACCACAAATACTTCTTCATCTCTCTTCTATCATTGTTATAAACTTGTCCTTAATATCTCTGAGGTCATCCGTCAAAATATCATTGCATCGTTTTGCGATATCATCTGGTATCGGATACATGCAGGCTGCAATGGCACCAGCCATTGCTCCGATAGTATCAGAATCACCACCAAGCGAGATGGCTAAACGGATTACCTCTTCGAACGAATTGCCCTCTAGGAATGCAATGATAGCCTCAGGCACACTGCCTTGACACGATACATCAAACTCATATCGTGGTCGAATCTCCGCGATGGTACGATCCAGATTGTAGTCGAATGTCTTTTCAACATACTCTTTTATTTCTTGCTTCGAATTGCCCTGTTTGCATAGGAATACACTTGTGGCAATAGCCTGTGCACCTTTAACACCCTCAGGATGATTATGAGTTACTGAAGCGGTTAATGCAGCAAGAGCCAATGCTTCATCTAACGTCTTGGCATATAAGCCCACTGGACTTACTCGCATACCAGCGCCATTACCCCAGCTATTATAAGGTTGAGGATCGTCTTCTTCAAGCCACCATCCAAAACGCGCTCCATAACCAGCATTGGAGTATCTTTTGCCTAACTCCTGCATACAGTATATTAAATAATGTATGGTATGCACCTCGTCTTCCAATAGCCACTTGGCCACCGCTAACGTCATAACAGAATCGTCTGTAAAAAGGCTTTCGTCGCAGAGCAACTTAAAATCAGTCCTCTTTGTATTGTTGAACTCATACACTGATCCCACAATATCGCCTACCAGTGCACCTAACATTCTCACTTGTCCCATATTATTTTCTCCTTTACGTTTGCAAAAATACGAAATAATTCCCATAATACTACTATCTTCTGTTTTAATAATCACCTACCAATAGAACATTTTTATCTCCAGCCGAAAATCTTTCTCCTCATTTGTAATTCTATCCACTTCTGGTCACCTTTTGTAGCTCGCCTGAATACAGCAGCTATTTTTATTCTGTCATCACCAAAATCTTCTTTATACCTGTATCTCAATTCTTGTCGGATAAGCGCGATATTTCCAGTGCGTCTCTCCTCAAACTCATTAATCAGCTCATTAGTCGACATTTCCTTGATACGCTCTTCACGCTCTCCTAGCCTGTCCATATACAGGATATTGAATATCTCCTCTTTCAATTTTGAGCCGTTAACCCATCTGTTGGTATATAATTTCACCAATTCCTCATGGGAAAGATTTGGCAGCATGTCAATACACTTCCGCAACTCTCCTGCCTCCCATCCCTTGTAATAGAACAGTTTGGCGTCCTGTAATATATATTCATAGTCTGTCATAATATAATAATAAAGTTATATTTCTTGTTCTATATGGACAAACCGTATTTCGATTCATTGATCATTTTTTTGAATACATCCTCCATTCCTTTCGGGAAAACAAAGTTTTGGAGATGGTCGCTATTTTCGAATGCACTATATGCGATATCTCTAAGTGTTGACGGCAAAGTCATTGATTTTAGATTCCAGCAAAAACTAAAAGATTCAACGCCAATAGATTCTACTCCTTCTGGAAGTACGACATTATCGATGCTATGGCATCCTCTAAACGCATCTTTGCATATTATTCTCAATGACACTGGTAGAATTATCTCTTCCATTAGATTTTTTCCGCAGAAAGCTCCTTGTGCAATAGTTTCAACACCTTCTTTTACAACAACTCTCTTACCTTCATTGACACACCTAAATAGTATCTTTCCGTCAGCACTCATCAGCATTCCATTTTCAACCTTGAAGTTCGGATTCGTATTCTTAATAAAGGCTAAGTTTTTTGTATAATAGAAAGGATTATTTTCCAACCAAGACACTTTCCACATAAAATCTCCACGTATAGTCAACTTTTCAAGCTTTTCACAGCCATAAAAAGCATTCTCCCCAAGGTAGTGTAGATGCTTAGGAAGTACAATCTTTTTTAATCCTTTACCAAATCCTCCACAAAAATGAAAAGCAGCTCTATCTATCTTAGTAATCGAATCGGGAAGATTAATACTCTCCAAATAGTGCGCTCTTAGGAGGGCGTTGGGTTCTAACAACTTGATTGTATCTGGTAGGGTGATGTGAGTAACCCTTGTGCTATCAAATGCTTCTTTTGCAATAACTTCAACACCACTCCTCACTTTTACTCTCCTACAGTTATCTGCAACTTTTAATAGTGTTTTTCCATCCTTACTATAGATTACTTCTCCATCATATTCCTTTAATATGCCTGGTAGTTTGTATAAAAACACTATTGGCATTACCAGTATATATAAAATGAGAAATGGCCAAAGAATCCAATTTATAAGAAGTCGAATCCGTACCTGTTTGTTATTAACAGTCATTTTTCTAAACAACGCATATTTCTCCTCTGTCCATGGAGTCCAAGTATAAATATCCATAGCTTCATCCCTATATACGGGATAAAGAAGGAACAATGCGTGAACAATCACAATACCTATTAAAATATAAAACAATGTCATATAACTTTTAATGCGAAAAAATAAAACTTGGTTGCAAAGTTAGGATTTTACCTCTTTGCAACCAAACTATTTCACTCCACAAGGCTTGTGAAAATGTGATTTTATTCTTCCCAGATTACAAGGTCGCGAGGGAGATCGATTTTCTTTGCTTCACCACGCCATCCATTTATATAATAATGCTTAGCAATACTCTCATCAAACTGTGAGATAAATGCACCTCTAATTCGAGCACACTTTTCATTTATAGAATTCAGGCATGGATTCGTAACATCTTCGATACTTCTAATTGCTCTGTCATTAAATCCCAATGGTTTTATCATCTGATAAATCTCTGCCAATTCTTTCCTATAATCAGGGAGATGTTTGAAAATGATTCCCTCTGGATGTCGCAAGAACAAGAAGAATACAGCCTTATTGATAGGTTCCATTGTAATCTCCATATTGTTGTATTCTGGAAGAATTATACGCATATCCTTAGTAATAACAAGACGGCTTAGTTTAGGCTCGATTTGTATAATCTTTCGAATTAATTTCTCTGCCATACCACGCTCTCTCAATGCGTTAACCTTGTCTCGTATTTCCTTTACGATAAGTGCGACTTCAGGGTCCTGATTCACCCAACTAAACATTTCATCAGCATAGTCGTCAGAACTACCTTCTTCTATTTCTTTTTTGCTTACTGTACTATATAATGCAGCATGACAATAATGAGAATGTACTTCTCTTACAATCTTATCGAGTTGGGCTATAATCTCCTCGTCGCTTCCTTCATTCAGATGGAAATAATGGCCTTTGGTATATTTTGCTCCATGATTATCACAGTCGCCCTTAAAAAACATCATTCCGTGCTTAATGTTTTTTGCATTCTCAGGATACCACAAAAAACGTAAAGGATAAGAAGAGTCCATGTTAATGTCCAACCTTTTATCTTCAGGTAAATCTGGTGACATATACCTAATGAGTTCTCCATCACTCAATTCTTTACTGAAGTTAGGTAGATACACAAACTTGTACATGTGAAAAAGACGAAGGTCTTTATTTCTGATAAAGAAATCGTTAAGTGATTGACAATACTCATTTTCAACATACACAATTTCGCGAACTTCTGCATCATAATCAACAGAGAGGCCCATATCTTCTTCAAATTCGAACTCATTAACCCCATCAAGTCTGGGCAATTCATTACGTTGTATCTCTCCAGCTAAAAAAGCTGCTTTTATCCTTTCTGATTCAATTCTTTCTTCCTCAAGTCTTTCCTGTTCTTCCTGCCTTTTCTGTTCCTCTAGCTTTTTCCACTCTCTATATTTCTTAACTCCACCATGTTCATATATTTCCTTCGCTTTTCTTATATAATCACCAAAAAGTGCATCAGATAATAACAAAATGATAGTAATAGGAGCAAATATACAGGCCATATACATACTCAATTCTATCTGTCTTTGAGTACCATACTTTCTTCTTTCTGTATACTCATTGATAAAAGACAAAATAGCAAAAAAATAGCAAATTGCGCAATAGCAAATTAATACGATCTTCCAAGTTTCCATATTTAATCCATTTTGGTTGTCTCGCTAAAAGGGCCAACTATAGAACACTTCTCTATTTACATTAGTTATCTATTAACATATTCCAATTATAGTCTGAATCAATTCCATTTCCCGTGGGTCTACATATCCATCACATTCTGCCATTTCCATAAATAACTTTTTTGCATATTCTTTTGTTTCAGTGGAGAAAAAGGAGAATCCTGTTATGAGTTCTTCTAACTCAACATCCTCCATATGGTCAAATTCACTAAGTTCCAACTGAAATGAGTCAAATATCTTATCCATATATTCCACCTCAGCTGGATTAATTATGAAATCTGCTTTCATTATAAGATTTAGAATTCTGAAAATAATCCTTTTTTCCGAAAGAGTTAAGTTTACCATATTTGTCTATTGTATATTTGATTCAAAAAAATGATGATATTTGGTGTTGCCTAAGTTAATAATAAAAAGGTTACACTTAGCACGAGTCAGTGCTGTATATATAAGTGCCGGGGTATTCTCTCGTTCTTGAATATAATATCCTTCATAAGTCGAATTCTCTTGCATCTCTGGCTGAAGCAGCAAAATAACAGATTCCGACTCCCAACCTTTAAAGCTGTGGATCGTTGATAATTTGAGATTATCACAGTCTGTGGTAAAATGCGTTTTTGCTGCTTTTCTAATATCATCCAAGTCATCTTTAAAAAGTGTTGGACTTTTCTGAGAATTGCGAAGCTCCTCGTATTGATCAGCAGTCTCAAAGTTAGTCATACATTGATTTTGCTCATCTGTATAGTACTTTTCGATATCGCGCAGTATATTGATAGATTCGGACAGAATAACAGTATTTCTCGGACTTATATTATATTTTTGTAGAATCCACTTTACATTCTGACACAATGCCATAGCATCTTTATCAAGACCAACGTTCCAGTATTTTATCCAGTAAGTTTCGAAAACAAGCTCGTTTGGAGCTTTTATCATCTCGACAGAACTGTCAACGAAATTCTTTGCAAACAAATATGAAAGTTTGGCTATTTCAGGATTTATTATTCTCATAGAGACGCGCTCGTTCATCTCGTTCCAACGGCCACTAGAAGTTGGGACAACGGGCATCCTCGTTTCTATCTCCATTTCTCGATTATAGATATTCTGCTCTCCGTCGCCAAACACAGATAATGTACCATTTGAGTCAAGAAAATAATATATTATTGAATGTAACCAACTTGTTTTGAAGTCTTGAACCTCGTCAATAAGAATTGTTTTATATCTTTTTGTTTTATCGCTATATGGAGAAAAAAAATCCGGGTCATCAAAATCGGCTAAAGAGATTCTTTTGCCCGAGTATCTGTTTGCCATTGACAAAAAGAACTGATGGTAATTTGTTATCTCAAATTTAGCTGTTGAAAAATCAGCAGGTACCTGGCTAATTCGCAATCTGACATATTGTATCAGGGATATATTAAATGTAAGTATAAGCACACGATCTCCAGTTTGAAGATGTTTTTCGACAGCTCTGTTTGCAACTACTTGCGTCTTGCCACATCCTGCTACGCCTTTTACACGCAGACGATCATTTTCACTTCTTACAATTTCCTTCTGTCTATTGGTTAAACGGAAGTTTGTATCACCATCTTTGTATGAATGCCAATGACCAACAATGATTTTAACAAGTTCATCATAATACTCAAATCTAAAACTGCGAGTATAGATTTTATTGAGTATATCACCAAAATTATCCGACTCATATAAACGGATGAGGTGTGCAAAGAAATCCTTATCTGGTTTGTTATTTGAATTCTTCCTCAGTTCATTATTAGCTCTTTCGACTTCTGCTTCCACCTCAAACAATGTTGAATTAGGAAAATATAGAGCCGTTTTCACACAGCCATATACACTCCTGTTTAAGATAGAATCTATCTTAATGGATTTTAGATGAGTATTAAAAATGTAACTTTTTATGTTTTCAACACGCTTGTATTCTGATTCAAATTCTGAAAGGTCATTACATACATTGATGATTATTATACCATGACTTATGCTTGCTAAAACGACGTCTGGGGTATCAACTCCAATCGAAGGTCTTAAGAATATGGTATATGCATTGCTACACTCGTTTCTCAATTTGTGATAAAAATCAAGTGTTTTTTTATTAACTGTACCGCTTAAGCATTCTATGGCATAGTCATAATCATCTGTCAGTTCCTGTGAGGATGCGCATTCTGAATAATTGTCAATAAGATGAGAGTCTCTTAAATGAACGAAGCATTTCGTCTCACAACTGAAAGGATGATGGGTATCGGAAGTATAAGCATAACAGTATGACTCTATATTTGAGAAATATGAAGAAGGGGCAAAATAACCACAAAAATCCTTAATACGCGTATTTCCTGAGAATTTTGGACCAACACATATCATATAATTTAGAGACGCGAGAGATGCTGTTTTCTTCGCAAGCCATGAAAGGCTCAGACTTCTTATATCCAAAATATTGGAAAACATATTTATGCTTATCTGAGAGTTGCATGATACATCGTTAAGAACAGCATCCTCGTCTTGAGGTATTCCACTGTTTACGGCTTTTACGCGAATTGCTGGCCCAACATTCTGCTGCACCCATCTTTGCGCCCTATTGAGTGCAACAGTTGAAGGCTCTATCAACGTTATTGCATTAAGCCTTCCTAAAAGTCCTCTTTCCCGAAAAAATTCAAGTAGTGTTAGGGTGGCTATACCCTGCCCACACCCCCAATCAAAAATCTCGTAGTTATGATGATTGAAATCATCTGTTGTTTTTGTGCAAGGGAAATTCTGGAGAGCAGCCTTGCATTTCACTATGTGCATTTCTCCATATGCAGCCAGATATGCATCTAATTGCTCTTCTGTTTGAGGCACAAGGCGTCCATGGTCAGTAGCAACCCAAGGGCAGCTCTTCAAGTTAGCTGGTAACTTGTTATAGCATTGCTTTACGATTTTTTCTATATCGATCATGTTATACTTTCATTAAAGGGGTCGATATTATGTTTATTATAGTTTGCAATAGCAATCGCTTTATTAGCATTGGCATAACAATATTCACAGAGATGGGCACAGGTATTGTATTCACCAATATCCTTGCTCCTCATACATCCACAGAACTCGCGCTGTCCACTATCTTTTATTACATATCTATCATTAGGCAGCAGTATTGCACTAGCAGGTATTGGTTCAGGCTCATTAAATAAATTGAATGTTCTCTTTTTGATAGTAGCCCCAATAAAATCCATCAATTCTTTATCTTCATGAGCAAATCTAACTATAAGATCATAATCTATACAATGGTTGGGATGTATGCCATAACCTGTCAAATCAATCCTCTCACCACAAGTAGCAAGTTCATATCCCCATTTTTTATTTAAATTGGAAAGACGTTCTGCAAATTCTTTCATTTGCTGTTCAGACCATTCATGATAAGGAATATTGTTTTTCTCAAGATTCAATTTTACTTTTTTATAAGAAAGAATATCAGCATAACTAAAAACCAATTTCTCTGTATACCCTTTCAATTGGTCACCTATTCTCTCTACTTTTGACAATAACTTATCTATATTAATATCGTCAGTTAATACAAGTGGGTCAAAACGCCATATAACACGCCCCTCCCCTAACTTGTCTACAAGTTGTTTGAATGTATCTATACGGAATTGTATAGGGGGAACTTTAAGTTCTAGTTTTTCGTCTTCGTAATCATTAAGAGAATACTGAATATAACAACCTATATTTCTCTCTCTTAAATAATCAAGATGCTTTAGCAATGGGTGAGGATTTTTAGACCAGAAAACAATAAAACGTGTGTTTTTGTATGACACGTAACTTTTTACTCCGTTAAAAGGATTAGTCCAAGCAGAATAACCAACCTTAAGACGATGAAAAAACCAATCTGCATAGAAGGCAGGTATATCTGTACTCCTACTTGCAGATATAATTTCAGGAACTTGCATCTGAACGATTTCACCATTTTCCCTTGGCAGATTCTCTTTATCCCACTGCTTAGCCATATAAATAGACTTATTAATTAATTGTTTTTGCAAAGATACAATATTTTTCTAAACTGTGGAGATATTTAAAGAAAAATATGTAATTCACAAGGCTTGTGGCGAACAAACGAACAAACGAACAAATTAGCAGACAGGTAATTTGTCTGGACTCATATCTATCAATGTTTGTTTTTGCTGTGAGGCTCTCTCTTTTAGAAGCACCATCTCTGCATGTATAATATCATGAGCCAGGAAGAAGTTGCTGAGTCTGATTTGAAGATACTTTTTTATGTCAAGTATCATTGGGCGATAGAGAATGTTGGTTGTGCAATATGCCCCCATAGCATTATATTTCTCGTCAATGAAATAAACAGTAGTTATATCACCATCAGTATTGGCCTTATTTATAGCTTGCTTTAATCTATCCACTTCTTCTGTATCATCAAGATCTGCTTTAATCCAACAATAGTCCATTATCTCAATATAATGATTATCAGGTGATAAAATTAGCAGAAATTGAGTGCCTTGGAACCAGATTTCAAGATCACCATCCTCGTTTTCTTTATAGGGGCAGCCTATTTCCTCAAGACATTTTTTAAGCACGACTTTCATTGCCTCGTTATCAGGCATATCAGCGAATTCTGCCAACTTTTCTTTTGCCATCTTCAGGAATTCTGGTGTGTAGCCTTCTGGATGGTCAACGATATATTGGAGTTCATATCTGCTCTTTAAACGAAGAACACTCTCCCATTCTTCTTTTCGTGATTTGGCTGCCATAACGTAATAATCTATTATACTACATACGTTTGCAAAGATACAACTTTTTTCTAATCATTAGTCAATTTGACACAAAAATATTGTTTCGCAAGGCTTGCGAAGATTATAAAAATGGAACCAAATTATTATTTTTGAATTTTTATGAGTAGTTTTTCGCTCTATATGGAATAAAAGTTGTAAATTTGCAAAAGGAATTAATGAAGATTAGAATGAAAGTTAGAATTGAAGATAAAATAGCATATATTATTGCGGTAGTGAACGAGTTCGCTGCTAGGTTCTCCCTTAATCCACAGCAAGCGTATAAATATCTGGATCGATTCAAGGGAATCGATTTCGTGGATGAATTCTACAATGTTGAGCACACACAGTCATTTGACGACGTTGTGGATGATTTGGCATTACTTTGTCGTAAAAATGGAGGAGCACTGGCATGATATTATAGATGAATCGCGATAACAAAACGCGTGTTCAATTACATTCTTATGACATTATCTATGGTCCTATCGCTGATGATAATATAGGTCTGCAGATGCGACGCATTGATGCCGGTCTGATAGATTGGGATAAGTTTGTGAAGGAATTGGAATTCAAAGGTGGCGAGACGTTTCAATACTTTTTTGGTACAGAGAAGTCACTTAAATACCTAAAGAAGATATGAACGAAGCGCATGTTACATTTATGATTGAGGAGCTGGTAAAGGAAATGGCTCTAAGGTTGATGGATGAGCGTGGCCTGACGATGAAGCAGGCGTTGGATACTGTGTACAACTCTGAAACTTATAGCAAAGTGCTGGATATACGCACAGGTCTGTTTTCTCAGAGTACTGCATATGTATATAGTATTCTTGAAACGGAAATACTAACCGGCAAGATTGGATAGTTATTGACGTTGGTCTCCTGTTATTATTTCATTAGCCTTGCGAAGCCTCTAATTAATATTTTCCATCCATATATTAGTAAATATGGCATAGCCAGAACAGCCATGCTGAAAGCCATGTCTAATAACATATAGAAGATACCATATACATCTGGGTATATATACAAAACCATTCCAAATTCTTCATCTTCAAATCTTGTGAGATATTGGAACAACTCCGTCTCACATAAAAAGCAATAAAGCACTAATCCAACAATCTCACCGACAGAAGCAATAAGATAACAGTAAAGTGCCTTTATACCAGAAAGCCACCGCTTATACTTGTCCTCGCCTATCACAACAGCAAAATAGAATATCCAAAACACCAACAATACAAGTGCTCCCAATGGCAACAGCCATTCCCCCACAATAGTCATATATGGCGATAACACAAATGAGGAAAGAAACCATGCAGCAATTGGGGTTACCCACCATTTCCTTTGAAAACTCTTTGCTACAAGCAGTATTTTCATTCGGTAATGTTTTAACCGATCTCTACGAATCAATAGAAAACAAGCTACCTGTGTCACCATAATAGTGAGTACGATAGCATCAATATTCACTATCATATTCAGCCATCTGTCATACGAGCCAGAATGTCCATATACCACAAGTGACATTGCCAAGAAAGTTAATGTACATTTTGTCTTCATAATAATTATACTTCGGTAACTTTACACTTCTCTAACTCAGTCAGCACCAATCTCTGAGCCTTAAAGAAATCGTTCAGTACGCATATTAGATAGTTGTCTATTTCTGGTATTTCTTTAATAAACAATATCGTCCGTCTGCTATGCACGCCTATCTCTTCTATCTCTTTGTTTGTTGTATATAGTAATGTACAGTTTACATACTGATTTACCAGATTGATGGTTTTATGAAGATTCGCTATTTCTTCAACATCGCTATAGATAGATATGCTATGCCACCACGTATCATAAATGGTAATAAACTTGCATGTATCATTACTTTCTATCGTAAACTTCTCGCCTTGAAAAGTAAAATACGCATAGTTCAAATTATTATGCTCTTCAGTCTCAGGATCGCAACCGATTTTTCGCAACGTAGTCAAAACCAATCCTGCGACAGTCCTCTCATCCAAACATTTCTGCTCTTTCATATCATCCTCATCTTTATGTTCACCATTCATCAACTCTTGGAAAGATTGATATTCTTCCTTCTCTGCTTTTTCCTTCTCAGATATATACTGAAACAGATAGAAGCAAAACAAAACAGTTGCAACAATTATACTTATACTCATAACTATATTCTATTAAAATTATCACCAATCTGATTCCAGAATATTCTTGAGAACGAGTGATCGTTAACCTTCATGATTCTACTGATTTTGAATGTTCGATCCTCTTCTACGTTCAAACAAAAAGCCTCGATGTACATCGCCCCATACTTGCGCGAGTACTCAATATTGTTGATGTGACATGTAATTACTGTGCCCTTGCGTGTACAATACTCGATTTTTATTGTTTCTCGCAACACTACTGCCCTATGTATTATCTCCTCTATAGTCATTGCTTACATCAACATTGAATGGGTTGTAATCTGTAGGAGGAGGAAAAGGCATACCATTATTCTCCTCATTAACCATTGATCCTCGTATTTCACCACCGTCAGTAGGTGCGCGATTACCAATCGAGTTATCTTCAGGATTCTCAAATCTTGTAAATTCGCCAGCAAAATCCATTAGAATGATTCCTGTAGCCCCTTTACGATGCTTGGCAATAATGACCTCCGCCCTACGATGATAATCTATCAGTCCATCAGCGCTCTGCAGAATATGATAATACTCTGGTCTATGCAGAAACACAACCATATCAGCATCCTGTTCGATGGCACCCGATTCACGTAGATCTGACAATTGAGGTCTCTTTCCCTCTGCTCCATCACGACCTTCTACACCACGATTCAACTGGCTCAAGGCGATTACTGGAATACCCAGTTCTTTTGCTAATCCTTTGAGCGATCGAGAAATGAGCGACACCTCTTCCTGTCGACTATTATACTTCATACCGCTAGCAGTCATCAGTTGTAGATAGTCCACCATTATCAACCTGATATCATGCTCACGTTTCAGTCTTCGTGCCTTAGTCCGCAGCTCGTTTATCGACAGACCTTCCGTTTCATCGATAAACAATGGAGCAGTCGTCATAACACTCAGGTTCTTATCCAGTCTATCCCAATCTTCTCTGCTCAACTGGCCATTTAACAACTTCTTTCCCTCAATCATACAAACATTCGACATCAAGCGGTTAGCCAATTGAACATCATCCATTTCGAGTGAAAAGAATGCCATTGGTATTTTCTGGTCAATCGCAATATTCTTTGCCAGCGATAGAGCAAAGGCCGTCTTACCCATGGCAGGTCTGCCTGCAATAATCACAAGGTCAGACTTCTGCCAACCACTTGTCATTTCGTCAAGTTGATAGAATCCTGTAGGAATACCTGTTATACCGCCCGTATTGGCATGAGCTATCTCCACTATCTTTATAGCTCTATCGATGATAGGACCAAGAATGGAGTAATCCTTCTTCATGTTCTTCTGTGTAATTTCAGTCAGCATACTATCCGCTTCCTGTATCACATCATGCACATCCAATGTCTCGTCGTATGCCTTTTTGCCTATTATTCCTGTATAGTTTATCAGTTGGCGCGACAGGGCTTTCTGTGCAACAATGTTAGCATGATATTCCAAGCTGGCAGATGTTGCCACTTTCAAACTGAGCTCTGCGATATACCCAGGACCACCAACCTCTTCAAGCACTCCATTCTTAGTTAGTTGCTCTGTCACAGTCAACATATCAACAGGCTTTTCATCCATATTCAGTTGCTGTATAGCCTCGTATACCTTCTGATTCCTAGGCTCATAGAAACTATCTGGCCTTAGCAGTTCACACACCTCTACATACGCATCTTTGTCTATCATCAGCGCCCCAAGCACAGCCTTCTCCACCTCTACGGCCTGAGGCTGCAGATGACCATAACTCATGTCTAATGCTTGTTGCGCTTTTTGATTCTTTCTTCTGTATTCACTCATATCACTATTCCTTCGCCTTCTTCTGTTGCTTTTCCAGCCAGGCTTGATCGCTTTTGTTTGAGCGAGCGAATAGCTCTGCTATTTCCTCCATATCCCTGCCAGCTCTGTAGCGCTCTTTTAGCTCCACTCTACACAGGGCCACATTGCCACTATTCCGATCCAGGAACTCTGCAATCAGTGCATTCGTTTCCAGATTCTTTATCCGCTCTTCACGTTTGCCAATCTTATCTTTATACAAAATGTTGAAGATGCACTCTCTCAGCACTTTAGCCTCCTTTGTCCATTTGTTCAAAGTAAGGGTTATCAACTCTTGTCTTGTGAGATTTGGCAACATATCCACACACTTTCTTAACTTCTCATCGTTCCAACCTGTAAAGTGGAACTTCTTTGCCTGCAGTAAAATATACTCGTAATCTGTCATAATGATATAAAATTGATCTGGTTGCAAAGATAGGATTTTACCTCTTTGCAACCAAACAAATTCTCATCACAAGCCTTGTGGAAATGTGATTTTATTCTTCCCAGATTACAAGGTCGCGAGGCAGAGAAATCTTCTTCGCTTCGCCACGTCTTCCATCTATATAATAATGTCTAGCCATGTGGTCATCAAACTGGCCAACAAACGCGCCTCGAATTCTAGCACATTTTTCGTTGATGGAGTTTAGTAACGGATTGGTAACATCCTCAATGCTTCGTATGGCTCTATCCGTAAGCCCCAATGGCCTTAAACGATTATATATCTCAGCCAGTTCTTTACGATAATCAGGTAAACACTTGAACATAATACCTTCAGGATGCTTAAGGAACAATAAATAAACAGCCTTTGCCAATGGTTCCATTTTTATCTCCATATTATTGTAATCAGGCAATAACATGCGATAATCCCTGGTAATAACAAGTTTGCTTAATCTGTCGTCTGGGTGAATTAACTGTTCCAAGATAAATTGAGAAACGCCCCTCTGTCTTAGTTTCATAATTCTTTCTTTTATTTCATCAATGAGGTCGCTAATATTTTCGCTGCCTATTTGAGAATTGAATTTATCGTCCGCATCTTCTGTTGGCACTTCAATATTTCGTTGATAATCATCCAGCTTTTCTTTATTGATGAGCCACCTACTGCTATTTGTCGTCTCATTATGAATGAGTTTACTGATACCATGAAGCTGATCTGCAATAGGCTCGCTACTCTTTGAAGATATTGGATAGAAACGATTAATTGCCTTATCTATACCATCACTACCTCTGTGAATGTCATCTGTGCGTATAAATCCCTGTGTAATCCTTTTCTTATCATTAGGATTATCCAAGAACCTTAGCATAAAATCATTCCCAATATTTATCTTGTTAATTTCTGCAGCACTCATATATGGAGCACGATATTGCAGCACTTCTGCCATCTTCAATTGTTTGATTAGTAATGGCAGATAGATAACCTGATAACCTATCATCTTGCCCCAGCCTTCAAGCATTTCAGGATTACTTTCAAACAAATCTGTCAGTTTCTTATCCTCTTCGGTTGCAACGAAAATAAGTTCTTTAGGAGCTAGTTTGCCCTCGAGAGTGAATTCTATTCTATTGTCAGAATTGGGCTTTACAGGTTCTGTTGGCAAATTGGGAATTGTATTATAGGTTGCATTCTTCCCACTTTTCCATTCCATAATAAATAATATAACGAGTCCGATGGCAACAATGACATCAACGATATTCCAAACGATACGCCCTAGAGCTATTTTAGCAAAGGGTTGGAATAACAATGCCAAGGTCACAAATGTCCATGTCAGCACTTCCTTCCTTTGTTTGAAATACTGAAACGCCATATAGCCAAACCCCACTGTAGCAATAAACCTAACGAGAATAAAATACCTATACGGCATAGGGGCTAGACAGAGCAGCAATATTAATGAAAGAAATAAACCTAAATATTTCATATATACACATTATTATTGACTACTTTCTGTAGAGATGCTTGTATAGTAGCGATACTATACCAAGCACTCCAGAAAGTCATTTTACCAATGAGCTCTTAATATTTAGTCCTATGCACTTACGCGACTATATGCATTACCGAATTGAGCAATTCTAACTCTTTGAGCACCTTTTATTGCAACTTCATAATCACACTCTTTATCTACAAGTTTACTAACGACAACAAATAACTCTAGACTCATCAAGAAAGTGAAGAATATAAGATAAAACGCTCCAGCTAGTTTTCTTGTAGTGATAATGTCCCACATTGCTTCAAGTTCCTCCAGGAATCCTACGCTTGCTTTGCATTCTTGACGTACATCTTCTTCTACAGTCTGCTTTTTCTCGCTCCATTTATTTTCGTCTTTTCGAAGCTCTATGAGCCTTTTATTATTCGCCTCAATAACGAACTGCTTGGGGTTAGCAACTTGATTGGTTGTTACAGAAGGAGTGTTGAATGTCTTTATTTCTCCTTCTGGAGTAATTACCTTTGAAGTGGTATTAGTAACAGACTTCTGTATGATGAATGGATGTGCATTGACATCAGCCTGAAGCATAGAATTAACTTGGTCGAGCGAATCTATTTCTAAACGCAGAGAAGCTATTTTGTCGTCAATCACGTGAACACGTTTCTTAGTTAAATCTTCAACTTGAACCTCTATGGTATTCGCCATCTGTTTGTCTATATCTTTTCCAAACAAAGTCTGGTCAAATATAGTTGAACCAATGATGGCCATAACAAAAGCTATTGCTGCTCTAAATAAAAGCATGGAAAAAGATTTTCCTATAGTCAATATGATTTGGCGTTCAATCATAATAACAATAGTAATAAAGAACAATGAAATCATAACACATCCCCACCAAGGCAAACCAATATATCTCTGAGCAAAGCAGAAACCTGTAACGCCCCATATTAGAATAAGTATAAGCAATGCTGAAGTATACTTACTCAAGTGGCTACGACTTGCCTCTGAACACTGCGCCAACACGGTTGAACTCCAACCAGTCAATATGCAACCTAACTTAATCCACCAGTTCATAATCTTTGTCTTTAAGGGTTAATTGAATACATTTCGATATAGTCACTATGCAGTAACTCGTTCTTCTGGAGATGTTGAAGTCATTTTAGGCATAGTTGTGTTCTTGGGGGTACCGCTGAGAGCTATTGTCGCAACGCCACGAAGGAAACCACATTCGTATGACTTCAGAGGTATTGAAGCTTCGTTTGTATCATTTCTAAAATCTTCTTCTAATTGTCTCAGTTCTTCCTTGTGAGCATCTACAATAGACATGGTCTTCTCGAGATCTGTAACTGTACTTAGAAGGCCTGCAGTTCTACATGTCTCCATACGGATCTCGATATCATTTTTTGTAACGTCATAATTAAGATTAATCTCTCTGAATACCATTAGAATCTTGTTCCTAATGATGTCTATGTTTAAGTCACGAAAAGCTAGGTCGGAATTTGTCATGGCGTCTTTAAACCCCTGTTCCTCATAGTTTTTGTGGAGATAACCATAAATAACATCAATAGGCCATCCTGTTGCGTAAGATACTGTTAATGGCTTCTTTTCTTCTGCGCCATCGTTAGTCTGTTGCAGAACTTCAGTAGTTTCTGCATCTAGGTTGTCAACTACTGGCAATGTTGCAATCATTGCGGGACCATTCTCCTTCTTTCTTGTAAAAAAACTAAAAATACCCATAGCTCTACTTTTTTAAATTAATACTGTTGTTCATTTTTCTGCTGCAAAGATAAGAATATGTTTTTGTTCAATTATGAGTTTGGCAACATTGCAATGAATCTTATATAAATAAATCATTTTTGCACGACAACGTTGCAATGCACTAAAAATGAATTGCAAATAATGATGATTTGACTGTATTAGATTGTCTATTATAATTTTAAAAAGGTAATTCCCCAAGTGCCTAATTTCGTAGATGAATCTAGTCCACTTTCATTGTTCAATTGTGTCTCCATCATATACTTAATTGAGTCAAGAACAGCATTTAGAATCCTTTTCGTCCTTTGGTGTCAAGTCTTTAAGGTCTGCGATAGTGTTGATTGCTGTGATCAATTCGCAGGGACACTCAATAACAAAATGCCTAACATATAATCTTTACTAGGCCTCTGACATTGTGTGATGATATATTCATAACACGTCATAGTTGTTCTTTGTTACAGTTTTTTTAATACCTTATTACACAAGAGGGAACGTATCTATAATTTGACACGTTCACCCCCATTTGCCATTCAATGAGCATTTTATTTCTTAAATAATGCCTTTACAATCATGGAACCAATTTTTCTTTCGAGCCCATTCTTTGTCAGTGGGATTCCTGTTTCTTTTGCAATTTTTTGTTTTGCTTGAGAAATTCCCAAAGCTCGTTTCCACGAGAATGTTACACCAGGTATCTTCATTATTCTTATTTTATGATCTTGTACTGTTTTCAATTTGCTCTGAATTTACAACATCCTCGAATTTAGCTTCAATACCACAGGTTTTGCATACTAATTCATAAATTGCCATTTCATTCACATTTATGTCTTCATCAACGATAATCATTTGAGCCATCAATTCTGCAAAATGTTCTTTCTGCTCATCATCAAGTAATTTTATCTGTGTGAGGGCAAGAAGTGAATTCTTGTTTTTTACGACTTCATGATCCTCCTCAGCAAGCCCAAACTCATCCTTCAGCTTTTCAAAGAAAAAAGTTTCTCTTGCATCAATGATACCATCTGCATGGATAATATCTAATAAGATGCGCATAATGGCAATTCTCTGTTGATATGTATATTCTACCATAATTTATTTTCTTCTTTAATTTCTTTCCAACCTTGACTTTCTAATTCTAAATACTTATTCATGTTATTAACCATTTTGGGTTTGGGGGATTTAGAGAAACCTCCTCCTTTTTTCGGTTTCCCCATCTTGCAGGGGAATTTGGGCAACACTTTCACATTAATTTTTTGTTCATTATTGTCACCTACTTGTTTATTAGGAATAGCTTTGGTTTCATAGTTTGAATCAATGACATCACTTTGATTAGAAGATTCCTCATTAGTAGATTCTTGCTCCTTAATTGGTTCTTCGACAACAGGCTCCTCAACAATAGCTTTTGTTTCTTTCACTTTAAAAATAGCCAACGGCAAATGTTCATACAAGCAATCGTATGTATGTTCATGTCCCAAGATGCATCCAAGCATATAGCAGGCTATGGAAAACTCCTTTCCGATAGTTTTGCTTTGATTCCAACCATTTTCGTACTTGAATTCCTCCTTGTAGCGATTCCTATAAATAAAGAATAATGTGGCAACCTTTATCAAATCGAAATCCGAAACGATGCTTCTTGTCAAATTAATAAAGTTTGTTATTCTCGAATCATCCTGAGCATACAATCTTTGTATGACTTCATTAAAAGACATATTTGCATTATAATCGTTGCAGTGCTGGAAGAATTGCATTATTAGAGTTGATTCTATTTCTGCCGAGTCAACTTCTCGTTTTTGGCTGAAATTAAATATTGCATTAACTGTATCCATAAATGCACCTATCGTATTGTCTGGGTAAAAGGCATGACGCTCATACCTCATAATATATACCCATATTGGAAGATCTCCATTTGGCCGTCGGTTCTCATACAATTCATTTACAACCTCTCCAATAACACTATCGTTGATGACGTTTATCATTTCTTCAATAGAATCAGAAAGATTGTATATCTTCCAAATGTTCGAAGCACCGTTCTTACAATCTTGAATGGTCTGTCTCTTTTGCAGATTAAATACAGCATCTGGCCAAAGAGGCTTATTTATTTTTATTCGAGGGTCGAGCGATAATGACAATTCCGTCTTCGCTTCATTGTCTAACGGATAGAGACCACGCACGTCAGCAATGTTTATGTCATTCACTCTACCAAAATTGTTTTCGTAATGAATAAACAAGTAAGTGAAAGTACTGTCAAATGCGTTAGCAAAATATGACAGGTCATCAAAAATCGGTTTTCTGTTTGGCAATTCTTCCACCTTACAAGAGAATTGCCTCGTCATATCTTTATTGATATGAATGCTTCCATACTTATAAAGGTCTACAAAGTCGGCCTTTCGTATTAATGCTAAATAGTTTGCCATAAATTAAAAACCAGCAAAAACGCTGCCTCCATCAAATTTCTGTTGTTGAACATTTAGGGCATCATGTATGTCTATTTTGTTACAGTCTGCCGCAAAGTTATTAAGATAAGCATGCTTGTAGCCACTATACGTTAAGTACAAGTTGTTTCTGCTCCGTGTCATAGCGACCATGAACAAAGTCTTGCTTAGTGTTTCATCAGATACAATAAATAAACTATTATTCAGGTATGGTAGGAAAACGTTGTCAAAATCAAGTCCTTTAGAACTATGATATGTCATAACACAGACTTTATTTGAATTGTCTGAGAACTGTCCATAGCCGTTACCAACGTATTGCAAGGGAATACCATTCGTTGCTAGGTAGCGATTAAGTGCAGAATAATCTGTCCTGCCCCAATTATTTGTTTGAACATTCCAAGGCTGTTTCCCTTCCAAACGAATTACCGTCTGAATGAAGGAAAGAATTAGGTCTTGTGTTGGTATCAGGACACCAGCAGTCTGACCTACATTAACAGCCTTCTTTGCTTCGCGCATGATATACTTCACTTCCTCTTCATTATTGTGAGCTTCGCAGAGACGCACTTGGGTTGTTTGCTTTGACAAATCACGTTTTGCGCTAAAAATATTCAATCGAGGAAGAAACTTTTGAACCGCATTTATAATAGAACTTGAGAGACGATGTATAATTCCGAGTTCAAAATCTCTTGATGACAGCAAAGAATTAATTTGACTTGGGCTGACAGTTTCTTCCCTAAAGCGTGGGTCTATATCGTATATTGATTGGTTTGAATCACCAGCGACAACGACATGCTTTGCTCTATTATTCATTGCTCGCAATACGCTTGGTGTCAAGTCCTGAACTTCATCGCTAAGAATATAGTCATAACTTCTTGATGATTTCATAAAGTCATAGAAGGTCACGACTTCTACACGATAGCCCATTTCTGCAAATGCTGCTTCAAACATCTTTATAAGCGAGTGAGTGAAAACAACAACCAAGACACTTGCCCTGCTATCTTTTACTTTGATTTTTCTGATAGTATGAGCAAGGAGTACCGACTTTCCAGACCCAGGAAAGCCCTTAATCCACACATTTTTGCGAGTAATATCTACGTTATCGATAAAATCGCGTTGTTGTGCATCCAACTTGTTTTCAGGAATAATCCAACTCATATAATTCTCAATTTATAATTTATCTAAAGCGTTTGAGCGAGTACGTGTTAAGTTCTCGTCATCATAATATTTTTCAGTTTCTAGACCCGGTTGTGATTGGCGAACTTGACGGGCAATATCTAGATGCCCCAAATCTGAAGCCAAAGACGAGAGCCAGCTATATTCATGCGAAGCCAATGTTTCAGCTTTCCATTTCCTTAATAGCATATCGTATGCTTGTTCTTCTAATTCCTTGGATCTTTCTCTATTACCAGCTTGACGTTCCATTCTCGCAAGCGTTATCATTGTGGCTCCATCGGTCGGATTCTTTTCGTATGCCTTGTTAATCAGTTGCCTTGCTCTTTGGGGGTCTTTATGCATCAATGAATGGCCAAGGTTGAAATTGATAGCAGCACTATTAGGATTATTTTGATATGCCCTCTCATAATATTCAATAGCCTTGTCTTCTACACCAGCATTTGAATACAACACGCCTATTTCATTGTAATTGTCCGGACTTGGATACAGTTCAGTCTGAAGTTCCAAAGTTTCTGCGGCTCGGAATGAATTGCCTGCTTTAATATAGGCTTCACGAAGTTTCCGCAATCCGTTCTTTGTCGGTGTTCCATGATTCTGCTCTGCTTCTAAGTTCGCTTGTCTTTCAGCTACAAGAACTATCCTTTCTTCTGTTGTCAACTCTTTATTCGCAAAGGGATTCTGAGGCTCAACCATACACTGTATGCCCATGCAACTTGCTTGTGCCAACAAAAGTTTATCGGCATTAATCTCAATTGCAAGCTGAACAGGGGTATTTACAGGAACGCCACCTTGCAATTCTATCCGCAAATTGAACAGCATCTTGTTGGTATTCCCTACGCAAATTGGAAGTTCTATCACGTCTTGACGGTCGCGTGAAGTCACAAGGTCATCTATGACTTCTGCATTACTAGGAATTACAGTACCTGCTGGCATTACGACTCTGGGGTGAATATCCTTTGTAATAACAAGAATAGGCTCGCTCGTTATAGGTTGAATGATGCATTTATTCATCCCGTTCATTAGAAGCGAATGAATAGCAGCTCCTTTTGAAACATGGGTTTGTAAATCCTGTGGAACAAGAATCTGTGAATCCTCAAACTCCTTTTTCAATGCCTCTTGTATAAATGGATTTTGAGCGCTGCCACCAATCAGAAGTACATAGTCTATCTCTTCTCTCTTCACATTTGCTTTCTGTATCGCACTATTGATGGGCATATAGATATTATTGTAATCCTCCTGTCCCTTGATTTGTGTAGCAATGCGCGATTTGTTCATAAACACCTGCATGGCATCTGACAATTCTTTTGCTGTGAGGAAAAAGCTTTCTTGCCTCAGAGTTCCTTTCATCGTGTCAACTGAAACGGGAACGGAAATAGTTTCCTTGTCTGAACTGTTCTTGTAATGTGCAGGTATTTCCAACTGATACATCTGATTGGCGATTCGCCGACACATCAATATTTTCAGTCTTTCAGATACTTTGTATAGTTGCGTGGCAATATATTGTTTTTCCTTCGTTCTAAAGTCACTTTCTTTTACATCGTTATATTGGAAGAAACGCGGCATAATGTACTTATATGTAATGTAACGGTCTACATCATCACCGCCAAGCTTGGTAAATTTCGAAATGGCAATATTTTTGGAATACAAACCTGTGGCAGACTTTCCTATTTCCAATATGGATATATCACAAGTTCCTCCACCGAAGTCAAAGACAAGTACTTTAGAATTGTAATGTGGGCTTATGAGAAGTGGCTTTTCTGAATCTTCACTGTCATGAACATAGCTAATGAAAGCAGCATTAGGTTCGTCAATCAAAGATTGCTTGGATATAGTCATCCCATTGGTTTCAAGAGCTTCCATTAACTCCTTGCGCTGATTGGCCTCAAAAGAAGCTGGGATGCTCACAGCATAATTGATGTTTTCTGATAAGTCGTTATCTTTGCAATATTTTGTGATAAGCATTCTAAGATACATAAAGAATACTCTCACACAATCCTTTGGGTTCCGAATCTTAATGTTAGGAACGTCGCCAACCTCACTATTGTAATATTTGGCTCCGAGGTCTTCTCCTATCTCCATCTTGAACGAGAACCAGATGTTTTTCCCCTTAGTCAAAGTATATTTCAGGTTAGAAGCCCCTTCACCTACGAGTAGTTTGCCATTATACCATGCAATAACGCTTGGCAGCTTCTCACTTTGATATTTAGTTCCATCTTCCAGTATTTGTGTCAACTTTATGGGAAGTGTCTTGATTTTCCTTTCACCATCAACTTGCGAAGCGATAGAAACCACAGTAGTTGAAGTGCCAAAGTCTATGCCAACATAAGTAGCAGAAGTTGCCACTGAAGTGTTTTGAGATTCGGGAATCATTGAATCTAAAGAAAGGATATTCGAACTATTCATAAGCTTTCATTTTTTTATTTCTTGCTGCAAAGATATGGATTAAATCTGTATCGTACATTAATATGGCAACATTGCCATGCAAAGATGGCAAAATAGTGCAGTTGGCGCTGCAACGTTGCCGAAGGGTGTAGAGTTCACTTCTTATCATACTTCACGATAGGGATTTCCTCGTATTCACAACCACAATGATGAGTATGCACTCTGACAAACACTTTTGATTTGTCTAAGCGGAGAACATATACATTGCCTTCTCTTTCTGGTTTGTACTGGTCAGAATAGGTTAAATCAGGAATCTCGTCGCTTATCTTGCTTTTTACATGGGCAATAGTGGGCTTAATATGCTTGTCACATGATATTGGCAGTCCTTTAGTACGTCCTTTGTATGATCTCAAAGCAACTTGGAAATATGCGTCATACTCTCTAGGAGTTAGGCAAATCTTTTTCTCTTTGCTATCATCAAACTTAAAAGCCACCTGATATCTTCCAGTTTTCATATCCTGTCCTAAGAATATGAGATCCGGGGCTATAGGAGGAGGAGCTACAAGGAAATCGAATAAAGCTTTGTAGAATCCAAAATATTTGAACTGCCCTTTACTATCATTAATTGTAATAGACTGACGGATGCTCACCTTGCTCTGATAGAACCCTAATATATCGTCCACCAAAGTGAGAATGCTTGAAGAAATGGGAATGCACAGAAACTCTGTGTAATATTGGACAGAGCCTCCTGCACTGCAATACGGAACTACGGACGTACCTATATTAATAAGTAATGAAGGTGGTGTATTGTGAAGTGCCTTTACCTGCAAACGCTCATACAGTACATTGCGGAAGAAATCTACTGTGGTCAGGTCGCACAATCTGTCATAAACCTGCTGGATAAAGGATTCTTCAAGGTTGGGAGCCATATAGCTTATGACATCCTTTACATATTGCTTGTTCATCCCACGGAACTCTTCAACCATCTTTGGGATATAGATAAAGTTGAAACCACATAGTCGAGTGATGGTGACCAAAAGTCTGAAATGCTGCATCAGTTCTGCATTACGTTCCTCGTCGAAGGTGCTCTCCAGATAAACCATATATTGATCATTGAAACTAGCTTCACCTGTAGGGCATGATATCAGATAAGGTTTTTGTAATGGATTGCCATTATCTGTTTTCTTATCAGTCTCGATTAAACAATACTGAAGAGCAATGAGCAAAAGAGCTTCACGAGGTACACAGATATTGTCGCTAAGTGCAATACTATATATGTGGTCAAAAAAGGCCTGTCGCTCCTTTATCGGAAGTTCCTTCAGCGTATTGACTGCGTCAGTGAAGCGGATCTTGCGTGCATCACTCATCTCTTGATGGGTAATCGCGTATTCTGACATGAGTTCCTTCATGTCTTTTATCTCGCTCTCCTCAATGATATTATCAGCTTTAATCATGTCGCTGATAATACGTGCCATTGCCGTTCTTTGCTCTTTGGTCATATCTCTGCTATATTTTTATTCTGAATTCACTACATCATCAAACTTTTCACTTACCTCCACCATCCAATCGGGGAGTTTCTTTAGTGCTTGGTATACTAAAGCATCAGGCATTTTCTTGTAACAGGCATAGGCCATAGGGCCTGCAATGGCAGCGAGTGTATCAGCATCACCTCCAAGAGAGATGGCTAGTTTTATACAGTCAACATAATCCTTGGATTCCAAGAAACAGATCATAGCGGGACCAACGGTACCAGCACAGGTGGAGTAGAAGGTGTATCCATCGTGGAAATCCGCATACCTCTGATTGGCCCAGTCGGGATAATACTCGTTCAGAAGATGTTCGCGAACGAAACCTTTATCCTTACCATTCTTCAGGTGGAATATAGTAAGGGCTGTAGCAACAGCGCCTTTGATACCTTCTGGATGATTATGGGTAGGTATAGCGGTGGCTGTAGCCATCTTAATGCACTCTTCTTCAGTTTTAGATAGCCAGCCTGCTGATGAACATCGCATAGCGGAACCGTTGCCAAGACTGCGATAGGGCTGTGGTTTATGGCTAGCCATCCAAAGTTTGAACTTACTACCAAAACCTGCATGACGATGCTCGTTGGCACATTTCCAAAGATTCATCGTCATATCTAAATTATCGATAAAAGCTTCTGCACAAGCAAAGGTAAGCACGGTATCATCGGTGAAGTGTGCTCTCGTACTGAACATCTTCACCTTATTATAATCCTTGATGCGGTGTGCTCTACCTTCGTAAGCACTCCCTGCAATATCGCCTATAGCTTCGCTAATCAAGTAATTCTTCATACGCCTCTTAGTTATCGATAGTGCAAAGATACAACTTTTTCTTAAATAGAAAAGAGTTTAAAAGAAAAAAGTGAATTTCACAAGGCTTGCGAAAGAAAACACCATCATTCGTGACGGGGAATGATGGTGAGTATGTGGGTTATGCTCTGATTAATACTTTTGCATCAATTGCTCTATAGCATCCTTCAATGGTTGTAGATCGTCATTGATAACGGATACGATTATATCTTCGTCGATGTTAGCATATTCATGAGATATAATATTTCGCAATCCATAAATTGCATTCCAAGGAATATTGGGATAACCGTCTAATGGCTTTGAATCATTCTTTATGAGTTTGCCAATGTGCTCGCCTATTACTTGGAGCCTCATAACACAGGCATTAAATGCCATAACTCCTGTAGATGACGACATAAAATCATTTACAGTATTTCTTCCATCACTCCATTCTTGTATAAGGTTGATGGATTCCAGAACATCTTCGAGTCTGTCGTGGATGGTTAGTTGATTATCAGACATAGATAGCATCTCTTTCAATGTTAGACTTAAAGAGAGGACGTAGCGAATCGCGGAATCTTACCAGATCTACCTCGCAATTGAATAGTTGCTTCAAGGCTTCTTTAAGCTCATACATCAACTGCAATGACGGCTTCTGCACTTCGACCACGATATCAATATCGCTATTCTCGGTATTCTCTTTCCTGGCTACAGAACCAAAAATGCCGAGTTTTGTTATGCCAAATTTCTGTGCGAATGCGCTCTTGAAATCAGCTAACTTGTTGATACAATCTTGAAGCTCTAACATATTTACATTTTCTTATTCGTCTGCAAAGATAAGCACTATTTCAATAAATTCCAAACATTTTCGCAAAAAAGTTGTACCTTTGAGCTGACGCTCGAAGGTACTCACGCTCGAAAAATCTCAAATAAATTTGGATTTTTGCTCGCTTATTCGCACTCTGAGCTTTCGCTCGAAGTTAGGCTGCATCTCGGAAATACAAAAAAAAACGGTTTTTTTTGGTATTTCGCTCGATTTGCACTACCTTTGCAGCGCAATTTTAATTATGGGAAAAGGTAAGTTAGCTAAATTTGCGGATATGGAGACTTATGAGAATGTGTTCCAGTATCCGTTTTCAGTAATCGAGAATGTGCCATTCGAGATGAAAGGGCACTGGCATGAGCAGTATTTTCACAACCAGAACCCCATAGTGTTGGAGCTGGGATGCGGAAAGGGCGAATATACGGTGGAGTTGGCAAAGCTCTACCCCAATATGAACTTTATTGGTGTAGACATTAAGGGTGCACGCATGTGGACTGGCGCTACACAGGCTCTACAAGAGGGACTGAAGAACGTGGCGTTTCTGCGTACAAACATCGAGATAATAGAACGCTTCTTCGCAGAAGACGAAGTGCAGGAGATATGGCTGACTTTCAGCGACCCTCAGATGAAGAACCCACGCAAACGACTGACATCAACTTTCTTCATGAACCGCTATCGTAAGTTCTTGGTGGATGGCGGAACAATACACCTGAAGACAGACTCGAACTTCCTGTTTACTTACACCAAATACATGGTGGAGAAGAACAGTCTGCCTGTGTTGTTCTGTACAGAGGACCTGTATCACGATGAGCGTATAGACGAGGATACAAAGAAGATATTGGCTATCCAGACGTACTACGAGAGCATGTGGATAGCGCGCGGACTGAACATCAAATATATGAAGTGGAACCTGCCACGAACAGGCGAATTGGTAGAGCCCGAGGTGGAGATTGAGCTGGATGACTATCGCAGCTACTCGCGATCAAAGCGTTCGTCGCTCGACAAAGCGAAGTAGTTTTTGGCACGGATTTACACGGCTTTAATAAATTAAAGACACGGATTTTAAAGATGGAAAATGTAATATACCCTAAGATGGTGATGGATGCCTTGGCTACGGTAACGTATGCTGGCACCAAGAAGAATGTAGTAGAAAGCGGAATGGTGGCTGATACGCCTGCTGTGGCTGCTCCACAAAAGGACGGTGAGCCTTGGAAGGTGACTGTGGTGCTGGAGTTTCCACGCGACACTGACCCTTTCCTGAAATCGACTGTTAAGGCTGCTGAAGCTGCTATTAAATACCACTGCGGAAAAGACGTAGAGGTGGAGATAAAGACGGAGTTTAAGAGTGCTCCACGCCCTGAGGTTGGCGAGATGCTGCCAGGGGTGAAGAACATCATTGCCGTGAGCAGCGGTAAGGGTGGCGTTGGAAAGAGTACCGTATCTGCCAATCTTGCCATAGCACTGGCGCGACTGGGATATAAGGTGGGACTGCTGGATACTGATATCTTCGGCCCATCGATGCCAAAGATGTTTAACGTTGAAGACGAGCGCCCCTACGCTGTGAAGAAGGATGGCAGAGACCTGATAGTGCCCATTGAGAAGTATGGCGTAAAGCTACTTTCGATAGGTTTCTTTGTATCGCCCACAACAGCTACACTGTGGCGTGGTGGTATGGCCACAAGCGCACTGAAACAGCTGATAGCTGATGCTGACTGGGGCGATCTGGACTATTTCATTCTCGACACACCTCCAGGCACCAGCGACATACACCTGACACTGCTGCAGACACTGCCCATTACAGGTGCTGTGATCGTATCGACACCACAGCAGGTGGCACTGGCTGATGCACGTAAGGGTATAGACATGTATCGCAACGACAAGGTGAACGTGCCCATCTTAGGACTGATTGAGAACATGGCATGGTTTACGCCTGCTGAGCTGCCTGAGAACAAGTACTACATATTTGGCAAGGAGGGATGCAAGCAGCTTGCTGAGGAGATGCAGGTGCCACTGCTGGCACAGATTCCTCTGGTGCAGAGCATCTGCGACAATGGCGATGCAGGAACGCCTGCTGCGCTGAGCAGTGAGACGGCTACTGGATTGGCGTTTATCAACTTAGCGCAGTCGGTGGTTACTGTGGTGAATCGTAGAAACAAGGAAAAGCCTGCCACGAAGATTGTGGGAATGAAAAAGTGAATAGTGATTAGTGAAGAGTGAAGAGTGAAGAGTGAAGAGTGAAGAGTGAATAGTGAAGAGTGAATAGTGATATAAAAAAAGTCCCGTTCTGGTTTGAACGGGATTTTTTTATTCATCGGCTACTGCTGAAAGGGATTCGGCGGCATGGCGACGGGATTCGCGCAGCTGGTGACCATATACCAGACAGGCCATGCCAAAATAGAAGGCTGCCTGAATCCACAACACGCGCAACTCGGTAGTGACATCGCCCAGTGTGGCACCCATGGTGTTCATGCGCACAAAGGCACGGGCTCCGAAGGTGCTGGGGAACAGCCACGAAACGCCCTGCCATACGCCAGGGATAGCGCTCTGAGGCCATGAGACACCTGTGAGGAACAGCAACGGCAGCGAGATGAACACCATCAAGAGCATGACATTCTCACGATAGCGCACAAGGCACGATACCGTCATGCCAAAGAACACGCACGCCAACAGATAAGGCAGCATCAGGCAGAACAGATCCCACGCCTTGACCATAGCCACAAACGAGAAGATGCGAGGCACCACCATCGTGAGATAGGCGCCCATCACCATATAAATCATGCTATAACACAAGGCCTTGCCACACACGATGCGATAGATGCCACCATAGGCAGGATGGATGGGCACAAGGTCGCCATAAGGACTCTTTTCGCGCGCTGTACCTGCGCCAAGACCAATGCCAAGCACCAACGTCTGCTGGAAGATAAGCATGAGCACGGCAGGAATGACAAACGTGCCATAGCCACCCTGAGGGTTGAACATAGGCACATCCTGATAATCGAGCGGGCGCGTCTGTATCTGCTCCTCGCGAACCGTGTACTTGCCTGAGAGTTTCTTTTGAATCTCAGCGCCCATATACTGGGTGACGTTAACGGCAGTCTGATAGATGGCCTTATACGACAGCATGAGCGACATATCGCAATAAACACTGAGCGTGGCCTGCTCCATGCGATTGAGGCGGGTGGCAAAATCGCTGGGGATATAATAGATACCCTTGACCAACTGGCGCGACACGAGCGAACGGGCCTCGTCCATATCAGCTGCATGGCAGAATATCTTGACATCGGCCGAGGCATCGAGTTTACGAATCAACTCGCGCGAAAGTCCGCTATGCGAATGATCGACCACCACCACTGGCACCTCGTGAACCACCTCGTTATTATATATCCAAGAATAGAGCAGCGGATAGACTAAAGGCACGATGATGAAGAAGATAAGCACGCCCTCGTCTTTGAAGACCTGCTTCATCTCCTCGCGCCATATATAGGCGGCATCCTGGAGACCAGTGAGAAATCTATGGAATATAGACATAAGTAAGCATTGCGTTTTTAATCTTGCCGATGACGAACCAAGGCAGCAGAATGAAGCCTACCATGGCTACAAAGTGGAACCACGCCTCGAGCAAGGGGAATCCGTTAAACACACATATCTGATAGACCATATAGTAATGGCGCAGAGGGAACAGCCACGAGAGCGACTGCAGAGCGCCATCCATGCCCATTACAGGGAATGCTGAGCCTGCCATAGAGAACGAGAGCACTGCCCACAGAGAGCAGACACTCATAGACATACGCAGCGACGGCATGAGGCCGAAAGCGAAGATGCCAAAGCCCTGGGCAGCAAACACCTCGAGCAGCGCCAGAAGCACCAGCATGCCCACACCACCCTGATGGGGGAACGCCAGAATGCTGAACATATAGAACTCGTAGGCGAATATAAGAGCCAGCCAGATGACGGTTTGAGGCAGGAACTTACCAATAAGGGCAACGACGATGCGATTATCGGCCATGCCAAGCCACTTCTTACCTTTCTCAACCTTCAGCTCCATGCCAAGCGAATAGGCAGTGAGCAGGAAGATGAACAGCATCATGACACCAGGCACAAACACTGGCGACAGGTAGACATTGTAATTGGTCCACGGGTTGCTTACCTGATGTAGGTCGATGGCAATGGGCTGCAGAAACGCCATTATCTGCCCTTGCGTATAGCCCTTGGCACGCATGGTGGCCTGACCAACGGCTGCAGAGCCAAGCGTGGATATGGTCTTGAGATCCTTCATGAGCAACGAGCCCGACACAATCGACGCCATGTTGTAATAATAGGAAATCTTGGGCTGTCGACTGGCCAGAAGATCATCGGTAGTGCCCTGAGGGATATAGAGAAAAGCATAGATCTGGTTTTCCTGAACAGCCTTGCGGGCATCAGCCACACTGGAATAGTGGGCCACCACCTTGGTGCTCTGGAAACCATCCAGACGGCGGATAAGCGAGCGCGTGGTTGAGGTATTGTCGAGATCGACCACACCCACGGGCATATCCTGTGGCAGACCATCGTCCATCAGCGATGTAAAGAATATCATCACCAACAGGGGGAAGCCTACCGTACAGAAGCAGTAGATGGGGTTATGAATCATGATCTTAACCTCACGCAGTGCTATCTGCCATATCTGATTAAAACATTTCATCAATATTTAATGTTTAATCTTTAATGTTTAATGTTTAATCCTTAATGATCAAGCTCATGCCAGGGCGCAGGCCTTCAAGTTTCTCAACTGGTTTTGCCTTTACCTCAAAGGTCTTCAGGTCGTACTGACCATTGGCCTTGGTGGCCTTCCATACGGCATAAGAGCCCTGATCCTTAAGATAGTAAACCTTCATCTTGATGGTCTTATCGAATGCAGGAACAAAGGCATTGATCTCTGTGCCCACCTGCATACCGTTAAGCTGATCCTCGCGCACATTGAATGTGCCCCACATGTCCTGCATCACAGCAATCGACATGATGGGAGAGCCAGTGCCTACAAGCTCGCCTACCTTTGGATAGACATCGGCAACCTCACCCTCCATCTGAGCTATCTGAACAGTCTCGTGGATGTAAGAGTTAACCTCGTTGACAGCTCCCTTGGCACGACCCACCTGAGCGGCAGCTGCCATCTTATCCTCACGACGGGCACCGTTAACGGCCATATCATACTGACTCTGGGCTGCCTTTACCTGGGCCTCCATGGCCTTGTAGCTGGCAAACGCCTCATCGCGCTTCTGGGCGCTCATAACACCCTCATCGAACAGGCGCTGAACACGATTGTACGACTTCTCGGCAATCTCCAAGCCTGCCTTGGCCTGCTGCAGAACAGAGAAGGCACCCTGAATCTGCTCCTTGCGGGCACCGTTCTGAGCCTTCAGCTCGAGGGCTGCAGCTGCACTCTCGGCACTCTGGGCCTGCTCCATCTTGGCGCGAACCTCAGGGGCATCGAGGATAGCGAGCGTATCGCCTACTTTTACATAATCACCCTCCTTTACACGAAGTTCGAGAATACGACCAGGCACCTTGCTTGATACACGATACTCAGTGACTTCTACCTGACCTTGAATAATCTCCGGATCGCGACCAAGGGCGAAGAATCCGATAAGAGCCACAATAATAACTACTGCTGCGAAACCAATGACGGCGAGCAGGATGTTGTTATGCTGACGTTTTGCTTGATTTGACATAGTTTTATTTTACTATTTTACTATTTGACTATTTGACTATTTATTACTCTAAAGTTCCGAGGGCTTTCTGCAGATCAACCTGCGAGAGTTTCACGTCGATCTCTGCATCAATCTTCTGCGACTGAGCCTTCATCCAGGCTGTCTGAGCCTCCATCACAACGGTAGGACTGATCACGCCCTCCTGGAATCCGAGATTGGCAGTGCGCAGATTCTCGTCAGCACTTTTAATATTGGTTTGAGCCATGGCCAGCTTCTTGTTGGCCTCATCAACCTTAAAGGTCATCTGATTCACCTGAAGCTCTATTTTCTCGCGCGCCTCTTCGAGTTCGAGGTTGGCGATGGCTGTGGCGCCCTTTGATGCGCGCACCTTATACATCACGTCGCCCCAGTTCCAGATGGGCACGCGAACAAGTATGCCTACATGCCAGAAACCAGCGAACTTCTTCTCGAAGCCGTTAAACACATTGGGATTGCTTACTGCATAGCCACCCATGAGTGCCACCTGAGGCAGATTAGCAGCCTTGATAACATTGGTGGCCTGCTTGGTAAGGTCGACAGCATTCTGCAGCATCTTGAGCTCTGGGCGATAAGCCACAGCTGTCTCTACATCCAATTTAGGGCGGACCTCTAATACAGCTAAGTTATCGTTCTTTTCATCTTCAAGCACCACGGGCTCGCCAAGTGGCAGTCCACAAAGCTGGTTCAGCAGCATGCGCGAGAGAACCAGTCCGTCGTTCACCTTAGAGAGTGTCATCTCAGCCTCGTTCACTTTCACATCCACGCTCAGACCGTCGCTACGGGTAGCAACACCCTCGTCGATCATCTTGTGGACATCGCTGTCGAACTTCTTGACTAACGCCAGATAACTCTCGGCCAGTTTCTGCTTGTGGTGAAGCGATACCACCTGCCAGTAGGCTTGATCAATCTGATAAAGAGTGGCATGGCGACTGGCATCCATCCTGTTGTGAGCCAACTGGGTGTTGATATCAGCAATCTTGTTGAGCGCCACAATGCTACCACCCATAAACACAGGTTGGGTAACGATAATGGAGCCAGCAAAGATATCGCGCGTATCCGTACGGAAGGCATCAACAATGCGCTGTCCTCCGTCGTTAAGCATACCAACCGACTCACCCAGCACCTGACCTATGAGCTGCTGTGTCTGAGGCTGCAACTGCGCAATGGCTGGTCCGAATTTCTGCTGAGCTGTTTGTCCAAAGGCTGTACCCAGATTGGCAAGTGCCGTTTTCTGGCCATCATTAAGAATAGATACTTCTTCGCTCATGTGCTCGTAGGTACCTATGGCACTCACGTGGGGCAGGTACTTAGTGCGGGCCGATTTGCGAAGATTCTCGGCCACATCTTGTTTCAGTTTTGAAACACCTAACTGCTTGTTGTTGCGCAGTGCCATCTGTCGGCAACTGTCAAGACTCAACACGCGCTGAGCTGAAGCTGGCACTATGGCTGCACTAAGCAGAAATATTCCAAAAAACTTCTTCATAATTCATTATTTAAATGCAAATGTTTTAGTTCCAATCATGTTTCCATCTACAAAGATGCTGACACGATAATCGCCTGCTTCCAGCATCTGAGTCATATTCCAATATACGGTTACAGGCGTCTCCTCACCTGTGTATTCTATCACTTTCTTAGCCGAGCACTCCAGCTGGCGGTTCTCGTAGGCAAAGGTACCACCACCGCTCAGGGTGTTACCACCAGGATTCTGTATGCGCACATAGACGGTGCGACTGCCATTAGCGGCAGTAACGTTCTTGGTGATGCGGAAGTTTACGCAGAACTGCTTGCAGTCCTTCAGCTTCTTGGCATTCTTGCCACGTTTGTCGAGCATCTGCATCTGTATGCCTGTAGCATCGAGCTGGGCTGCGATGGCCACTTTCTCGCTGAGCGAGGCCTTCTCACTGCTCAATCCAGCCACCTGAGCATTGCGCTCGCTGAGTTCAGCATTAACACGGGTGTTCTCAGCTCTCAGATTCTCGTTCAGACGATTCAGCGAGTCAATCTGCATCACATAGTCGCGCAGCACCTCGCGCACAGTGGCCAGTTCCTTCTTCAGTCGTGCTATCTCGCGCGCATCGCTGGCTTTTACCTGTTTCAGTTCTTCAAGCAGCTTCTGGGTTTTCAGCTGTTCCTTAGTGAGCTGGGCAATGATAGAGTCGTTGTTAATCTGAGTCTTCATCTCACTATACTGCAGGGTGAATCGCTCGTACTCGTTCTCCATTTCCTGCTTGTCGAGCTCAGCCAGCTCCTCCATATCCTGCACCACCTGTTTCTGCTCCTGCAGACTGGTAAAAAGCCAAACTGCAGTACCAACAAGTGCCAAAATAATAACTATTAAAGGTATTAAAATCTTCTTACTCATAATAATCGCGATTATAATTCGGGTGCAAATATAGAAACTTTAGTTGAAATAACAAAAGATTTTGCTAATCAAACATTTAAACGACCTAAAATTTAAGAAAAATAGCGAAATTTAGGACAATTTTTGCAGTTTATCCTCCGAATATTTGGTGGATAATAATAAATCATGTATATTTGCCACAGAAACATTAATTTTCCGTATGACCAAGAATAACATTTTATATAAAATTTACCATTTGTATTACGACGGTTTCCGTTCGATGACACTGGGGCGAACGCTCTGGGCCATCATCCTGATCAAGCTGTTTGTGATATTCGTGGTACTGAAGTTGTTCTTCTTCCCCAACTTTCTGAAACATCATGCTGAGGGGAACGAGGCGGAATTTGTGGCAACGCAGTTGCTGGACGTGAAAGATTGAGCAATGTAAAAATGCAAAAATGTAACAATTAAAAAATTAATATTAAACAAATACTATATGCTACAAAACCTATTATTAAACATTGATGCCGGAACGATCGACTGGTCGAGAGCACAGTTTGCTCTCACGGCTATCTACCATTGGCTCTTTGTACCATTAACACTGGGACTTGCAGTGATTATGGGTATCGTTGAGACCAAGTACTATCGTACTAAAGATGAATTCTGGAAGACTGCTGCCCAATTCTGGCAGCGACTCTTCGGTATTAACTTTGCCATGGGTGTGGCTACAGGTATCATCCTCGAGTTTGAGTTTGGCACCAACTGGAGTAACTACTCGTGGTTTGTGGGCGATATCTTTGGAGCACCTCTGGCTATTGAGGGCATTGTGGCCTTCTTTATGGAGAGCACCTTTGTGGCCGTGATGTTCTTTGGCTGGAAGAAGGTTTCGGCTGGTTTCCACCTGGCTGCAACCTGGCTCACAGGCTTAGGCGCCACCATCTCAGCCTGGTGGATTCTGGTGGCCAACGCTTGGATGCAGTATCCCGTGGGCTGCGAGTTCAACCCTGACACCATGCGCAATGAGATGGTATCGTTTGCAGAGGTGGCACTCTCGCCATTCGCTGTCTCCAAGTTCTGCCACACCGTTACATCGGCCTGGATCATCGGAGCCATCTTCTGCGTGGGTGTTTGTTGCTGGTATCTGCTTAAGAAACAGCACACCCGCTTGGCCATCGAGAGCATGAAGATAGGTGCTGCAGTGGGTCTTGTGGCAGCACTGCTGGCAGGTGCAACTGGTCATAAGAGCGGTATGGATGTGGCCAAGGTTCAGCCCATGAAACTGGCTGCCATGGAGGCTCTGTATGATGGTGGAACAGAGGTTGGATTGAAGTTGGTTGAGGGCATCGAGGTGCCTTACGGGCTGTCGATCATGGCTACCAACGATCCCAAGGGATATGTTCCAGGCATCAACGATATACTGAATGGCTACACAGACAATGAGGGCAATGTTGAGCCATCAGTAGAAGAGAAGATGGCGCGAGGGCGCATAGCCATCGAGGCGCTTGCTGCCTATCGCAAGTCTAAGAAGGAAGGTGCCGACGAGGCTACGCTCGCCTCTCAGCTCTCACTGCTTAATGATAACATGAAGTACTTTGGCTATGGCTATATCAAGGATAAGAACCAGGTTGTGCCACCAGTGGCAGTCAACTTCTGGGCCTTCCGCGTGATGGTTGGTGTAGGCTGTCTGTTCATTCTGTTCTTTGCAGTGATACTGGCCGTGGTCTATCGCTGGCCAAAGTTTCTGTTTGGCAAGCGCGACATCACTGCCCTCCCCGCCTGGCATTATTGGGTGGCCATATTGCTCATACCACTGGGATACATCGGCTCTGAGTGCGGATGGTTGGTAGCCGAGTTCGGACGCCAGCCCTGGACCATTCAGGACATGCTGCCCACATGGGCTTCGGTATCTGATATTCAGGCATCAAACGTGGCTTTAACGTTCTTCCTCTTCCTGGTTCTCTTTACAACCATGCTGGCTGTAGAGATCAACATCCTTTTGAAGCAGATTAAACGAGGCCCTGCATCAGAGTAAATATGTTCACCTGTTATTACGTCTAAAAATTGAGTTACTATGTCATACGAATTTTTACAGAATTATTGGTGGTTTGTAGTATCACTGCTTGGTGGAATACTGGTGTTTCTGCTCTTTGTTCAGGGAGCCAATTCAGTGGCACGCTCACTGGGCCGTACTGAAGAAGAGCGCCGCATGGTCTACAATTCTACAGGCCGCAAGTGGGAGTTCACCTTCACCACGCTGGTAACCTTTGGTGGCGCCTTCTTTGCATCGTTCCCACTGTTCTACAGCACATCGTTTGGAGGTGCTTACTGGCTGTGGATGATCATCCTGTTCACATTTGTGCTACAGGCTGTGAGCTACGAGTTTCAGAATAAGATAGGTAATATTCTTGGTCCCAGAACATTCCAGTTCTTCCTCACGCTGAATGGCATCGTGGGCCCGCTGTTGCTTGGTGGTGCAGTAGCCACATTCTTCGAGGGTTCCAACTTCATCATCGCCAAAGAGAACCTGGTTGATGCTGGTGCCATCACACCTGTCATCAGCCATTGGGCCAACGCTTCTCACGGACTCGATGCCCTGCTCAATCCTTGGGTACTGATATTTGGCTTTGCTGTGGTGTTCCTGGCTCGCGTGCTTGGCATCCTTTATATTATTAATAATGTGGACGACGAGAATATCCGTTCGCGCGCCAGCGTCAGACTGGTTGGTGCAGCCGTTCCGTTTGTGGTGCTGTTTGTGGCCTATCTGGTTCATCTGCTGGTAAAAGAAGGCTATGCCATCAACGCCTCTGGCTTGGTATACATGGAGCCACACAAATACCTTAACAATATGTTGGAGATGTGGGGGCTGTTGGTACTGTTGCTATCAGGAGTGATTATGGTGCTCTTTGGCATCATCTACACCATCATCTCAAAGCGTTTCATTGCAGGCATCTGGCAGGCAGGTTTAGGCACTATCTTCACCGTGCTGGCACTGCTGCTGTTAGCAGGTTGGAACAACACAGCCTACTATCCATCGACAGCCGACCTGCAGTCGTCGCTCACGCTGGCCAACTCATGCTCAAGCGAGTTCACCCTGCGCACCATGTTCTGGGTATCGCTCCTTGTACCATTTGTACTGGCATATATCTTCTACGCCTGGCGCGCCATCGACAAAAAGAAAATCACCAAGGAAGAAATAGCCTCCGATGACCACGCGTATTAATTATTAGGCACGGATTTTAATAATTAGGCACGGATTAACACGGCTCTTTTTAAAAAAAAAGAGACACTGCCTATATAACAAAAAAAAGACACGGTATAAAAAAATCCGTGTCTTTTAATTTATTAAAAGCCGTGTTAATCCGTGCCTGAAAAAATACTATCGAGATAGGTGTAGAAGGCAGGATCCTCGCCTGAGACGTACTTTACAACTTTACCTTTGGGATCAACCACCACTTTGGTTGGGAAACCCTGTATACCATACTCAGCTCCAAGCTTACGCATGTTGGCATCGTCGCAGCGCACCTGTGGCCAAGGCAACTGATACTCCTCAACAGCAGCTCGCCATTCGTCCTCAGAGTCGCGACAATCCACCCCCAGAATCTCCATCTTGTCCTTGTACTTGGTATAGTAGTTCTTCATCTGCGGAATGCCACGTATGCACCAGACGCACCACGAGCCCCAGAAGTCGATAATGACATATTTGCCACGCAGGCTCGAGAGTCTGGTGGTAGATCCCTGCAGGTTTGGCAGTTCAAAGTCAGGCGCCATGTCGGCATCATCCTCAGCTGCTGCAGCCTCAGTTTTCTGGGTATTCTCTGCAGGCGCTGCTGGTTTTGACTTTTGAGCACACGACGTCATCAGTGTCAAAGTCAGCGAAAGTAAAGTAAGGGTTAAAACAGACTTTTTCATATACGAAGCATTCAATAATTATTAAACAGTTTTGTTTTATTTATTATAACATTCAAAAATCTTGTTGATGGTGTCCTCTGGCAATTTCTTGGTGAACAGACTAACAATCCATACCACTGGGAATCCACCCACCATGGCTATAGCACCACAGTTGATGGGGTTGATAGGATTACCTGCCAGCATGTTGATAACCGTGAGTCCCACGCCCCAGATGAAGCAAGCCCATACAGCAGCTGTGGTGATGTTACGCTGATAGAGTCCCAGCATAAACGGAGCCAGGAAGGCGCCAGCCAGTGCACCCCACGAGATACCCATCAGCTGGGCGATGAACGTAGGAGGATTAAGGGCTATCAGCAGCGAAATGGCAATGAAGAACATAATGAGCACACGCATTACAACCACCTTACGACGCTCAATCTTCTCAGATACGATATCGTTTATCTCACCATCCTCAACCTCGCCTGGCAGCGATTTCTTGTCGCGATAAATCAGGTCGAGAGTCATGGTAGAGCTCGATGTGAGCACCAGCGAAGCCAGTGTCGACATTGATGCACTGAGCACCAGCAGCACTACAAGGGCAATCAGGATATCAGGCAGATTTACCAGCATCGAAGGTACGATAGAGTCGAATGCCAGTTTACCGTTTGGCAGCATAGGAGGAGTTCCGAACAGGCGTCCGAAACCACCAAGGAAGTAGCATCCGCCAGCCACGATAAACGCAAACACTGTTGATATCACTGTTCCGCGCTTGATGGCGCTCTCGTCAGTAATCGAGTAGAACTTACCCACCATCTGTGGCAGTCCCATGGTTCCAAGCGATGTCAGTACAACCACGCCCAACAGGCCCCATGGGTCAGGTCCGAACCACGAGGCAAAGCCTCCGTTCTGCATGGGGTCGGTATCAGAAGGGATGGCAGCCAACTTATCGACAGCAGCAGTCAGACCGCCCTGCAGATTGAGCACAGCCACGATGACGGCTACGATGCCAAACAGCATGATGATGCCCTGTATAAAGTCGTTCATCGCTGTAGCCTTGTAGCCACCCAAGATGACATACACGGCTGTGAGTATCGACATGATGATGACACAGTACTCGTAGGGAATGCTGAATCCCATCTCGAACAGGCGGGAGATACCACTATACACACCTGCGGTATAAGGAATCAGGAATACAAAGGCGATGATAGATGCTGCCACGCGCAGCCCCTGATCGCCAAAGCGTGTTCCAAAGAAATCGGGCATCGTGCGACTCTCAATATGCTGTGTCATCAGCTTGGTGCGTCGCCCCAGAATCAGCCACGCCAGCAGCGAGCCGATGATGGCGTTACCAATACCTATCCAGGCAGAAGACAGTCCGTATTTCCATCCGAACTGACCTGCGTAGCCCACGAATACCACAGCAGAGAAATAACTTGTTCCGAAAGCGAAAGCCGTAAGCCAAGGACCTACAGCACGCCCACCCAACACGAAACCTTCAACACTACTGGCCTGCTTACGAGTGTACAATCCCACTCCAATCATCACCGCCAGAAATATAATCGTAAACGCTATCTTAATTATCATCTTTAATTCTTACATTTTATAATTTTTACATTGTTCATCAGAACGCAACCTGCATCTGTGCCTGCAGCCAGTTATAATCCTTTCCTATCATATCGCCACACATGCAACGAGTGTACTGCAGCTGCATACGGCACTTCTTGTAGAACCAGTACTGCAGTCCAACGGTCAGGTTTGTCTGGTCCCAACCGTCCACCTTCGTGTTGCGATCGAAGGTCTCACCACTTGCCACAATGTCGAGCGCATCAACCACGGGGATAGTTGTAGTCACATATCCACCACGGCTTCCCACGTTTCCGTCTTGTCCGCCCAGCCACTCTGCACGTATCGATGCAGGACGAGCCTCCTTATATTTACTGCCAGTGTAAGGCTGAGTCTTGTACTCGGCACCCACGCTATAGCGATTGCGTTTATAGTTGTCGCCCACGTTTATCTCAGGGTTCCAGGCAGCAGTGCCCACAGCACATCCAGTGCCAAGATATCCTGATGCCACCACGCGGAATCCGTCCACAGGGCGCAGTTCCAACTTAGCGATAAAGTCCTTCTGATTGTTCTGGTCCTTGCGGTTGATGCCCTGTCCACTCATCAGTGCCAGCTCGTAGTGCAGCAGTCCCTTTGCCAGGTCGCCATACACCTCAAGACCCATGTCGCGACCATAGTTCACGCCGTTCAGCGGGTCAGGCCCCTCGCCAGCCAGATAAAGCACTGCCTGCGAGTATACATCTACCAGTTCCAACTGCGTTGGCGACATCGGATTCTCCATGGTGTACGAATGTTTGAACTGTCCAAAGCGCACTGTCAGTTCGTTACCTTTCGACAGGCGATAGTCAGTGTAATACTCCTGCACCACACTCGAGAAGTCGTGCATAAACATAAACGACCATCTGTCAGTAATTCTGGCCTTGGCCCACAGCAGTGTTCGTTTCAGGTTGTAAGCATTCTGCGGTTTGTCGTTAGGGTTCTGGTAGCTCCATCCGCCCTGGGCATAACCATTCAGAGTAATACGACTGGTAAAATCCTTTGTCCAGTCGATCTCACTGTTCTTCTGCTGTGCTGATGCCGTCAGACTTGAGGCCATTGCCATCACCACTGCCAACAGTTTCATTTTGCAAGTTTTACGTTTCATTTAGTCATCATTTTTTGATTATTTAGTTCCTTGCGGCAGCAAAAATACTACTTTTCCGTCAAATAGACAAAATATTTTGCATATTTCTTTTCATAATCTATATTTATGCATTAAAATAGTTTCTTTATGCAATTATTGATTCCTTGTGTCATCGTGATTGAATGCTTCCCCCACCCTGTCATGTCGAGCGTAGTCGAGATGACAACGTGGGGATGGGAATCGAAAAAAAGTTATTGAAAATTGTGTATTTCATAGAAAAGTAGTACCTTTGCTGCAGAATAATTAAAACTATAAGAATTATGAATGAGAATAATAACAACAACAAGCAGCAGGGACTGCAGATAGAGATTCCACAGGAGGTGGCTCAGGGGGAGTATTCGAACTTTGCGGTGATTACGCATGGATCGGGCGACTTTGTGATTGACTTTGCACGCGTGTTGCCTGGCGTGCCTAAGGCACAGGCTTGCAGCAGAATCATCATGGCGCCAGAGCACGTGAAGCGACTGCTGCTGGCGCTGAACGAGAACGTGATGCGATATGAAGCTGAGTTCGGACAGATAAAACTGCCAAACAGAGAAACAGGTGGAATAAAGCTGGATGCTTTCGACCCCTCGAAGGGTGAAGCGTAAGAAAAGATAAAGGATAGCCTCGCAAGGGCTATCCTTTTTTTTTATTTAGTCTTGGAAATAAACGCGTTTCACACGATTGCTGATGCCCGTGAGCACCTCGTATGGGATGGTTTCGAGTACATCGCTCAAGACTGTAACAGGCAGATGCTCGCCAAAGATCTCAACCTGATCGCCCTCCTTACAAGGGATATCGGTGACATCAATCAGGGCCACATCCATACAGATATTACCTACATATTCTGCCTTCTGACCGTTGACGAGGCAGTAGCAGTGGCGATTGCCAAGACGACGATTCAAACCATCGGCATAGCCAATAGGAATGGCAGCGATAACGGAGTTGCGATCGAGCTTGCCCTTGCGACTGTAGCCCACAGTCTCGCTCTTAGGCACATCGTGCATCTGCAGAATGGTGGTCTTAAGCGTGCTGACGGTGTGGAGGATGCGATTGTCGCGAGGGTCAACACCATAGAGACCAAGACCCAGACGGCACATATCCAACTGGCGATCGGGGAAGTGCTCGATACCAGCAGAGTTGTCCATGTGGCGCAGAATCTTATGTGAGAAGGCTGCCTGAAGCTTCTGACTGCCAGCCTCGAAACGCTTGAACTGCAGGCGAGAGAAGTTGTCGAAGTCGTCGCTATCGGAGCCAACGAAGTGGCTGAATACTGAACGTGGGATGACGGCCTGCTGATGGGTGAGACGATCGACAAGCTCATCCATATCGCGCTCAGGATCGAAGCCAAGGCGATGCATACCTGTGTCGAGCTTGATGTGAACAGGCCAACCTGTGATACCCTCCTTGCGGGCTGCCTTGATGAGTGCATCGAGCAGACGGAAGCTGTAGACCTCAGGCTCCAAGTCGTAGTCGAACATGGTCTTGAAAGCGGTCATCTCGGGGTTCATGATCATGATGTTGGCAGTGATGCCAGCCTTACGCAGCGTGACACCCTCGTCGGCCACAGCCACAGCCAGATAATCAACACGATGCTCCTGCAGCGTCTTGGCTATCTCAACGGCTCCTGCGCCATAGGCGTCGGCCTTGATCATGCATACCATCTTAGTTTCGGGTTTCATGAACGAGCGATAGTAGTTAAGATTCTCGACCACTGCATTGAGGTTAACCTCGAGAATAGTCTCGTGAACCTTCTGTTCAAGCTGCTCCGTAATCAGGTCGAAACCAAAAGGACGGGCGCCCTTGAGCAGAATCATTTCATCGCGAAGAGAGGTGAAAGCATCGCTCGAAAGGAAATGCTTGACATCAGCAAAGAACTGCTTATCAGCTATCTGGATCTTATCGGCCTGAGCAGTGAGTTCAGGTCCAACACCAATGAACTTGGTGATGCCTCGCTTAACAGCCAACTCGCTGACCTGAGCGTAGAGCTCGGCAGGAGATACACCTGCCTGGAAAATATCGCTCAGTATGAGCGTGCGCTTCTTAGCCTCTCGACGCTGCATGAAATCGAGGGCGATATCGAGCGAGTTGATATCAGAGTTGTAAGAGTCGTTGATAAGTACGCATCCACGCTGCCCCTCTTTTACCTCCAGTCGCATGGCAACAGGCTCAAGCTGTGGCATACGGTCGGCCAGTTCAGAAGGCGTCAGTCCAAGGTGCAGAGCAATAGCTGCACAGGTGATGGAGTTCTCAATTGAGGCCTCGTCGATGAACGGGATGGAGTAGCAGTTCTCCTCGCCATTCCAGATGTATGTGATCTGAGAGTGAGAAGGTGAGGAGGTGAGCGTTTTTATTTCCTTGACAAAGAGGGTGGCCTGATCGTCGCAGGTCGACCATGATATCTTCTGACCCTTGTAGCTCATACGACGGATGCAACGACTGATGATATCGTTGTCAGAGCAATAAACCATCGCCTCGGTATCGTGCATCAGCTCCAGTTTCTCCATGCACTTCTCTTCCATCGAACGGAAGTTTTCCTGATGGGCAGCACCAAGGGTGGTGAGCACGCCTATGGTGGGCTGGATGATGTCGCGAAGGGCCATCATCTCGCCTGGCTGCGAGATACCTGCCTCAAAAATTCCCACCTCAGTCTGCTCATTGAGCAACCACACTGAAAGGGGCACACCTATCTGCGAATTATAACTGCGAGGCGAACGCACAATGCGCTGCGATGGAAGCAGAAGCTGATAGAGCCACTCCTTAACCATGGTCTTACCATTAGAGCCTGTAATACCAACGATGGGGATATCGAACTCGTCGCGATGGCGCTCGGCTAAGCGCTGCAGGGCAGCAAGCGTGTGGGGGACTCGCAGAAAATTAGCCTCTGGATAGAGGGTTTCGAAATGTTCGGGCACCTGTTCTACTACGAACTGACGTACACCGCGGTTATAAAGGTCCTGAATGTAGCGATGACCATCGTTACGCTGAGTTTTCAGGGCAAAAAACAATGTCTCTTCTGGGAAGCAAAGACTACGGCTATCTGTTAACAACCAACTAACCTGTGCCTCTGTGTTTCCATATCTTCGCGCACCAATAAGGGTGGTGACTTTTTCGATACTGTATTTCATTTCACTTTTATATTTTTCACCTTTACACTTTTAAAGTGCAAAGTTAGGATATTTTTTTTGCAACTCTGCTATTTTTAACATAGTTTTATCCATAAATATGCGATATTCTTGCGATTCAGGATTGAAAGGCTTGTGATGAAGCGCTGCTTTCAGGGGCTGCCACTCTTTGACGAACTGCTTGGCAGCATCGCTGAGATAAACCTCGGAGAGTCGCTGCCAGATGTATTCCACTGCCTGCGACGAGGGGTGGAGCATATCCTCGGCATAGAAACGATAATCGCGCAACTCATCGTTGATGATTTCGTAGGCGGGGAAATAAGATAATTGATAATTGACAATTGACAATTGACAATTATTTATCATCCTCTGCACTGCCAACAATAAGGTGGCCTTTGAGAGCTGGGAGCCATGGTAGCCGTATTTGCGATAGCGAATGGGGCTAACGGTGAGCACCACGCGGACATCGGGATGTTGCTGGCGCAGGATGTCGATGGCACGCTGCAGGTAATCGGCACATTCGTCAACAGTGAGTTCTTCTTCGTTGAAAAGCGATTGTGGGCGCTTCTGGCAGTTGTCTACGATTTCGCCTGTTTCCTTTAGGCGATAGATGTGGTTGGTGCCAAGGGTGAAGAAGGCGGTTCGCAAGCTCCCTAACTTAGAGGGCTCTGATTGAGCCAAACGCTCGACGGTGTGGAGGATAGAGGCAGGATTGTACATCACGCCAAAGGGATTAACAGTGGCGCGAAACTTCTCTTCCTTGAATCGCGCACCAATGTTATCAGCAAAGCACGATCCTACGAAGAGCATCTCCTCGCATGGCTCAATCCTAAAACCAGGATCGTTTATATCAACAATAGTTCTAAACTCCATTTCTATTTTTTTGCAAATTCAACTTCTACTGATTTGCAAGCCTGTTGTTGAGAGCGTCATATCTACAAATCGGGCATTCTTGCGCGTACTATTATCTGTAAGAATCTGTTTGATGCGCGCTGCAGCCTCAGGATCCTTGGCTATCATGTAGAGGTAGCCTCCACCACCTGCGCCTGGCAGTTTGTAGCCTAAGCAGAGGTCGTCAATCAGGCGCGTCAGGGCCTCAACGGGTTCTGGATTTGATCCAGAGTCAATCAGCTGATTCTGAGTCCACGTCGTGCGCACCAGCTGTCCCATACGCACAAAGTCGTTCTGCTGGATAGCCTCGTACATATCGAGGGTGTGCTCCTTCATCTGTCGGAGCAGGCGCAACTCGTCGCCATGATTCAAGAACATACGGCGCACAATCTCAGCCAGAATACTCTTGGCTGTACGCGTGATGCCTGTATAATATAATAGGTGGCATGGGCGATACTCGGGTTGCGTCCAGAGGTCGGAGGGCAACCAGCGCACCTGAGGATTCTGCTCAAAGCCCCTACCCGTTTGCAACAGTTTCACACCACCAAGCACACCACCAAACTGATCCTGCCAGCCACCTCCTGTGGTGAGCATCTGTTCGAGCATGAGCGTGCGATGACCTATCTCGTTCTTATCCCAGCCCAATCCGCAGAAGTCGTTAAGCGCGCCAAGCACGGTGGCAGCAAGAATGCTGCTGGTGCCCAGTCCGCTACCTGCAGGAATGGCAGAGAGAAGGGTAATCTCGATGCCAGAGCCGAAGGCCTCAAGCTGGGAGATGAGAGAGTTCTGATTTCCAAAGCCTGCCAGTACTAAGGCTGCTTTGGGTATAGAGAAGGGCGAGCCTACGTGCATAAAGTCGAGCAGTTGCTCGTTGGTTTCCACCACCTCCATCGCACCAAGGTCGATACTGCGAAGCACGATTCTCAACTCCTTTGAAGGACGGATATAGGCCTGCAATGGGGGCTGACCATTCAGTTCGATGGCCAGATTGATAACGTTTCCACCCTCCATCAGACAGTATGGTGGTGTGTCTGTCCATCCACCAGCGATGTCGATACGAACAGGCGAGCGGCCCCAGACAATCTGATCGTCAGCTACGCTGAGACTCGGCACCTGAGGCTTGGCATCAGTGTCGAGCAATCCCTCGCGCAGGAGGCTGAAGGCCTTGTCGCTCTCGCCACGGAACATGGCATCGTGGATGCGAGTCATAAGTGGCGCCTCGTCGCTGAGTGGCGCAGGCATGGGTATATGCAGCTCTTCAAACTCGCGCTTGGCATCAGCCAAGTCGAGCTGATAGAACACGCTGTGTGTCCAGTTCTCAGCCAGGGCGCTCCAGTTGAGTTTGCGGAAAGCCTTGCGCTGGGCGAAGAGACGATGCAGATTAGCCTCTGTTGAGATTTCCTCGGCTGAGATCAGCCGAGCGGCTAGCATGTCTAGCCGGGCTAGATCGGCTAGCCCTGCAAGATTTTCTACTAGTGGGAATTGCTGCTTCTGCTGCTCGGGGCCTGCAAACTTATCGTCGATATGATAGCGGCGGATGGCGAACTCTTTATCGCCAATGGGCACCACATCGATACACTCGCCAGGAGCCAGATGGAGTTTCCAATCGTTCTCAGGAACGCCTGTTATGATGTTATCGTGAGTAAGGGTCCACCCCTCGCCCACATAGCTGTTTTCTATCCAGATATTTGTATTCTCCTCAGTAAAGCGGAACTTGCAGATGGCATTCTGCACAAAGATGCTGGGGTGAGGCTTACGACCGTGGTGCATAATCTCGCGCTGATCGTTAACCAGATTCTGAATGCGAAGTGTAGACGAAATCATCTCGCGCGAGGTACCAAAGTGGTAGAACTCGCCACCCTGCAAAGGTACGATAGCCACCTTCAAATCCTTCAAATCGTCATCAGGCATCGAGGGGTCAGTGCCAAGCGCACAGCCGAACTCGGAATACAAATCGTACTCTTTGAGAGATGAGGGGTGAGAGGTGAGAGGTGAGAGATTACTGTCTGCCATTGATTTTTTGGCCAGCAACTCAACGGCTTTATCGCTGAGTAGCCAGATGCCGATATCTGTAAGATAATAATGATCCTTCTGAATCTCGTTCAATGTCTCGATGCTTGGCTTCTGCAACATGTGCTTCAATACCGACGGCGACTTGCGCGAGCTGACGAACACGCCGTGGTTCTTGGCCACGGAGGCATCGAGCCAAAGACCGTAGCACACCACATCGGCATCAGGTATGGGCTGCAGGGGTTGCGACGTGCGCACCAGCACATCGCCACTAACCACCATGGTGTGGATGCGCTCAGGAGCCATCTGCATCATCTGCTCGTAAAGGGGCAGTTGCAGACTCAGCAAATCCTGAGAAAGGCGCTGACCACGCTCCCAGCGGAACACTGGCACTGGGGTAAGTATCTTGCCAGAAGGGGCGTAAGATGGCAGGCGACGACTCTGTCCGCCAGCGTGCAGAAGGATGCGCTTTTCGCGCGGCAGCCACTCGCTGAGCGACTCGCCATCCTCTACCGTCATACAGGCTTGCAGCAGCCAAGTAGTGCCTCCGCCACTACCCAACTTATGCCCAACAGGGTCGTTGGTACAGAAGTACTCCTCGCGACTGAGTCCTGTTACATCGTGAAAACTATCCACCAGATTCGGTGGCAAGGAAAGGAGCTTTTTCATACTAACTATTCTTTTGTCGGCGACGATAGGCCATAAACAGGGCGCCACCTACTACCAAGAGCAGGATGACGTAGGCCAGATAGGCGATGGTCTCAGTGGTATCAACCGACTTGGGGAAGAAGCTGAGAACCACCTCGTGTTTACCAGGCTTTACGCTGAGGGCACGCAGAATATAGTCTACCCTACCCAACTCGGCAGGCTCGCCATCGATGGTGGCAGTCCAGCCTGGGTAATAAATCTCAGAGAACACCACTACTCCACCCTTGCCAGAGTTTACCTCGTAGGTAAGCTGGTTGGGCTCATAGGTCTTGATGGTAACCATGCTCAGTGTGTCCTGAGCAACACCATCGCCAAGCTGAGCCTTGAACTTCTCATCAGCCACAGCCTCGTGGCGCAGATTGATCTTGCCAACAGCAAGAATCTCCTCGTTGGCATTCTTGGCATAGCTCACCTTGTCGACAAACCAGGCATTTCCAAAGGCGTATGGGTTCTGCAGAGGAACCGTTTGTCCGCCCTGAAGTGGGAAGATAAAGTAGCGCGTGTTGAGCATGTTGAGCACAGGACAGATGCTATCGCCCTTAAACTGAGTCATATCGCCTCCAGCCTCTGCCACAGCAGTCATGGTGGCCTGCATCTCAGGCGAGATATACTGCTCTATCATCTCCTGATAGCGGCGCAGCTTGGCAGCGTGATAGCCTCCGATGCTCTTATGATAGTAAGATGTCTCGTTCTCGTTGAAGGTGTTTGATGCCAGATTCAGCACGCGATAATCAAGTGTCTTGTCGCGCAGAATCAGCTCGTCAGTCTGCGACATCTGCTGTGGCGCATCGCGCTCGCTCTGTGGCACAAACATATCGTCGTTAAGATAGCGCTTGTTAACCGTCCAGAGGTCTACCAGACAGAGCACCAGAATGATACCCACGCCATACTCCTTCTTGAGCTTTCCGAAGGTCATGGCCAACAGCACACCTGTGCCAACCAGGATGATATAGAACGAGCGCATGGCGTCGCTGGTGAACACAGCCTTACGCATCTCGATAAGATTGCTTGTAAGTGGGGCGATATGCTCCTGAGGCAGTGTGCTCAGTGCGCGCATCTCGCTCGAAGAGATAAAGCTGTCGAAGAACATTGATGGCATCATAGAGAACAACAATGCGATGCCACCCGTAAGCAGGAAGCTTATGCCCACAAACTTCATACGTGGTTTCATCATCTCAGGCTCATCGAGGAACTTCTTCAGCGCCATCATAGCGAGCAGCGGAATGGTGAACTCGGCGATGACCAATATCGATGCCACCGTACGGAACTTGGAATACATAGGTACATAGTCGAGGAAGAAATCGGTGAAGCCCATGAAGTTTCTACCCCACGACAGGAGTATCGACAGTATGGTTACTGCCAGCAGTGCCCACTTCATCGGACCCTTCACGATGAACAAGCCCAGAATGAAGAGCATCATGACAAAAGCGCCCACGTAAACAGGACCGCTGGTGCCAGGCTGCTCGCCCCAATACTGACCTATCTGCTGATAGATGCTCTCGTAATTAGGATCGGCCTTCTCCATCGCGATTTTGCTCTCCGACATAGGTACCGATGCACCGCCCTTGGTGTTTGGCACAAGCAGTGTCCAGGTCTCGTCGATGCCATAGCTCCACTGGGTGATATAGTCGCGCTCCAGACCGCTGTTGGTCTGGTTGGCAGAGTTCTTCTTCACAAGTTCGCTCTTTCCACGCATTGACTCCTGACCGTACTGCCAGGTGTGGTAGAGGGTACTCAAGTTGATGCATACGCCAATGGCAGCACCAGCGATACTCACCCCTGTGGCCTTGGCAAAGTGAACATATTGCTTCTTTCGGATGGCATCTACCAGCCAGGCTATCACCATCGCAAGGATGATGAACAGATAATAATAGGTCATCTGCACGTGGTTGGCATTAATCTCGAAAGCCGTGAAAATGGCTGTGAGCAGGAATCCCCACAGGTATTTGCCGCGATAGGCCAGCACCAGTCCGGCTATCAGTGGTGGCAGATAAGCCAGCGCCCACACCTTCCAGATGTGTCCTGCAGCGATGATAATCAGGAAATAGGTGCTGAACGCCCAGATGATGGAACCCAGTGCTGCCAGATGCTGACGGAAATCGAATGCACGCAGCAGGATATAGAATCCCAGCAGGTAGGCAAACACATACCACACATTCTCAGGCAAGAACAGGTGGTAAATCTTGATCATCGAACCAAGTTTGTCGGTTGATTTGTATGATGGTGCCATCTGGTAGGTAGGCATACCTCCGAACAAGGCGTTTGTCCAGCGAGTGCGCTCACCCGTTTTCTGCTGATACTCTACACTCTCCTGACCTGCACCACGTCCAGCTGATGCATCGTGGCGATAAAGAATGCGCCCCTCGATATCAGCAGGGAAGAAGTAAGCGAAGGCCAGAACGGCAAATAACAATACTGCCAACATATCGGGCAGCCATTTTTTCAGTAATGTCATAACTTGCAAATTATTTAATTTGCCTGCAAAATTAAAAAAAATCCGTGTAATCCGCGTAATCCGTGCCAAAAATTTGTATCTTTGCAGCAAAAATATGGAAGAAACGATTATTACAAGCGTACAGAACGCCAGAATAAAACATGTGGTAGCCCTCCAGCAGAAGTCCTCACTCCGCCGTGAGGAGGGACTCTTTGTGGTTGAAGGTCAGCGCGAGATTGAGCATTGCAAAGCGTGTGGCTATGAGGTGGTGGAAATGTTTAGGAGGAAGGACGAAGGAGGAAGGACGAAGGAGATATCATCTTCTGATATTCTCGTAACATCACAAGTATATGAGAAGATGGCTTACAGAGGTAGCACCGAAGGGGTTATTGCTGTAGTAAAGTGCAAGGACCACAGTTTATCTTCCTTACTCCTTCCTCCCTCCTCCTTCCTCCAAAAACAAGCTCCGCTTGTTGTAGTGCTTGAGAGCGTTGAGAAACCAGGCAACCTGGGTGCCATTCTGCGCTCGGCCGAGGCTGCAGGCGTAGATGCTGTCATCGTGTGCGACCCGCTTACCGACATGTATAACCCCAACCTGATTCGTGCCAGCATTGGTGGTGTGTTCTGCGTGCCTACTGCTGTATGCACCTCGCAGGAGTGCATCGCATTTCTCAAGGAGCATGGTATCAAGATTCTTACAGCTCAGCTGCAGGATTCGTACGAGTATTACGATTACGACATGACTCAGGGCACAGCCATCGTGATGGGTACGGAGAGTACGGGCTTGACCAATCAGTGGCGCGAGGCTGCCGATGCCCACATCCGCATACCAATGCTGGGCCGACTTGATTCGCTGAACGTGAGTGTCTCAGCTGCCATCCTGATGTACGAGGCCGTCCGCCAGCGTTCCACGCTGTCATGTCGAGCGTAGTCGAGACATCTCATGAGATTTCTCCATGCGCTTCTTGCGTCCCTTTGGTAGCAAGCGAGCAGAGCTCGAGCGCGCTTAGTCGAAATGACAAAAATGTTTAATATATGAAAATAGGAATGATTGTTGCGATGGATAAGGAGTTGAAGCAGCTCCGTCCATTATTCCCAGAAGATAAAGTGATTCTGCAGAAGAGTGGTATCGCCACCGTCAATGCTGCTATCCAGACGGTAGAGATGATTCGTCAGTACAAACCCGACTGCATCATCTCCAGCGGATGTGCTGGTGGCAATGGTGATGACATCAACCTGCAGGACGTGGTGGTAAGCTCAGAACTCACATACCACGATGTGTATTGTGGCTATGCCATCGACGAAAGCACCGTTTTTGGTCAGGTGCAGGGCTTGCCTGCCCGCTATCAGGCCGACCCGTATCTGCTGGAGAAAGCCCAGCTGACAGGTGCCAAGCCAGGACTGATTGTTACTGGCGACTGGTTTGTGGATTCGAAAGACAAGATGCGCGAGATTGTAGGCCACTTCCCCGAGGCCAAGGCGGTAGATATGGAGAGCTGTGCCATCGCGCAGGTGTGCCACATCTACAAGGTGCCATTCATCTCGTTCCGCGTTATCAGCGATATCCCCCTGCGCGACACTGATGCCTCGCAGTATCACGACTTCTGGGGCTCCGTCGCCGAGAAGTCATTCCTCACCACCAAAACGTTCATCGAAAGCCTGTAGGTGAAAAGGTGAAAGGGTGAAAAGGTGAAAGGGTCCACCCCCGTTGTCATTCCGAGCGTACTACCCCCACTTGTCATTCCGAGCGTAGTCGAGGAATCTCTGCGGCTTGCCGCTTGCGCCCTTTGGGCGCATTTCATGAGATCTCTCCACGCGCTATCGCTTGGTCGAGATGACAAGAGGAAGAAAAATCGCTTGGTCGAGATGACAAGGGGGAGAAGAAAGGAGCGCTTGGCTCTGCCAAGAATTATGAATGATGAATTAAAATAAAAAAATATGGAAGTAATACAAAGTTTTACAATTGATCATACACGGCTGAAGCCGGGGATTTATGTTTCGCGCGAGGATAAGGGGTTTACTACCTTTGATTTGCGCATTACCGAACCCAACAAGGAGCCTGCCGTTGCCCCTGCTGCTATCCACAGCCTGGAGCATCTGATGGCCACTTGGTTCCGCAACAGCGAGGTCAAGGACGATGTGGTTTACGTTGGTCCGATGGGCTGTCTTACGGGCATGTACATCAT
>ONAK01000006.1 GCA_900315765.1 uncultured Prevotella sp. | reverse complement strand
AGTGGCGCATGCGGTGTTTCCGCCGCTTGGAACGCACCTGAAAGAGGTATCGTTTGAGTACACCGACTATGTGCCTCATGAGGCCACGCTGATGAACTGCCTGATGGCGCACACGGGCGCTGGTAAGGGATGTATTGACGAGCCTATTCGCCACATTATGGCCGACATAAAACGTCGTGACGAGGAGAACACCCGGCGCGAGGCGGAATGGAAGAAGGACTGTCAGAAGAAGGGTGCTAACAAGGATAAACAGGAGGACACTTTGTTTACGTGAAACTGAACGAGATTGACTTGTTTGAGCAGCTGAAGGGGCAGACTGGCAAGCAGCACTTCCAACTGATGTGCTTAGCCTTCGACCCAGGTGCCGAGTTCGGACAGACTCGCGTAGGTACTCAGAGCGTAACAGCTCGCCCTAAGTGCCGCTTTAATTGGAACGCGTGTACCACTATTCAGAAAGGCAGAAGATTCTTCAGCAAGGTGCTGACTGATGGACCTATTAGCCGTATCAACTTCTGCACTATCCCCGAAATGGAGATTGGTGCCGAGCAGCCCATCTACGGAAAATATGATTCCGCATTCGATGAGGAACTTAAACCTTACATCGACAACCTTGTTGCCGCTCGCGGCAGGGTTGATTGTCCGCAGGCATTCAAGTTGGCCAAGAAGCTGCAGGAAGAATGCGCTGAGTTTGCCCGATTGTCGCAAGACGAGACCTATTGGAATTTAAGCCATCGTGCCATCGTAATAGCTTGGCTTAAGGCCTGCGTGCTTTATGTGGCCAATGGTAACCAATGGGAAAAGAACATTGAGGACTTTGTGCGTTGGAGTCTGCAGTACGACCTATGGTGCAAGATGCAGTTCTTTGGCGAGGACATCGAAGCTGCAAATCGAGTAGGCGAGCGCATTGGCTCTCGTGGTCCTCAAAATATGCTGGAGTTGTTGCCCGATGTGTTTACGCTCGAAGATGCTATCCGCATTCGTCAGCAGCAAGGTAAGAATGCCAGCAGGCGTGACACTATGCACATGATTAGGACATGGACCAATCGCGGCTACTGCGCACAGCGCACAGAGCACAGTTTTGAAAAGAGCAGGAAATACAGTTCTCAAATGTAAAAATGCAACAATTTAAAAATTAAAATGGAAAAGATAATTCAATTAAATGCAAATGCAAAACTCTCCGAGCATTTTTTGCTCGGGGAGTTTACAAAGAGTGGGAGTCACCCTAATATATATAATGTACCCACGCACGAGGCGATAGCCAATATGAAACACCTGTGCCAGTGGCTTGAGGTGTTGCGTGAACGCTCGGGCGGGCCCATCGTGATAAACTCGGGCTATCGCTCGCCACAGCTTAACCGTGCGGTTGGCGGAGCCAGCAATAGTAACCACCTTACGGGCTGTGCGGTCGATATAAGAGTGACGGGATTTGAGCAGGTGATTCGCTACGCAGCAATATTGCTGGATTATGCCGACGAATCGCAGCAGGAGTTCGACGAACTGTTGGTTGAAAGAAACAGATTTGGAGCCATTTGGCTGCATTTTGCAGTGCGTTTTAGAGGGAATCGGCACAAGGTGCTGTTTATCAACGCGTAACAAAATTGGGGCAAATAATTAACGCATTTTAATATGGGATATGTTTGGTGGGATAGGGGAAATTTATTAATTTTGCAGGCAAAAATCAGAGCTATGACAATAAACGAAATACAAGATGAGATTATAGAGGAGTTCAGTGGTTTCGACGACTGGATGGATAAGTATCAGCTGCTCATTGACTTAGGCAACGAGCAGGAGCCGCTGGACGATAAATACAAGACCGAGCAGAACCTGATTGATGGTTGTCAGAGTCGTGTGTGGCTGCAGGCCGACCTGGTTAAAGGTGAAAATGCAAAAGGTGAAGAAGTGGATGTGATTCACTTCAGTGCCGAGAGCGATGCGCTGATAGTGAAGGGTATTGTGGCGCTGCTGATACGCGTGCTGAGCGACCATACTCCACAGGAGATCCTGGATGCCGACCTCTATTTTATCGAAGAAATCGGACTGAAAGAGCACCTGTCGCCAACCCGCAGTAACGGACTGCTGGCGATGGTGAAACAAATGAAAGTATATGCACTGGCATTTAGCGAAAAATGTAAAAATTGAAAAATGTAATAATTAAGAACCTCATGATACAGACAGTAGTAAAGCGCGATGGGCGCATAGTTGGATTTAACGAACAGAAGGTGATGGCCGCCATACGAAAGGCCATGTTACATACAGACAAAGGCGAGGACGAGCGACTGCTCTACCAGATTACCGACCGTATAGCTCAGAAGGGCGACGGACAGATGACGGTGGAGGAGATACAAGACCTGGTGGAGATGGAGCTGATGAAGTCGAGTCGTAAAGACGTGGCTCAGAAGTACATCGCCTATCGCAACCAGCGCTCGATAGCACGTAAGGCAAAGACCCGCGAGGTATTTCTCGACATTGTTAATATCAAGAACAACGATGTAACGCGCGAGAATGCCAATATGAACGCCGATACACCTGCCGGCATGATGATGAAGTTTGCCAGCGAGACAACAAAGCCGTTTGTTGACGACTACCTTCTGAGTGAAGAGAGTCGCAACGCTGTGGAGCATAACTACCTGCACATTCACGACAAGGATTACTATCCAACCAAGAGTCTTACCTGTGTGCAGCATCCGCTTGATAATATCCTGCAGAATGGCTTTACTGCCGGGCACGGCGCATCGCGCGCAGCTAAGCGCATTGAGACAGCCAGCGTGCTGGCCTGTATCTCGATGGAGTGTGCACAGAACGAGATGCACGGCGGACAGGCTATTCCTGCGTTCGACTTCTATCTGGCTCCATACGTGCGTATGAGCTACATTGAGGAGCTGAAGGCGCTGGAAGAGCTGAACGGTGAGGACTACAAAGAACTGTATGACGAGCCTTTGATGGACTATCTGAAGGCACCACTTGACGGTCTGCAGGGCAAGGACCGTGCGCGTCAGCATGCCATCAATAAGACTGTGGGCAGAGTGCATCAGGCAATGGAGGCATTTATCCACAACATGAACACGATTCATTCGCGTGGTGGTAACCAAGTGGTGTTCTCAAGTATCAACTACGGTACCGACACCAGTGCCGAAGGTCGCTGCGTGATGCGCGAGATACTGCTGAGCACCTACGAAGGTGTGGGTAACGGCGAGACTGCCATCTTCCCCATACAGATATGGAAGAAGAAGCGTGGTGTGAACTATCTGCCCGAGGATCGTAACTTCGACCTCTATCAGCTGGCTTGCAAGGTAACGGCTCGCAGATTCTTCCCTAACTTCCTGAATCTGGATGCTACATTCAATCAGGATGAGGAATGGAAGGCCGACGATCCTAAGCGCTATGTTCACGAGGTGGCTACAATGGGATGCCGTACCCGCGTGTTCGAGAACCGATTCGGACCAAAGACCAGTATCGGTCGCGGAAACCTGAGCTTCTCTACTATCAACATTGTAAAGCTGGCACTGGAGTGCCGCGATGAGCAGAACGAACAGAAACGTATAGATATGTTCTTTGCCAAGCTCGACCAGATGTTGGAGATTACTGCCAAGCAGCTTGATGACCGATTCCAGTTCCAAAAGACAGCTTTTGCCAAGCAGTTCCCACTGCTGATGCAGAACTTGTGGATTGGTGCCGACAAGCTGAAGCCAATGGATACCATCGAGAGCGTTATCAATCAGGGAACACTGGGCATCGGTTTCATCGGACTGGCCGAGGCACTGGTTGCACTCACCGGTAAGCATCATGGCGAGAGTGAGAAATCGCAGGAGCTGGGACTGAAGATAGTAGGATACATGCGCGAGCGCGCGAACGAATTCTGCGAGCGCTACCATCATAACTACAGCGTGCTGGCCACACCAGCCGAGGGACTGAGCGGAAAGTTCACAAAGAAAGACCGCAAGGAGTTTGGCGTGATTCCTGGTGTTAGACCCGTGGTGGACATATCTTCTACGTAGAGATTGACGGCGACGCTACACATAACCCACAGGTTATTATGAGTGTGGTTGACATGATGGACCAGCTGAACATGGGATACGGCAGTGTGAACCATAATCGCAACCGCTGTATGGACTGCGGCTATGAGAATGCCGACGACCATCTGGAGAAATGCCCAAAATGCGGATCGACAAACATCGACAAACTGCAGCGCATCACTGGATATCTGGTAGGTACTACCGACCGTTGGAACTCAGGCAAACTGGCTGAGCTTAACGACCGCGTAACCCACATAAACCACGGAGCGAAAGATTTATTTGATAACTAATATTATAGCAACGGACTACAGGACTAACAGGACTGATTATCACTGAGAAAAAAGTCCTCAAGTCCTGTAGTCCGTTGCAAAAAGAATATGATAAGGGTCTTAGATATTCTTGAAGATACAATGGTGGATGGTCCGGGGTTCCGGACCTCCATTTATTGTGCCGGGTGTAATCATCAGTGTCCGGGATGTCATAATCCCCAGTCGTGGGCATTCGACGGCGGGCACGAGATGACTACTCAGCAGCTGTTGAAGATTATCATGGACGACCCCTTTGCTAACGTAACCTTTTCGGGGGGCGACCCTATGTATCAGGCTGCAGGCTTCGCCGAACTGGCCCGTGCTATTCACGAGAATACGAATAAGGATATCTGGTGTTTTACAGGCTTTACTTTCGAAAGCCTGATACAAGATGATCAGCGTGAACTGCTGGAACAGATCGACGTGCTGGTGGATGGTCCGTTTGTAGAGCGATTGAAAGACCCCGATCTGCTGTTCCGTGGTTCATCGAACCAACGGATTATCGACGTGCCAACTTCGCTCTATCAGGGCAAGGTGGTGTTATGGCGCGAGGACATAAGCATCTAATTTCTTGAGATAGAATTCGCGGAAATCCTTCCAGTGATAATACGGAGCGATGTCGGTTTTAAGGGGCAGGGTAGCCTCGTTTTCGTTCAGTAATACCTTGAAAATAATGTCGTTTTCTTTCTTGTTCCTACGGTAGAACACAAATTGTATGTTTGCCGCCATCGGGAATACCTCAAAGTTAATCCATCCGTTGATGTCCAGCTTTTCCAAATCGTCTATCTGCCTACCATATCCGTTAAGGTCTAACAAGCAGGCCAGCGGCAGGATAATCGTCTCGTGACCGAAACGTAGTGTGGCGCCCGGGGTAGAACGATGGATGCAGCTGTCGGCATCTACGATGATGCGACGCAGTAGGTTGCGCTGTGTATAAGGCTGCTGGGCGCCGTTGTAGGGGTTGCATCCGAAACTGAGGAACCAAAACGCGTTGGCCTGCAGCCAGTTGTCGTAAAGCTCGTCAGGGCTGTAGATGTTGAACAGGTTAAACAGATCGCGCATCTCAGTGCCTTGAACGCTCGACGCAATCTTGAATATCGACTTGTTAAGCTCAAATGCATCAACCTCATGGTTGAAGTAGGCTGTATCGTTGAACAGCTTAATCATGGCCCTTTTATGAATCGCGTATTTCTTGCAGAACTCGTTGTAAATTTCTTGCGTCTTCTGCGAGTAGCGCTTCTTGTAAAGTGCTGAATCCTGGAAGTTCATATAGTACATGTCGTACTGCGAAGCGTCGGAGTTGAAAATCAGGCGCGGATTGTTCTTGGACAACTGCAGTAGCTCATTCTGCATAGATAAGATGCAGCGGATAACAACGGTACTCTTGGCTTCTACGATTGCACGACCGCTGAAAACCTCGGGGAAACGGTCGTACATGCGTTGGGCTATCTGGCGATGCTGAGCAGCACCCAGAGGAGTAAGGTCGCCATAGCGCCCCTTAGCATCTTCGCGTAAGTAACCTAACAGCCTTAATGCCTTCTTTCCTAAGTTGGTTAGTTTTCCTGCTTCTTCGGCTTTCTCTAACTCAAAATAAGGGTAGTCATACTCTTTCTCCTTGATCAGATATCGCGACCCGTGACGGGCGTAGCTGCTGAGATAGAAAGGCTTGTAACCACTTGGAGCTGGGGTAAGCTTGCGAGTGGGACCTTGATATGCATAATAGTTACTTCCGGCTTTAAGAAAGTCGCGCATGAGCTGATCTCGTACATTTTGGGCGTCAATACAGGTTAATGAAAGTGCCCAAAGGGCAAATAATATAACTTTTCTCATAAATTTCTCCTTTTTCGGTTGCAAATATACAAAAAAAGCATTATTTTTGCAAAAAAATAGCAGATAATTATGGCAAAAAACTCAAAATGGCAGGATGAATACTGGTTACTACTGCTTCAGTTGTACCTACAAAAGCCCGTAGGAATCAAGCCAATGTACAGTCGTGGCATGGTAGATTTGAGCTTAGAACTGCACATTGCTCCCAACTTGCTTTTTAACAAAATGTGCCAGATAGCCAACCTTGAAACACCACGCGTGGAACGATTCTGGGAGTTGTATGGCAACAACCCCAAGAAGTTGAAGCGTGCCGTCAATCTGCTGCGCGAAATGTGGGGGTTCAACAATGCGATGGAGTTCTACGACGGTGTTGAAACCAACGAGAGTTTTGAGAAAGATTTTAAGCCGATAGCCGATGGTGCAACGCTGACACCAGTGGCGCTAACGTTGATTCTCGACTTGTATTTCCGTCTTACACCCATAACGATGGTGCCTGAGACGCCTGAGGTGCAGGAACTGGCCAAACTGATAAAACAGAAACCGGAAGCTGTGGTGGAGGTGCTTGAAGCATTTATGCATTGCGACCCATACCTTAATCGTAAAGATGTAGTTATGGGCGATTTGGTGCTTGCCTGTCAGCAGGTGTGGCGCCGATTCGGAAACGCTAATCCCGAGGAGTTGGCATCGTATGCCGAGCAACTGAAGGAATACTATAAGTAAAGGTGAAAAAGTGAAAAACGAAAATACACAGATACAGGAACAACTACAACAACAGAAGTTAGGACAGACGTTCTCGCAGCAACAGTTGTTGCAATCGTCGCTGATAGAACTACCAGTGGCGCAGTTGATTGACCGTATCAACACCGAAATGAACGACAACCCCGCACTCGAGAGTGAGTCGTCGTTCGATGACAATGAGGCATCTGGTGAAGTTGATTACAATAATAATGACGACTCAGATGCTCAGGACGACTACGAGGCGGCTACAGAGCGTGAAGAACGCCAGTCGGCACTCGACGAAGCTCTGAGCGGATTGGGGCGCGACGATGAGGACTTGCCCGTATACCAGAGTGGTAGTTCGTATAGTGAGGATCGCGAGGAGATCGTGTATGGTGAGACAGAATCGTTTTACGACCAACTGAAAGAGCAGGTTGGCGAGATGAATCTGACGCCTAAGCAGCGCGATATTATTGAATATCTAATAGGCTCGCTCGACGATGACGGCTTGCTGCGGAAAGCGCTCGACATTGTGAGCGACGAGCTTGCCATCTATCATAACATCGATGCTACCGAGAAAGAGATAGAACAAGTGCTGCTGATGTTACAAGCCTTCGATCCGGCTGGTATCGGAGCACGATCGCTGCAGGAGTGCTTGCTGCTGCAGATAGAACGCCGCGACCCGTCGAAGTTGCGCGACCTGATGGAGCGTGTGGTGAACAATTATTTCGAGGCGTTTACACGTAAGCACTGGGACAAGATTCAGGCCGATCTTGGGCTTAACGATACTCAGGCCGAAGTGCTGTTTCGTGAATTGCGTAAGCTGAATCCCCGTCCAGGAGCATCGCTTGGTGAGGTGGTGGGCAGAAACATGCAGCAGATTACGCCCGATTTCATCGTAGACACACAGGACGACGGGACAATATCTTTTACGCTGAATAACGGTGAGGTGCCTGAACTGAAAGTGTCTCAGTCGTTTGTAGACTCGATGAAGGAGTATCAGCAGAACAAAGACCACTTGAGTCGTCAGACCAAGGAGGCTCTGCTGTATATCAAGAAGAAGGTGGATGCTGCACAAGGATTTATTGAGGCTGTAAAGGTGCGCCGCCATACGCTTACTGTAACCATGCGTGCCATCATACAGTTGCAGCGACAGTTCTTCCTCGACGGCGATGAAGCATCGCTGCGCCCGATGATTCTGAAAGACGTGGCTGAGAAGGCTGGCCTTGATATATCGACTGTATCGCGAGTTAGCAATTCGAAATACGCCCAGACACGTTGGGGGACTTTCCCGCTACGCCACTTTTTCAGCGACGGATATGTTACTGAAAGCGGTGAGGAATTGAGCACCCGACAGATAAAAGCTGCCCTGCGCGACCTGATTGACGCAGAGGATAAGCGCAAACCGCTTAGCGACGACCAACTGAAAGATCAGCTTGCAGAAAAGGGATTCCCCATCGCCCGTCGTACGGTGGCCAAGTATCGCGAACAGTTGGGTATACCCATAGCACGACTAAGAAAATGAGTAGAGAAAAAAATATAATTCTAACAGCAAGAGTGATCAGTATGGTGTTCACACCATTCTATCTGCCTATAGTGGGCTTGATGTCGCTCTTCTTCCTGAGCTATCTCAGTCTGATGCCTACAGCCTACAAGCTGCAGGTGCTTACGCTGGTTTACTTCTTCACCATATTGTTGCCCACGGTGCTTATCCATCTGTATCGCAAATATCAGGGGTGGAACTTGATTGAATTGGGTCACAAAGAACGCCGTATGGTGCCCTATGTAATCTCCATTCTCTGCTATTTTTTCTGTGTGTATATTATGGACATGCTGCATATTCCGCACTTTATGGGAACCATTGTGTCGGCTGCGCTCTCTATTCAGATAGTATGCGCGCTGATAAACGTATGGTGGAAAATCTCTACACATACATCGGCTATCGGAGGTGTGGCTGGAGCCCTGTTCGTGTTTGGCGAATTCTTTGGATTCAATCCTGTATGGTGGCTCTGTCTGGTACTCATACTGGCAGGCGTGCTTGGTACCAGCAGAATGATTTTGCGTCAGCACTCATTGGCGCAGGTCTTGGCAGGATTTTTCGTAGGTCTGATATGCTCAGTCCTCGGGTTGATTTATCTATAAAAAATAGTCAAATAGTAAATAGTCAAATTGTCAAATATATGAAGCCATTAGTAAGTATTATCATGGGTAGCACAAGTGATCTGCCCATTATGGAAAAAGCCTGCAAGTTGCTCGACGAGATGCAGGTGCCTTTTGAAGTGAATGCCCTCTCGGCTCATCGCACTCCCGATGCTGTTGAGGAGTTTGCCCGTACTGCCAAGGATCGCGGTATCAAGGTGATCATTGCAGGAGCCGGTATGGCTGCAGCCCTGCCTGGTGTTATCGCTGCATCTACCACATTGCCCGTTATCGGAGTGCCTATCAAGGGTATGCTCGACGGGCTTGATGCCATGCTGTCTATCATCCAGATGCCTCCGGGAATACCTGTAGCAACAGTAGGTGTGAACGGCGCACAGAATGCTGCTATATTGGCTGTTGAGATGATGGCTCTGGGCGATCAGGACCTGGCGCAGCGTCTGGCTGTATACAAGGGAAATCTGCGTATCAAGATTGAAAAGGCCAACGAGGAACTGGCTGAAATTAAATATCAGTTCAAAACAAATTAAAGATGTATAAAAGAAGATTGTCATCCGAAACTCGCGTGGGGAATATCGGTATAGGCGGACAGAATCCTATTCGTATTCAGTCGATGGGTACTGTTGATACCAATAATACAGAGGGTTGCGTAGCTCAGGCCAAGCGTATAATCGACGCAGGAGGAGAGCTGGTGCGCTTTACCACCCAAGGTACCCGTGAGGCTGAGAATATGAAGAATATATCGGCACAGCTTAAGGCCGACGGTTATAACACGCCACTTGTGGCCGATGTGCATTTTACTGCTCATACAGCTGATGTGGCTGCACTTTATTGTGAGAAGGTGCGTATTAATCCAGGTAACTATGTTGACCCGGGACGTACGTTCAAGCACTTGGAATATACCGATGAAGAGTATGCTGCAGAGCTACAGAAGATTGAGGCAAAACTGGTTCCTTTCCTGAATATCTGTAAGGAGCACCACACTGCCGTTCGTATCGGCGTTAATCATGGTTCATTGTCCGACAGAATAATGAGTCGTTACGGCGACACGCCAGAAGGAATCGTTGAGAGCTGTATGGAATTTCTTCGCATCTTCCGCCGAGAGAATTTCAATGATGTTGTGATTTCAATCAAAGCTTCCAATACGGTAGTGATGGTGACTACAATGCGCCTGCTTGTTGCAACAATGGATAAGGAGGATATGCATTATCCTCTGCATCTTGGAGTTACTGAGGCTGGTGAAGGCGAAGATGGTCGCATAAAGAGTGCTGTAGGTATTGGCGCACTGCTTACTGAGGGCATAGGCGATACCATCCGTGTATCGCTGTCAGAGGAGCCAGAGTGTGAGATTCCTGTGGCTCGTAAACTGGTTGATATGATACCAGAGTGTAGCAAACTTCGTGAGGAGGCTGAAGCAAGTATCAAAGACGATACCATTACTCTGAATGTTGAAGCCCCAGATTGGGAAACACTGCAGCTTAAAGCCGCTATGGCTGTAGGTGCCTTGCTGATTGATAAGAAGGCACATAAATTGTCAATTGTCAATTCTAAATTCTCAATTGAAAAGCTCACAGAGCTTTCTGATGCTATTCTGCAGGCTGCCCGCATAAAATTTACCAAAACAGAGTATATCTCGTGTCCAGGTTGCGGTCGTACCCTCTATAATTTGCAGGAAACTATTGCAAAGATTAAGGCAGCAACAAAGGATCTCGTCGGACTTAAGATTGGTATCATGGGTTGTATCGTGAATGGGCCAGGCGAGATGGCTGATGCTGATTACGGATACGTAGGTGCTGGTCGCGGTAAGATCTCGCTCTACAAGGCTAAGGAGTGTATTGAAAAGAATATTCCCGAAGAAGAAGCTGTAGAACGTCTTATCGAATTCATCCGTAAGGACCGCGGTATTAAATAAAGGCACGGATCTCGCGAATTTACACGATTTTTTTTTTAGGCACGGATTTACGCGGCTTTAATAAATTAAAAACACGGCTTAGTTATTGTAAACTAAAGCCGTGTTTCTTTAAAAAAGAGCCGTGTTAATCCGTGCCTAAAAAACTATTCGCTCAAGATTTTCATGAGTTCCTTCATGCCCTCGCTGGCGCCTTTCTGGATTTGTGTAACGCGACCACCGGCATTTACGGGATTGGGGTCGATGAGATAGATAGGCGCATCAGGCTTGGCGTAATGTAACAATCCTGCTGCAGGATAAACAACCAGCGATGTCCCGATAATAATCAGAATATCAGCTTGTTGCACTTCTTCGGCAGCGATGGTGATGTTAGGAACAGCCTCGCCGAAGAATACGATGAACGGACGCAACAGAGAGCCATCGCCTGCCTTTGTGCCTGGCTCAATCTCACAGTTCTCAGGCGTGAGCTGTATCTGATAGCGAGGATCGTCAACATCGCGACTTGAACAAACCTTCATCAGCTCGCCATGAAGGTGGATGACTTTTGAAGAACCAGCCATCTCGTGCAGGTTATCAACATTCTGAGTGACAACTGTTACGTCGTAATTTTTCTCGAGTTCGGCTACCAGCTTATGCCCCTCGTTTGGTTTTACTCCCCAACATTTTTTGCGGAGCATATTATAGAATTTTGTAACTAACGTTGGATCGGCCAACCACCCTTCATGAGTGGCAACTTTCTGTACGGGGTAATTCTCCCAAAGGCCATCAGCATCGCGGAAAGTCTTGAGTCCACTTTCTACCGACATGCCTGCACCTGTAAGTACAACAATCTTTTTCATAAGCAAATACGTGTTAATGATGTGCAAATATACAAATTTTTAGACAAAAGAACAAAAGAAACAAAAAAAATCATGTTCTTGTGTACTTATGTCTAAAAAATATTGTACCTTTGCGCCCGATTTTATAAGATTACACATTATTAATAAATAGAGAATGGATAAATTAAGTTATGCTTTAGGTTTGGGCATCGGCCAGCAGCTGGCTCAGATGGGTGCTGACAATATCAGCGCCGAGGATTTTGCTCAGGCCATCACCGATGTTTTGAAAGGTAACGAGCTGAAGGTTTCACACCGTGAGGCTCAGACAATTGTACAGGAATATTTCCAGAAGCAGGAGCAGAAACTCCAGGCTGAGCGTGCCGAGAAGGGAAAGGCACATAAGGAGGCAGGCGAGAAATATCTGGCTGAGAATGCCAAGAAGGATGGTGTTGTAACACTGCCTAGCGGACTGCAGTATCAGGTGCTTAAAGAGGGTAATGGTAAGAAGCCAAGTGCCAAGGATACCGTAATGTGCCACTACGAGGGTACACTTATCGACGGAACAGTATTCGATAGCTCTTATCAGCGCGGCGAGCCCGCCACATTCCCACTCCAGCAAGTTATTGCAGGTTGGACAGAGGGATTGCAGCTGATGCAGGAGGGCGCTAAGTATCGTTTCTTCATCCCTTATCGCCTGGCTTATGGCGAGGGTGGTGCAGGTGCATCTATTCCTCCATTCGCTGCTCTTATCTTTGATGTAGAGTTAATACAAGTAGTTTAAAAAATAACAGAAAACAATGAAAAAGATTTCAATTGTAGCCGTTCTGGCTATCGCTGCTGCTGGTTTCACAGCATGTGGCAATCAGGGTCCAAAAGCCAATCTGAAGACCGATGTTGACACCATGAGTTACGCCATTGGTATGGCTCAGACTCAGGGTCTGAAAGAGTATCTCGTAGGTAGTCTTGATGTAGACACCGCTTATATGGCTGAGTTTATCAAAGGTTTGAACGAGGGTGCTAACGCTGGTGACAACAAGAAGAAGGCTGCTTACTATGCAGGTATCCAGATTGGTCAGCAGATAGCAAACCGTATGGTTAAGGGTATCAACCACGAGGTATTTGGTGATGATTCTACAAAGACTATCTCACTGAAGAACTTCCTCGCTGGATTCATCAGCGGAACTACTGGTAAGAAGGGTCTTATGACTGTTGACTCTGCTCAGGCTGTAGCTCAGCGCCTGATTCAGGAAATCAAGGCTAAGGAGCTGGTTAAGACCTATGGTCCTAACAAGGAGGCTGGTGAGAAGTTCCTTGCTGCAAACGCTAAGAAAGATGGTGTAAAGACTCTGGCTGGTGGTGTTCAGTACAAGGTTATTAAGGAGGGTACAGGTGCTATCCCTGCTGATACTTCACTCGTTAAGGTTCACTACGAGGGTCGTCTCATCAACGATACTATCTTTGATAGCTCTTACAAGCGTGGTGAGCCTGCTACATTCCGTGCCAATCAGGTAATCAAGGGTTGGACAGAGGCTCTTACTCACATGCCTGCTGGTTCTGTTTGGGAGGTTTACATTCCTCAGGAGCTGGCTTACGGTGAGCGTGCCCAGAGTAAAATCGATCCTTTCTCAGCTCTGATTTTCAAGATTGAACTGATTGAGGTTAATCCTAAGAGAAAGTAAATGAAAAAGAATCTGATAATTGCACTCGCCCTTGTGGCGAGTGCTTCTTTGTCTACTGTCGACGCTGCCAAGAAAAAGAAGGTCGTAGTAGCAGCGCAGGCTCCGGTAGTAGAGACTATTAGTTTGAATAGCAGTTCAGACTCTGTGAGCTATGCTGCAGGTATGTCGGCAACACAGGGCCTGCTTGAGTATCTGCTTCAGCAGAAGGTCGATACCGCTTATATGGCCGACTTTATTAGTGGTTTCAAAGAGACTGTAGCTAAGGATGTTAATGATCCAAAGATTAAGGCCTATAATATGGGAACAACCATCGCTCAGCAGCTGAAAGAGCGTATGTTGCCCCAGTTGGTGGCTGAATTCAAGGATAGTTCTGACTCTATTTCTGCCAACTTGTTCTTCAAGGGCTTTGCTGATGCGCTTCTGAATGATACTACATTCTTTAAAACTGCTGATGCTGCCGCTATGGTTAGAAATAAGGTAGATGCAGCCAGAGCAGAACGTGATGAGAAACTTTATGGTGCAAACCGTAAGGCTGGTGAGGAGTTCCTGAAGGAGAATGCCAAGAAGGATGGTGTAGTTGTTCTTCCTAGCGGACTTCAGTACAAAGTGCTGAAGCAGGGAACAGGTGCCGTTCCTACTCTTAACGACAAGGTTCAGGTGCATTATGAAGGTCGTTTGATTGATGGAACAGTGTTCGATGCATCAAAGAAGCATGGCGAAGAGCCAGCTGAGTTCCGTCCAACTGATGTTATCAAGGGTTGGACTGAGGCACTCACAATGATGCCTGTAGGTTCAAAGTGGCAGGTTTATATACCTTATGATATAGCTTACGGCAGTCGTGATGCTGGTCAGATAAAACCATACAGCGCTTTGGTTTTTGATATAGAGTTGGTTGGAATCGTAGGTGATAAGCCTGCAACCAATAAAAATACAAAAACACAGAAAAAAGCCAAGAAATAAGCAAGTGTGTCACGAAAGTGGCACACTTTTTTAATTTTTTCTCCAAAAAAGTTGCTATATTCAATAAAAATGCTTACTTTTGCTAACAAAATGTAACGAAAAGGAAACTTAATGGAGAAAATTGATTTTTTGGACAAGAAGATTCTTAGTATTCTTTCCAAGAATGCGCGTATCCCTTTTAAGGATGTAGCCGCAGAGTGTAATGTGTCGCGAGCCGCTATTCATCAGCGTGTTCAGCATCTTATCGATGCCGATGTGATAACTGGTAGTGGTTTCGATGTTAATCCTAAGAGCTTGGGTTATTCTACCTGTACCTATGTAGGTATCAACCTTGAGAGAGGTTCTATGTACAAGGAGGTGGTAGAGCGTTTGAAACATATACCTGAGGTGGTGGAATGTCACTTCACCACAGGTCCGTATACGATGTTGGTAAAACTCTATGCACGAGATAATGAACAGCTGATGGAGTTGCTGAATGGCAAATTGCAGGGAACACCTGGAGTAGTTGCTACAGAGACTCTTATTTCGCTGGAGCAGAGCCTTAAGCGTGAGATTCCCATCGTACTCGACGAAGAAGAAAAGAAACCATGAGCAGATTTGACATCAAGTCGTATCTGAACGACGTTTATTGTCACTATCCAGAGTCTGATAAACGTCCTGTTATTGGAATAACTGGTAACTACGAAGATCTTACCTGTAAGTTGGGACGAGGCTATTATCAGTCGGTAGTTGAGGCGGGTGGTGTGCCCGTTGTCATTCCGCCTGTGGCTGATAAGCATGTTATTATTAATACGTTAGAGCATATCGATGCTCTGATATTGAGTGGTGGAGCTGATATCAATCCTCTTTGGACTGGTGAAGAACCATCGCCCAGACTTCATGGTATCAATCAGGAGCGTGATCTTCCTGAACTGTTGATTGCCCGTTTGGCATACAATCGTCAGATACCTATGTTGGGTATCTGCAGAGGAATCCAGACGTTAGCAGCTGCTTTCGGAGGTAGGGTTCTACAAGATATCAGTGATGTGGCAACGGTAAAGCATTCTCAGGATGCAGACCGTTCGGAGGCAACTCATAGTGTAACAATAGAGCAGGATTCTACCTTATTTAATATATATAGGGAAGATAAATTGATGGTTAACTCTTTCCATCATCAGGCTGTGGCTGAGGCTGGCGACAAATTCAGAATTGTTGCAAAATCGACTGATGGAATAGTAGAAGCAATGGAGAGTGCTGAGTATAAGTCCATACTCGGTGTTCAGTGGCATCCTGAGTGTTTGGAAGAAGGTCTGCCTTTGTTCCAATGGCTTGTGGGTGAGGCCAAGAGTTATCGCGAGGCGCACAGAATACATGATAGGGTTCTGACGCTCGATACCCATTGCGATACACCGATGTTCTTTTCGCAAGGAATACATTTTGACCATCGCGACAAGAAGATACTTGTTGACCTCCATAAGATGACTGAAGGTCGCCAGGATGCAACCATCATGGTGGCTTATCTTCCTCAACCCACTGATAATCCGAAGGCTTATGCTGATAGTATTTTCGATCAGATTGAGGTTATAGCCAGTCAGAATAATGATTATATCCGTATTGCCAGCTCGCCTCATGACTTGTGGATGAATAAGCATATGGGGCTGAAGAGCATCATGTTGGGTATAGAGAATGGTATCGCTATTGATGGCGATTTGGATAATATTATGCACTTCGTTGATAGAGGAATTGTGTATATGACCCTCTGTCACAATGGTGATAATGATATCTGTGATTCTGCTTCGAAAACCCAGCATACTCATCATGGAGTGAGTGAGTTTGGCGAAAAGGTCATTAAGGAGATGAATCGTCTTGGAGTGCTGGTAGATATGAGTCATGCTGGTGAAGAAAGTTTCTATCAGGCTTTGGAGATAAGTAGTGTGCCTATAGTCTGCAGCCATTCTTCTGCACGTGCACTTTGTGATCATCAGCGCAATTTGACCGATGATCAGATGCGCGCTCTTGCCCAAAAGGGTGGTGTGGCTCAAACCACTATCTATCACGGGTTCCTTCGTAAGGAAGGCGAAGCAACCATCAACGATGTGATGGCCCATTTGGAACATGCTATTGATGTTATGGGTATTGATCACGTAGGTCTTGGAACAGATTTTGATGGTGATGGTGGCGTTAAAGGTTTGGCCAATTCGTCGGAGTTGATTAATTTTACTCGCAGATTGTTGGCTCGCAGATTCAGCGAGCAGGATATCCAGAAAATCTGGGGAGGCAACTTCTTGCGAGTCATGGAAGAATGCCAAAAAGTTAGAAAGTAAAAAAATGAATAAGAATATCTTAGCGGTCTTTGCTCTTATACTTTTAGTGGCAAGCTGCGGTAATTTACGTAAGCAGACTACTGATGAGTCTGCTTCCATGCAGCCTGTTGGTCCTGTGTTCTGTGCGGATAGTGCTTATCAGTACTGCAAGAATCAGTGCGATTTCGGCCCTCGAACCATGAACAGCAAGGCTCATGATGACTGTGAGCAGTGGATTATTGCTAAGTTTAAGGGTTTTGGAATGGAGGTTGTTCCTCAAAAGGCTGTGCTTAAAGGCTACGATGGTACATCACTCAAAAGTACCAATATAATAGCAAGCTATCGTCCAGAACTCACTGATCGCATCTTACTTTGTGCACATTGGGATAGTCGTCCTTGGGCTGATAACGATCCTGATGAGGCTAATCATAAAACCCCCGTGTTGGCTGCTAATGATGGAGCGTCGGGTGTGGCTGTGATGCTCGAGATAGCCAGACTGCTCTCGAACGACACTCTGCAGATAGGTGTAGATTTTGTTTGTTTCGATGCTGAAGACTGGGGCGTGCCTCAATGGAGCACTGCCGACTTTGATGGCGATTCGTGGGCACTTGGTTCACAGTACTGGGCTACTAATCTGCATAAGAAGGGATATAAGGCGCGTTTTGGAATCCTGCTTGATATGGTAGGTGGACAAGGTGCTCAGTTCTATAAAGAGACTCTTTCCGTCCAGTATGCCAGTACTGTTGTTGATAAGGTGTGGCGTGCAGCTCAGGTTGTTGGTTATGGAAGTATGTTCCCTACTCAGATAGGAACAGGAGTTACCGATGACCATGTGCCTGTAAACACCAAGGCAAAGATTCCTACTATCGATATTATTTCATATTATCCAAACTGTGAACAAAGTAGCTTTGGTCCTACATGGCATACCATTAATGATGATATGGAGCATATCGATAAGAATACCCTACAAGCTGTAGGGCAGACTCTTATTCAGGTAATCTACTCTGAGAAATAATTATTTTGGTTGCTCTGCTTCCAGTTTCTCAACCGCTCCTGTCAAGGGGTGGAGCAGTAGTCTGCTGGTGTAACGTTTGTTGAACAGAGCTCCGCTCAGCAATTCCACATTTCCAAATTGTGGGGCAGGGAAATCGTTAGCAACAATCTGCGTCTTAGCGTCGAAGATTGTTGAACGCATCTTACCTGGGATATTGACATAGATGCCAGCCTGTTGCGGCTTTGCTGCTTTCTTGGGATCAACGGGTGCCGGCTCGGCAACTGTTTTCAGGTCTTCTATATATATATAATAAGGTGTACCTGAAAGATCATCGCTATCTACAAGTCCGAAATCAGATGAGAAACGGAACAAAACGTCGCGCTTTACGGGTTTGTCAACCAGATAGGTTATCGTGTGTGTAGTAGTGTCGCTTGTTGTTACACCAGTAAAGAGGCTTGTTAGTGCCTGATCCTGTGTGCTGAGTTCCTGCAGCATCAGTCGCAGTTGCTCGCCGTCTTTTGGCATAAAGTCAGCCTGTCCTTTGGCAAGCATCCCTCGACTCTCGCGAATCTCATAAATCTCTTGAGCTGTAAGCTCTGCCATCTTAGATGTGCTGCCTGCAGAGAGAATCTCCTCGCTAAGATATGACTTAGGCGACTTTGCGATAGGTGCATTTCTGCGCTCATTTGCTTTTTTTATGGGGGCCTGTTGCTTGATGTCCTGATTGATAGCCAACAGAATCCCCTCGTCAGATAGTCTGACGTTACAAGCTGATGTTTTTGCGTCATATTTTACCGCATAACACTTCGATGTGTCAGCAACGGCAAATGGTTCTTGCTGTACTGATATCAAACGATATTTGGTTGATGGAGTAGAAGAGACATCTTTTATTCGCAGGTATTTCTCTGAATACTTACAGAATTCTCCTGGCTTGTAGGTTGTCTTTTCAATCTGCAGTGTTATACGTATAGCGGTCTTGGGCAGATAATACACTGCTCCCTCGCTGGTTACTCCTGGCTTGTAATTACTGATAACGGTCTGAGCCAATGAGCCACTGGCGCCAAATGCCAAGGCAAAAAATAAAGCTGATATTTTATTCATTCATTAAGTCGTTTAAATGCGTAAGGCAGATTCTTGATAAGGTCGCTTGCTATCACACTCTCTTCTCCTAATTCGCGTGCGGCAATGTCGCCAGCTACCCCATGTAGATACATACCAACAATACAAGCGTTTTCCTGATTGTATCCGCGAGCCAGCAGACCAGTAATGATACCTGTTAGCACGTCGCCACTTCCTGCTGTTGCCATGCCGGCATTACCTGTAGAGTTGAAGATGATGTGACCGTCAGGCAGGCAGAGTGAACTGTGATGACCTTTAAGCAGAACATATCCCTGAATGCGTTCAGCCAGATCGCGCGCTTTCATCAAACGCTCGAAACTGTCGTTCGATGGGCCTTCAAGTCTGTCGAACTCTTTGGGATGTGGTGTCATGATGATTCCCTTAGGCAGTTGTTGTATCCAGGCACGATGATTGGCTAAGATGTTGATGGCATCAGCATCTACAACTGTTGGACATTGTGTCCTGCGCAATTGGGCAATGATGGCGATGGCTGTTTGTTCGCTGGTACCCAATCCAGGTCCTATACCCAATGCATTGAAATCCTCAGTATCTACTGCTTCCGAGAATGTGGTTTCTTCTCTGTCGAACTGAATGATAGCTTCTGGTACGCTTATCTGTAGTATTGTACTGTTGCGTTTAGGCGTGTGTGTTGTCACCTTTCCGGCTCCAACCCGAAGGCATGCTTGGGTGGCGAGGACAGAAGCCCCACACATTCCGTAACTGCCTGCAATGATGAGTGCGTTACCCATCTTTCCCTTGTGGGCAAACGGATCGCGCTTAAGGATGCGAGGACGTACGTCGTTCTCTTCAAGTAGTGTGTAGTTGGCCTCTATCTTATCAATTCCTTCTTTGCTTAGACGTATGTCTAGAATCTTAAGTTGGCCAATAAACTGCTGATTCTCTGGAAATAGGAATGATAGTTTGGGCAGTTGGAGCGTGAGCGTCATGTCTGCACGTATGATGTTGGCTTTCACATTATAGGTGTTGTCCTCTGTCATCAGTCCAGATGGCACATCAATACTAACCACCTGCGCACGTGATGCATTGATATATTTTACGAGTGAGGCGAAACCTCCAGCCAACGGCTTGTTTAGTCCCGAACCAAACAGCCCGTCAATCACTAATGTCTTTTCTGTCAGCTGGGGAGGTTCAAACTCCTGCATCACCTCAATGAGCGCTTTCGAACGTTTTTCAATCAGGCGCTTTTTGTTGGTCAGGCAGTCTTCCGATAGATGCCCATTGATATTAAACAGGTATGCTGTTACGTCATAGTCTTTCTCTATCAGCATTCTGGCCACAGCCAATGCGTCGCCACCATTATTGCCAGGACCGGCAAATATGATAACAGGCGTGTTAAAATTCCAATTGTCAGTTATGGCTTGTGTCAATGCTTTTGCAGCTCGCTCCATCAAATCGATTGATTTAATGGGCTCGTTATCTATAGTATATTTATCCAATTCATGGACTTGTGCGCTCGTAAATATCTTCATAATGGTGCAAAAATACGAAAAAATTGCTAATGAATGATAGAGTTTGGCAGATTTTTTGTAATTTTGCACAAATTTTTAATTCTTTCAGCGTATGAGCATCGTTAAGTTAAAGGATAAGTCGTTCAAAATCTCTATTACCGAGGCAGAAATTAAGGAGCGTGTAAAGGCTGTGGCTCAGCAGATGAGCAAGGATTTGGAAGGTAAGAATCCATTGTTCCTTGGTGTTCTGAACGGGTCGTTTATTTTTGCTGCCGACCTGATGCGTGAGATGACGATTCCTTGTGAAATTTCGTTTGTGAAGTTGGCTTCTTATCAGGGAACAACTTCTACAGGAAAAATCAAAGAGGTTTTTGGTATTAACGAGGATCTTACTAATCGCACTGTTGTTATCGTAGAGGATATTGTGGAGAGTGGACTCACCATGAAACAAATGATAGAGTCGCTGGGCACTCGCAATCCAGCAGCCATCCATATCTGCACTCTTTTCTTCAAACCTTGTAAGTTGAAGGAAGATATCCATCCAGAGTATGTCGCATTCAGCATCCCCGATGATTTTATCGTGGGCTATGGACTTGATTACGATCAGCAGGGAAGAGGTTTGAAGGATGTTTATACGATAGTTGAATAATACTTAATCAAACTAAATATCAGGATAATGAAGAATATCGTTATTTTTGGTGCTCCTGGCTCAGGCAAGGGAACACAGAGTGATAAGATGATTGAGAAGTACGGACTAAACCACATCTCAACTGGTGACGTGCTTCGTGGAGAAATCAAAAAAGGTACAGAACTTGGTAAGACTGCTGCCAGCTATATTGAGAAGGGTCAGCTGATTCCAGATGATCTGATGGTTAGCATCCTTGCTTCTGTATACGATAGTTTCGGACGTGATAGCAAGGGTGTAATCTTCGACGGATTCCCCCGTACTATCCCACAGGCTGAGGCCTTGAAGAAGATGCTCGATGAGCGTGGCGACAAGGTGGCAGCTATGATTGAGCTTGATGTTCCAGAGGACGAGTTGATGAAGCGCCTCATCCTGCGTGGACAGCAGAGCGGACGTGCTGACGACAACGAGGAGACCATCAAAAAGCGCCTCGTGGTTTATCACTCTCAGACAATGCCTCTCATCGAGTGGTATAAGCAGGAGGGTGTTCACTATCATATCGACGGTCTGGGTGAGCTGGATCGCATCTTTGCAGATATTTGCAGTGTTATTGATAATATCTAGAGGCTAGCATAACTAGTATAACAAGCATACCTAGCATACCTAGCAGAACTTGTATGGAGAGTAATTTCGTAGACTACGTTAAGATTTACTGCCGCTCTGGTAAGGGTGGTAAGGGCAGTATGCATTTGCGCCATGTAAAGTATAATCCTAATGGTGGCCCTGATGGTGGTGATGGTGGAAAGGGTGGAAGTATTATTCTGCGCGGAAACCATAACTACTGGACTCTTTTGCACCTCAAATATGAGCGCCATATCTTTGCAGAACACGGAGGTAATGGCGGTCGCGACAAGTGTCATGGTACCGATGGAAAAGATGTTTACATTGATGTGCCTTGTGGTACTGTAGTCTATAACGCTGAAACGGGTAAATATGTCTGCGATGTTACATACGATGGTCAGGAAGTTCTGCTGCTCAAGGGTGGTCGTGGCGGATTGGGTAATTTCCAGTTCCGTACAGCTACCAATCAGGCTCCGCGTTACGCTCAGCCTGGTGAGCCTATGCAGGAGATGACCATTATTCTTGAATTGAAACTCTTAGCTGATGTGGGCTTGGTAGGTTTTCCTAATGCGGGAAAATCTACCTTGGTCTCATCGCTTTCGAATGCTAAGCCCAAGATAGCAAATTATCCCTTTACTACGATGGAACCCTCTTTGGGTATTGTTGGTTATCGCGATAACAAGTCGTTTGTTATGGCCGATATACCAGGAATTATCGAGGGTGCTTCCGAGGGTAAGGGCTTGGGACTCAGGTTCTTGCGCCATATAGAGCGAAACTCGCTGTTGCTCTTTATGGTACCTGGCGATACAGATGATATCAAGCGAGAATATGAAATTTTGCTCAACGAGCTTGCTCAGTTTAATCCTGAGATGCTCGATAAACATCGCGTTCTGGCTGTAACCAAGTGCGATCTCCTTGACGAAGAGCTGATAGAGATGCTTAAGGAGACTCTGCCAAGCGATCTTCCCGTGGTGTTTATCTCGGCAGTAACAGGTTACGGACTAGACGAACTAAAGGATGTGCTTTGGAGTGAACTTAACTCTGAAAGCAATAAACTCAATGTGATTACCTCTGAGGACTCTCTTGTGCATCGCGACAAGGATATGAGTGTTTTTGCTCAGGAACTTGCCGATGAGGGCGAAGATGAGGACATAGAGTACATTGATGACGACGAAATCGAAGATTTGGACGATTTTGAGTTTGAGGACCTTGAGGAGGAGGATTAACTTTACTCAAGTTTTTTTGCGTTTTTTTAAAAAAGTTGTCGATTTTTATCAATAAATAGAATATTTTTTCTAACTTTGCGGCGAAATTTAAATAATCCGGTTTTATTCCGATAATTAATTAATTAAAACAGTTAAAAATTTATGCAGAAAAGATTACTCTTTCTGGTTGCTATGATGTTAACGTTTTCGCTAACATTGATGGCGCAAATCACAACTTCAAGTATGGCTGGAAAGGTGACCCTCGACAATGCTAATGGCGAGGAAGTCATCGGTGCTACAGTTGTGGCTGTTCACGAGCCTTCTGGTACTCGTTACACAGCAGTGACCAATACCACAGGTCGTTTCTCGATTAATGGTATGCGTACTGGTGGTCCTTACAATGTGACCATTTCTTACATCGGTTTCCAGCCCAAAACCGTTAAGGGGATTATCCTCCAGCTGGCTGAAACCTACAATCTCTCAGTATTCTTGTCAGAGGACGCTACTGAGCTTGCAGAGGTTGTAGTAAGTGGTAAGGCTTCAAAGTTCGCTGCTGAGAAGACAGGTGCTGCTACTAACATTAACAGCTCGCAGATTACCAACCTGCCAACCGTTAGCCGTTCAATCACAGATGTTACTCGTCTGTCTCCTTATGGAGGTAATGGCATGAGCTTCGCTGGTGCTGATGGTCGTACTGCCAACTTCACTGTTGATGGTGCTAACTTTAACAACAACTTTGGTTTGAGTGCAAACCTTCCTGGTGGTGGTAACCCAATCTCTATCGATGCTATCGAGGAGTTGCAGGTTGTTATCTCTCCTTACGATGTACGTCAGACCAACTTCATTGGTGGTGGTGTAAACGCTATTACTAAGTCGGGTACTAACACCTTCAAGGGTAGTGCTTATGTTTACCACAAGAACGAGAATATGCAGGGTGACGCTGTAAATCGTCAGCAGATTCAGGGTGCTCGTGAGAAGTCTCAGACTACAACTTACGGTTTCACTCTGGGTGGCCCAATCATCAAGAACAAACTCTTCTTCTTCGTCAACGGTGAGATGATTAAGATTCCATCAGTTGTTAACCGTTGGAAGGGCTCTGAGGATGGTAAGGCTGATGCTGATAACTATATCTCTCGTACAACAAACAAGGATCTTGAGGCTATCTCTAATTATATGGCCAGCAAGTATGGTTACGATACAGGCTCTTGGACAAGTTTCCCAGCTGATGAGAGTAACTATAAGCTGATGGCCCGCTTAGACTGGAACATCAACGATCGTCACAAGGTAGCTCTGCGCTATAACTATACTAAGAATAATGTTTGGAATGCTCCAAATGCTACCTCTATGGATGGTGGTACTCGTATGAGTGGTGCCCGTATGTCTCAGTATTCTATGTCGTATGCCAACGCTATGTACTCTATGAAGAATACCGTACATTCTTGGTCACTCGACTTCAATAGCCGTCTTACTGATAATCTTTCTAACCAGTTGCTGGCTACTATCTCTAAGCTCGATGATATCCGTGGTACAAACTCTTCTGAGTTCCCATTCATTGATATCACTAAGGACGATAACAACTACATCGCTCTGGGTTATGAGCTGTTCACATGGAACAACGCTGTTCACAACACCATTTGGAACATCAAGGACGATGTAACCTATTATGCTGGTGCCCATAAGATTATGGCTGGTATCAGTTTCGAGCATCAGATGGCCGACAATATGTATATGCGTAATGGTTCTGGTTACTATCGTTACAACCTTACTGACGATATGTACATAGCTGGTAAGCTTCAGCCAGATATGCTGTTCAACCAGACTCCTGAGATTTTCTGTCTGACTTACGGTTACGATGGTGAGACAGCTCCTGCTGCTCGCGTTCAGTTCAATCGTCCTGGTATCTATGCTCAGGATGAGTGGAACATCAACGATAAGTTCAAGCTCACCTACGGTCTGCGTGTTGATGGATTGTTCTTCAACAACAACGACCTGATGACTAACGCAGCTATTCTGAATCTCGATTATAACGGTCGCCACGTTGATACAGGTAAGTGGCCAAAGAACAGCATCACCTTCTCTCCACGTCTGGGATTCACCTACGACGTATTTGGTGACAAGAGCCTGAAGGTTCGTGGTGGTACTGGTCTCTTCTCTGGTCGTCTGCCTCTGGTATTCTTCACCAACATGCCTACCAATGGTGGTCTGGTTCAGTATCAGGCACAGATCAATGCTAAGAATGCCAGCAAGATGGGCTTTGGTATGGAAGAGTTCGCTGGTGGTCCTATGACAAATGTCAGCGATATGCTTGCTAAGCTCCAGAGTCTCGGCTATCCTACAACTGTTAAGCCTGAGGACGGAACAGTTCCTTCTGCTGTTAACGGTGTTGATCCTAGCTTCAAAATGCCTCAGGTTTGGAAGACCTCTTTGGCTATCGACTATCAGATTCCTGTTGAGTTCCCATTCACAGTTACTGTTGAGGGAATCTACAATAAGACTCTTAATGGTGTGTCAATCTCTGACTGGAGTATTAAGAATGTAGGTGGTTTCGCCCGCTTCAATGGTGTTGACAACCGTCCTATCTTCCCAGACGACTTCCGTTCAGGTACCAAGGCATTTGTTCTTGAGAACACAAGCCGTGGTTACGGTTGGAGTGCTAACATTACTCTGAACGCTCAGCCTGCCGACTGGATTAGCCTGATGGCTGCTTATACTCACACTGTATCTAAGGAGGTTACTGGTATGCCTGGTTCAGCTGCTGAGTCTGCATTCACATACGTTCCTACTTACGAGGGACCAAACAACATTAAGTTGCACAACTCTCAGTATGTAACTCCTGATCGTATCGTAGCAAGCGCTACTCTTCACGATAAGTGTGGCAACCACTATAACTTCGTATACGAAGCATGGCGTGGTGGAAACAGCTACTCTTACATGATGCAGAACGATATGAACGGCGATGGTTACGCTTACGATGCACTCTACATCCCAACAGATGAGGAGGTTGCTAACAATATGTTCCGCTTTGTAAGCGACGACGACAAGACCCGCTTCATGGACTATGTTCACAACGATAGCTATCTGAGCAAGCACCAGGGTGAGTATGCTGAGGCTTACAGCGTTTACTCTCCATGGGTACACCGCCTTGACTTCGGCTACAAGCACGACTTCAAGCTGAACATCGGTAAGACCAAGCACATGCTGCAGCTCACATTCGATATGAAGAACGTTCTCAACTTCTTCGACTCTTCATGGGGTGTAGCTAAGTACCTGAATCCAGAGATTGGTTCAGAGGCTAAGATCCTGAAGTACGAGGGTGTCGACGCACAGGGCTTCGCTACCTTCTCTACTCCAAAGTCTATCAATGGCAACACTCAGACTTGGACCACTAACTATAGTATTGGTCAGTGCTGGTATGCTTCTATCGGTGTTAAGTATTATTTCAACTAATTAATTAAAGGTAAGACAAATATGAAACTTAAATATTTCATTCCGTCTCTTGTAGCAGTTGTAGCTGCATTATTCACTAGCTGTGCAAAAGATAATGATCCTTCATATCTCGAGGGCATCAGAGTTTCTCAGTCATACGTTTCTCTTAACACTGCTGGCGGATCAACAGAGATTGAACTCACAGCCAATGGTAATTGGGAGTTCGAGAAGATTTTCGAGGTAAAAGAGAAAGAAGGTGATAAAGAGGTGGTTAAACATTATGCCACTCCAACATGGCTTAAGGTTAATCAGGAATCAGGTGCTGCAGGCGAGACTAAGCTCGTGTTCAGTGCTGAGGCTGGCGAAGGCCGTTCATGCGAACTCATTATCTCATCTAATGGTGAGGAGCAGCGCATTCGCGTTATTCAGGGATTGGTAACTATCGAGAACGCTTCTTGCGCTGAGGTTCTTGCTGGTCCTGACTCTAAGACCTATCAGGTAACTGGTGTGGTTACATCTATTGCCAATACCACTTATGGTAACTGGTATCTCAATGATGGTACAGGTGAGGTTTACATCTATGGTACGCTCGATAAGAATGGTGGTACTAAGAACTTCTCAAGCTGGGGTCTCGAGGTAGGCGACCAGATTACTGTACAGGGTCCAAAGACTACCTACAATGGTACTGTTGAACTGGTTGACGTAACCGTAGTTAAGATTGTTAAGTCTCTTATCAAGGTAGACTCTCTGACTGTTGGCGATGTTGTTACTAGCGAACTGCCTGTTGAGGGTGGCGAGATCACTGCTCACCTCACATGTAAGGGTACTGGTGTGGCTGTTGAGATTCCTGCTGATGCTAAGGATTGGCTGGGTGTTACCTCATCTACAGTAGGTACTAACCCAACTGTTACCTTCTATGCTAAGAACAATGAGGGTGGCGATCGTGAGACAACTGTAACCTTCAAGACCACTGATGGTTCTAAGGAGTACACCTCTCAGGCTACTATCTCTCAGAAGGGTGCTATCGTAGAGTGCAACGTGGCTGAGTTCCTTGCTGCACCTGTTGGAAACTCTCAGTATCGTGTAACTGGTGTTATCACCAAGATTGCTAAGGCTGAGTATGGTAACATCTACATTAAGGACTTCTCTGGCGAGGCTTACGTTTATGGTGTAGGCGCTAAGGGCGACTTTGAGAAGCTTGGCCTGAAGGAGGGTGACATCGTAACACTCGTTGGTAAGCGTGGTGAGTACAAGGGCTCAGCCCAGATGACTGGTGCTCAGTATGAGAGCCACATCCCTGTAACACCTGTTACAATCGAGGAGTTCCTCTCTAAGCCTGATGATAAGAATACCTATTATATGGTAACTGGTACTATCAGCTCGCTGAATGGTAGCAATGGAAAACCAAACGATTATGGTAACCTCTACATCACCGATGGTACCAACGAACTTTACGTTTATGGTTGCTATCCTGGTTGGGGTGCTACAGGCGACGATCGCAAGTTCTTCATTGCCGACAACAATATTCAGGTAGGTGACCAGCTGACCATGATTGGTTATAAGGATACCTATAAAGGACTCGTAGAGCTCTGCGGTGGTATCTGCTTCGGATTCCAGCACGCTGAGTAATCTATTACGAATATATTATTTGCTCCCGATGCCGTAAGAGGCATTGGGAGCATTTTTCCTTAAACCAAGATGTTATACATATGAAGAAATCTCTACTTTTTCTTTTTGTCCTTTCCGTATGCTCAGCTTGGGCACAGGGACCAAACGAAACGGGAACTTACTATCAGGCAGCTGATGGTAAGAAAGCTCAAGAACTGAAAACAGCTCTTTTCTCTATCATCAGTCCGCATACCATCCAGAAGTACACCTATGGTGTATGGGATGCGATTGAGTCTTACGATCTTCGTGAGGATGGTATGATTTGGGAAATCTATTCAGGTATTTCTAATTTCACCCCAAGGACTGACCGCGATAAGGGAGATGATGTAGAAGAAGGTGTGAAGTATAATCGTGAGCACGCTATGCCTAAGAGTTGGTTTAATGAAGCTACTCAGGATAATTATACTGTCAATGTATATCCTATGTATACAGATCTTCATCATCTGTTCCCAACAGACCGCTTAATTAACACTATGAGATCAAATTATCCTTATGGCGAGGTGGGGCCTAATATCACCAAACAGTCAGCGGGTGGTTTCTCAAAGTTTGGACGTTGTAAGGACGACCTAGGTTACAAGGTGAATGGACAGAACGGACGAGTGTTTGAACCTAATGACGAGTATAAGGGTGACTTGGCTCGTGTTTACTTCTATATGGCTACTTGCTATGAGTCGTATAAAAACGAGAAAGGTGTAACTCGTAGTCCTGCTAACTGGTCGAGTGATATGCTAGCATCGAATGTATATCCATTCTTTACTGATTGGGCACTGAAGATGTTGCTCCGTTGGGCAGCAAATGATCCTGTCAGCGAGAAGGAGATCAAGCGTAATGAGGCTATCTATGGCATTCAGGGCAACCGCAATCCGTTTGTCGATTATCCTGGTCTGGAGCAGTATATCTGGGGTAGTATGATGGACGAGGCTTTCAGCTACAACAATTATATGCCTGTAACCTCTGGTATTGAGGAGATTACCCGAAGCATCTTCATCGAGGACGATGGTGCTATTTACAACCTGCGTGGTCAGCGCGTTGATGGAAATCGCCTGAAGAAGGGCATCTACATTAAGAAGAATAAGAAGATTATCGTGAAGTAGTACTGTTTTTGAAAAGTACCTGGATTTCATTTGAAAAGTACTTAGGATGTAATTGTTGCCTAGGTACTTTTCATTTTTTTACACAAAAACTTGCAGCGTATCTGTTTTTTTTGTACCTTTGCCCCAAAGTCTAATAAAACCGGTTGACAATGAAAAGAATACTACTGATAACGGTAGCAATATTAACAGTTTCGCTTTCCGTTTTTGCTCAGGTTACAACCTCTGGAATCACAGGCGCCGTGATGGCTGGTGGCGAAGAGGCTATTGGAGCAACCATTACAGCAAAGCATGTTCCCTCAGGTTCAGTATATCGTGCTGTAACTAACATCGATGGCCATTATACCATTACGGGTATGAAGGCAGGTGGTCCTTACGAGGTTGAAGTGTCGTACATCGGCTTCCAGACGGCCAAGTTCTCCGACATCCAGCTGTCTCTGGGTCAGAATGCTGTTGTAAATGCATCGCTCAGCGAGGGCTCTGAGATGATTCAGGAGATTGTGGTTACGGCTAAGGCCAACAACACTATGCGTAGCGATCGCAGTGGTGCTGTTACCAGTCTGAATGCCAATCAGATGGCCGCTGTGCCTACCATTGGGCGCTCGATGACCGACCTGATGAAGATGACGCCACAGTCAAGTTCTGCCAGCGGAATGGCTATTGGTGGTGGTAACTATCGCCAGTCGTTTGTGACCATCGATGGTGCTTCGTTCAACGATTCGTTTGGTATGGAACCCACGCCTCTGCCTGGTGGCGGTACACCTATCTCACTCGAGGCCCTCGACCAGATGACGGTTTCTGTAACCCCATACGATGTGCGCCAAAGCGGTTTTACAGGTGGTGGCATCAATGCGGTTACCAAGAGTGGTACCAACACCTTTAAGGGTGTGGCTTATACCTTCCTCACCAGTTCGGCCCTGAAGGGAAATAAGATTCGTTCTGCCGAACTGCCTCAGCCCAAGAGCCATAACAGCACTTTCGGCTTGAGCTTTGGCGGTCCTATCTTGAAGGATAAGCTCTTCTTCTTCGTCAATGGCGAGTACGAAGATAATGTCACAGCAGGTCCTGCTGTTCAGGCTGGTAATGGTTCTACACCTTATACCGCCACCAATCGCCGCCCCCGACTTTCTGAGTTGGAGAGCCTGTCAAACTATCTGCAGAACACCTATGGCATTACCACAGGTCCTTGGCAGAATTATAATATTAAGACGCCAGCCTATCGTATTCTGGCCCGTTTGGATTGGAACATCAACGACGATCATAAGTTCAACATCCGTTTCACCAAGTCAAACCGCAAGGAGTCTAACCCAGCTTCCGCCTCTCGTAGCATCGGTAGCAATCGCACCTCTATCATCTATGGTGGAAACCAGAACTCTTATGGCGATAATACCGATTACGGTATGTCGGCCCTTTCAAGCCGCTATATGACTGAGTTCCGTTTCACTTCTGTAGCAGCCGAGTTGAACAGCAAGTTCGGTAAGTTGCACAACACCCTGCGCGCCACTTATTCCTATCAGGACCAACCACGAAGCAATGAGTACGGCGTTGATGTGCCTGTGGTCGAAATCGTGATGAACGATGGTCAGGACCATTATCCCTACTGGGCACTCACAGGCGATTTGTTTACTTACGGCAATGTGGCCAAGACCAAGACCACAGTGATTACCGACGAGGTGAACATCTTGCTGGGTAAGCACAATCTGTTTGGTGGTATCCAGTACGAGCACGATTGGGCAGCCAATGGTTACGCTCAGGCTGGAGCCGGCTATTATGCTTTCCAGGCTACCCCCGAGCAGGTGGCAGCAGGCGATTGGGCCAGCGTGTTCACCAAGGAGAACACCCGCTTGTTTGGTATCACTTTTGGTAATAATGCCGACCACTCTCAGTTTGTATCCAAGATGAGCACCAACCAGTGGTCGCTCTATTTCCAGGATAATATGAGCCTCTCCGATCGCTTCCGCCTGTCGCTTGGCTTGCGTTTCGAGTTGCCTTCATATCCCAGTCTGAAAGATAATTTCAACGAGGATTTTTATAAGATTGACTTCGGCGGTCAGCATTTCCGCACTGATAATGTGCCAAAGGCCAGCGTCTCAGTATCACCTCGTGTGGGCTTTAACTGGGATATTACAGGCGAGCGCAATATCATCCTGCGTGGAGGTTCGGGTCTGTTCATAGGTCGTCTGCCTTTCGTTTGGCTCATTTCGGCTGTAGGTAACTCAGGTATGGGTCAGACCTCTTATATCGCCTCTCAAACCAAGGGCACTATTCCTACCTTTACCACCAGTCAGCAGGATATGCTGCAGCAGATTGGTGCCCAGAGTAAGATCAGTGTGCCCAGCAGCGCCACTATCCTGAGCGATGATTTGCGCATGCCAAAGACTTGGAAGACCTCACTCGCTGTAGATGCCAAACTGCCTGGCGATATCGATTTAACCGTCGAGGCTATCTATAATAAGGATATCAACCCAGTTGTGGTGGCCAATCGCGATATCTATTGGGATGGCTCATCAACCATCGATCTGGGTCACGGCGATGTGCGCCATAGGATGTCGTATTACGACGCCAATTCCTCAGCCTATGTGCTCGAGAATGCTGGTGGCAAGGCCTACTACATGTCGTTGAGCGCCCAGCTGCGCAAGAAGTTCGACTTCGGTCTCGACCTCTCTGCCAGCTACACCTTGTCAAAGGCCAAGACCTATACCGATGGTATCGGAAACCAGGTAGCCTCTGCCTACAACAACTATCGTAACTCCGTGAATGCAGTCAACGATAACGAGTTGGGTTATGCCACTTACGTTGCTCCTAACCGCCTGTTGATATCTGCCAGCTATACCCTCAAGGAGTCGAAGAACAACAGCTCTCGTTTCTCGCTGGTTTACGATGGCTATCAGTATGGCTTCCTCACTGAGTATGCTTTCAGTCGCTACAGCTATATCTTCTCGACGAATGTCAACAGCGATGCCTTGGCGCCAGCCAACCTTATCTACGTGCCCGCTTCGCGTCAGGAACTCGACAGTTGGGACTTTGCCGAGAGCACTTACGGTGCCGATCATAAGGTATATACAGCCGACATGCAGCGCGACGACTTCTGGGCCTATATCCAGCAAGACGACTACCTGAAGAACCGCACTGGAAAATATGCCGAGCGCGGCGGCGCCAAGATGCCTTGGCATCATCAGATTGACTTTAAGTTTGAACACGATATGAGTCTGAACGTTGGCAAGACCAAGCACACACTGCAGTTGGGTGTCGACATTCTGAACCTGCCCAATTTCCTTAACAAGAAGTGGGGCTTGTTCAAGCAGGTCACCGAGACTTCGCTTCTCTCTTACAACAAGGGCAAGTACACCTACAACACCGTGAACGGCGAACGCCATCTGAGTACTTATTCCGATTTCCTCGGACTGCAGTCCACCTATCAGATAATGTTCACGATACGCTATCTGTTCAACTAAATCACGTTAATCCTCGCCCAAAGGCGGGGATTTTCTATGATTTTTTGTTAATTATCAACTATCAATTGTCAATTATCAATTAATTTGTGTACCTTTGCAGCAAAATTGTAAAATAAACGTTTATTATGGCACAGGAAGATGTATTTAAGAAAATCGTAAGCCACTGCAAGGAGTATGGCTTTGTATTCCCCTCAAGTGAGATTTACGATGGTTTAGGAGCCGTTTACGATTACGGTCAGAACGGTGTTGAGTTGAAGAATAACATTAAGCAGTATTGGTGGAAGGCTATGACCATGCTTCACGAGAATATCGTAGGTATCGATAGCGCCATCTTTATGCACCCCACCATATGGAAGGCTTCAGGTCACGTTGATGCCTTCAACGATCCTCTTATCGACAACCGCGACTCTAAGAAGCGCTATCGTGCCGACGTACTCATCGAGGATCAGATTGCCAAGTACGACGAGAAGATTCAGAAGGAAGTAGAGAAGGCTCGCAAGCGTTTTGGCGACAGCTTCGACGAGGCTAAGTACATGGAGACCAGCGAGCGCGTCAAGGAAACTAAGGAGAAGCGCGACAATCTGCATGCCCGTTATGCAGCTGCCATGCAGGGGCCCGATCTCGAGGCTCTCAAGCAGATTATCCTCGACGAGGAGATTGTTGATCCTATCAGCGGTACCAAGAACTGGACCGATGTTCGTCAGTTCAACCTCATGTTCGCTACCGAGATGGGTGCCAGCGCCGATGCTTCGATGAAGGTTTACCTGCGTCCTGAGACTGCTCAGGGTATCTTCGTAAACTACCTGAACGTACAGAAGACCGGTCGTATGAAGATTCCTTTCGGTATCGCCCAGATTGGTAAGGCTTTCCGTAACGAGATTGTAGCCCGTCAGTTCATCTTCCGTATGCGCGAGTTCGAGCAGATGGAGATGCAGTTCTTCGTAGCTCCTGGCACTGAGCTCGAGTGGTTCCCCAAGTGGAAGGAGACTCGTATGAAGTGGCATCAGGCACTGGGCTTTGGTGCTGAGAACTATCGTTTCCACGATCACGACAAACTGGCTCACTATGCTAACGCAGCTACCGATATCGAGTTCAAGATGCCATTCGGCTTCAAGGAGGTTGAGGGTATCCACTCTCGTACCAACTTCGACCTTTCTCAGCACGAGAAGTTCTCAGGCAAGAGCATCAAGTACTTCGATCCTCAGACCAACGAGAGCTACACACCGTATGTCATCGAGACCTCTATTGGTGTCGACCGTATGTTCCTCTCAATCATGTGTCATGCTTTCGACGAGGAGAAGCTCGAGAATGGCGAGACCCGTACCGTACTTCGTCTGCCAGCAGCCCTCGCACCAGTTAAGTGCGCTGTAATGCCTCTGGTTAAGAAAGACGGTCTGCCCGAGAAGGCTCGTGAGATTATCGACCAGCTGAAGTATCACTTCGCTTGTCAGTACGATGAGAAGGATTCTATCGGAAAGCGCTATCGCCGTCAGGATGCCATTGGTACTCCTTACTGCGTCACCGTCGATCACGATTCTCTCACCGATGGTAAGGTAACCCTGCGTTTCCGCGACACTATGGAGCAGGAGCGCGTCAACATCAGCGATCTTAACGCTATCATCGAGGATAAGGTTAGCATCGCCAGTCTGCTAAAGAAGCTTCAGTAATCATTAGTGAATAGTGATTAGTGAATAGTGATTAGTGAATAGTGATTAGTGAATAGTGATTAGTGAAGAGTGAATAGTGAATGATGAAAAGTATGAATATTAAATATAGCTGTAGGAAATGGCTTGGATTTGTGGGGGTGATACTATTCACTATTCACTGTTCACTATTCCTTGTCTCTTGCAGCGAGAACAGCGATACTGAAGAGGAGTATGCCCAGTGGCAGGAAAAGAACGATGCTTATATCCAGAAGCTCGCTGCCAGTTCCATGCCTAAGTATCTCACCTACAGTAAGAACACCACCATCTCTGGTGCCGACGCCACCGATTACGTCTATGTAGAGGTGCTCGAGTCGGGTAGTGGAGAGCCAGCGCTGTTCACCGATACAGTCCGTGTGGCTTATCGCGGTCGTCTCATCCCCAGTCCGTCTTACACCGATGGTTATGTGTTCGACCAGACCTATCTGGGCGATTTCGACTGGACCACCGCTGGAACCACCAAGTTCTCCCCAGGCGAGTCAGGTTTGCGCGACGGTTTCTCTACCGCTCTGCAGAACATGCGCGTGGGCGATCGCTGGCGTGTACACTTCTCTTACAAGCTTGGATACGGCACTGCCGACTACAGCGATATTCCCGGATATAGCGATTTGGTATTCGATATAGCTGTTTACGACATCTGGCATCCAGGCGAGAAACGCCCTGCGTTTAAATAGTCAAATAGCATTCTGAAACTTACTAAAAACCTTGCCTATGCCTAAGTACGCTGATTACATCAAAAGGATAGAGATTGATTCGCTTTGGAGCGGAAAGAAACATATTGTGTGGGAGCTTAACCGCCATGTCAATATCCTCAGCGGCATGAATGGCGTAGGTAAGAGCACCATCCTTAACAAGGTTGTTAAGGGCCTTATTGCTGGTGGCGAGTTCCCGTCCCACATGCTCAAGGGTGTCCACCTCGATGTAGAGCCCGATGATGCCAAGTGGATTCGCTTCGACATCATTCGCTCGCTCGACTCCAATCTGCAACAAGCATTGGCCGAGGGCGAGGGCTTTTTGCGACAGGCACTCTCTGCCTTAGCAGGCGTTGGCGGCGGTTCGCTGCTCGACATCCAGCTCTACAATCTGCAGCGTAAGTATCTCGATTATCAGGTAAACATTGGTAATCGTATCATCCAGAAGCTTCAGAGTGGCGATACCGATGCCGCTCAGCAGCTGTCTCAGAAGAAAACCCGCTTCCAGGATATCGTCGACGACCTGTTCCGCGAGACAGGTAAGAAGATGATCCGCACCGAGAACGAGCTCCGTTTCACTCAGATAGGCGAGGTGCTGTTGCCCTATCAGCTGTCGAGTGGAGAGAAGCAGATTCTCATCATCCTGCTCACCGTTCTGGTAGAGGATAATCAGCCCTATGTACTGTTTATGGACGAGCCCGAGGTGTCGTTGCATCTTGAGTGGCAGAAGTGCCTTGTCGACCTCTGTCTGGAGCTCAACCCCAACGTGCAGATTATTCTCACCACCCATTCTCCCGCCATCGTCATGAACGGCTGGGTAGACAGCGTCACCGAGGTTTCTGATATAACGGTATAATTTTTTTTTCTAGTATGACTAGTATGACTAGTATTTCTAGCTTATGACTAGTAGATTAAAGGATAATATCAACAGCAAGTATTTCGAGGCGGCCAATGCGCTCACCTCCAAGAAGGCGCGCCGTAGGATTGTGGCCTATGTCGAGAGCTACGACGATATCTACTTCTGGCGCACGGTACTCACCGAGTTCGAGAACGACAAGCGTTACTTCGAGGTCATGCTGCCTTCTAAGGTCAACCTCACGCGCGGCAAGAAGTCGGTGCTGATGAATTTTTTGGAGGGCGAGCCCCTTGGTCGCGATATGATAGCCTGCGTCGATGCCGATTACGACTATCTTATTCAGGGCCGCACCCGTCAGTCGCGCAGTGTCCTCGACAGTCCGTATGTCTTCCACACCTATGTGTATGCCATCGAGAATTTTCAGTGCTACGCCCCTTCGTTGCATAATGTCTGCGTGTCGGTCACGCTCAACGATCACCGCATCTTCGACTTCCGCGAGTATTTCACGCAGTTCAGCGAGGCCTTGTTCCCGTTGTTTGTGTGGTCTGTCATGATGTATCGCAACGGCCTCTATCCCAAGTTCTCCATCACCGATTTCAACCGCATTGCCGACCCCGGTGGTTTCAATGTTCAGAACCCGGGAGCGTCTATAGCCAATGTCAAGCGCAAGGTACATACCAAGATCAATGAGCTTCAGCGCCAGTACCCCGATGCCAAGGATGAGTATCTGGCCACCAAGGACGATATCCGAGCCCTGGGTGTCACCCCCCAGACCACCTATCTCTATATTCAGGGCCATCATCTGTTCGACACCGTTGTGTCGCCCATCCTCACCAAGGTGTGCAACCTCCTGCGCCAGGAGCGTCAGAACGAGATTTTCTACGCCACCGCCCACAAGACGCAGAAACGAAATGAAATGTCCTGTTACGAAAACTCGCTCCAGGACATCAAGGTTATGCTTAAAAAGAATACCGGCTACACCACCTCCGAGCAGTTCCGCCGCATCCAATCCGACATTCAGTCATATTTAGGCACGGATTAGTGCCAAAAAATTATACGAAGGTTTCGAGGAATTTTACGGTTCCTGTGATGACCACTTCGGTGGTCGTGGCGGGTAGAAGGATTGTGTCACCCTTGCCGAACGCCATTTCCTCACCGTTCGCCTTGATCGTTCCCTCGCCCTTTACTGCGATGAGGATCACAAATGAGTCCAGCTCCGAGTAATCCAGCACCATGGGCTCCGTCAGGTCGTATACCGCTGTGGTAAAATAGGGGCAGTCTGCTATCATTACCCCCTCGTTTTTCGCAGGCGTGTAAGCCGTGCGGTAGTCGGGCAGCACCGTGTAGTCTATACTCTCAGCCGCCTTCTCCGTGTGCAACTCGCGGTAGTTGCCATCCTTATCCTTGCGCTTGTAGTCATAGATGCGGTAAGTCACATCACTCGTCTGCTGAATCTCAGCCACCACGCATCCGCCTCCGATGGCATGAATTCGCCCGGCAGGAATAAAGAAGCTGTCGTCCTCTTTCACGTCATATTGCGCCAGCGCCTCCGTGATGGTGTCGTTTTCCACCATCGCCTTATACTCCTCAGGCGTAATCTGCTGCTTCAGTCCGCAGTACAGCTTGGCGTCTGCCGCCGAAGGCAGTGCGTACCACATCTCCGTTTTTCCGCGCGACTTACCGTGCTTATGCGCTATCTCATCGTTGGGGTGTACCTGTATGCTCAGGTCGCGTTTTGCGTCGATAAACTTAATGAGCAGTGGGAACTCATTGCCGAATCGCTCGTAGTTCTCTTGTCCTACCAGCTTCTCCTTCAGTTCCCCCACCAGTGCGTTCAGGCTTTTGCCCTTCTCGCTACCGTTGGCCACTAAGGTCTCATTGTTTTCTACTCCTGAAATCATCCAGCTCTCGCTGCCCCAGATCATTTGCTTAATTAATGGTTCGAACTTGTACATTGCTTAATTATCAATTATCAATTATCAATTGTCAATTTTCTTTCCAGAAGCTGGGTGTGAACAGCACCAGCACCGTCATGATCTCCAGACGTCCCATCAGCATCAGCGGACATAGAATCCACTTGATAAAGTCGGGTAGGGTCGACCACGACATCACCGGACCAATCTGCGTGCCCAGTGTCGGACCCACATTGCCCACACAACTCAGTGCGATGGTGATGGCATTGGTATTGTCTATGCCAGCCACAATCATGATGGTAGCCGTTACCAGCGTCATCAGGATGGTCAGCGTAAAGAATGCAAACAGCGCCACCAGTTTCGATTGCGGTATGTTCACCCCGTTAATCTTCACGGGCAGCACCGCATTCGGGTGCAGTATCTGGCGGAAGTTGTTACGTATCACCTTCAGCAGCATCACGCCTCTCACGCATTTAAATCCGCCGCTCGTACTGCCTGCGCAGGCGCCCAAATACATCACCACACCCAGTATCACCCAGGTGATGTGAGGCCAGGCTCCGGCGTCCTCGTTAAACATACCCGTGGTAGTCATAAACGATACCACCTGGAACAGCGCCGCTCTGAAGGCGTGCTCCAGGTCGTAGTCCATACGTGTCAGCAGCAGATACATAATCCACAGCGTGGCACCCGTCACTACGCCCAGATAGAGTTTGAATTCCGAGTTTGTCAGCAGCGCTTTCAGCTTCATCTTGATGATACATAGATATAATAAGGTGAAGTTGATGCCCGAGAGGAACTGGAAGGCTATCGAGATATAGTCGATGGTAGGCGAGTTGAAGTACTCCGTACTCTCGTTGTGGATGGCAAATCCGCCTGTTGCCGTCGTTGTCATCGAGTAGTTGGTAGCCTCAAACAGGTCCATGCCCGCCAGCCAGTAGGCCAGTCCGCAACCGATGGTCAGTATAAAGTAGATGCTCCATATCCACTTTGCCGTTGTCGACAGTCTGGGGTGCATCTTCGCCTTGATTGGTCCCGTGGCCTCTGCCGCGAATATCTTCACGCTACCTCCCACCAGCGATGGCAGGATGGCGATGGTAAAGAATACGATTCCCAGTCCGCCTATCCATTGCGTCAGCGATCGCCAGAAGAGTATGGCGTGCGGCAGCGTCTCCACGTCGTCCAGTATCGAGGCCCCCGTCGTCGTAAATCCCGATGTCGATTCAAAGAAGGCATCCGTAATGTTCGTGATGCTGCCATGAATCAGGAAGGGGAACATGCCGAAGAACGAGAACACCACCCAGGCAGCTGTCACCACCAGGTACGCATCCCTACGGCTCAGCGTGTTGTCAGCGTTTCTTCCTAAGTACAGGAAGAAGAATCCGCTTCCGAAGGTTATCAGCAGCGAAATCAGAAACGCCATCAGGTCGTCTTCGTGGTATAGAAACGACATCAGGGCGCACCATCCCATGAACTGCCCCTCGATAAAGAGCAGCGAGCCGATAATCTTACTGATGATACGGAAGTTTACCATATCGCGTTCTTCTTGAAGAATTTCTCTATGTTGTTTAATTTCTGTTCGTGGCAGAACACCATCACCGAGTCGCCCGCCTCAATCTGCGAGTTACCGTTCACCAGCATTCCCACGCCGTTGCGCACCAGTCCTCCGATGGTCATGCCGAAGGGCAGTCCCAGGTCTTTCACCGGCTTCTTGGTCACCTTCGAGCCCTCGGCAGCCGTAAACTCCGCCACCTCACTGTCCACCATCATCAGCGATCTCAGGTTGTCCACATCCGCCTCCAGCAGCATCTGGTAGATATGGCTGGCAGCAATGGTTTTCTTATTGATGATGGTACCTATATCCAGACTCTCGGCCATGGTCACATAGTCCAGGTTCTCCACCATGGCTATGGTCTTGCGCACGCCCATTTTCTTGGCAGTCAGACACGCCAGGATGTTTGTCTCCGCATTCTCTGTCAGCGCCACAAACGCCTGCGTGTTTCTGATGTTCTCCTCCTCCAGCAGTCCCAGGTCTCGTCCGTCGCCGTGAATCACCATGATGTCTTTGTTATCCAGAAGCTCGTTCAGTCTGTCGCATCGCTTGGCGTCCTTCTCTATAATCTTGATGTTCATATAGTCGGGCGCAGTCAGAGCCGCTCTCACGGTGGTTTTTCCGCCACCCATCATAATCACGTTCTTCACGTCGGTATAGTGCTCTTTTCCCACTATCTTGCGGATGTAGGGAATATACTCCTTGGTGGTCATAAAGTAAGCCAGGTCGTTCACTCTCAGCTCGTCCAGACCGCCTGGAATGATGGTGTCACCGCCACGCTTGATGGCCACGATGTGGTACGGGTCGTCGGGCCCGCACAGGTCCTTCAGCGGCTGGTTCAGTATCTCCGCCTGTTCTCTCAGCTTGATGCCTAACAGTATCAGTGCCCCGTCGTGCACGTCCCATCGCTGGCGCACCCAACTCAGTTTCAGTCCGTTGTTGATGTCGATGGCCGCCAGCACCTCTGGGTAAATCAGCGAGTCCAGTCCCAGGTTCTTGAAGAACTGTTGCAGTCCTGGAGCCAGATATTCGTAGTTGTCAATGCGCGCCACCGTCTTTTTCGCACCTAGCGCGTGCGCCAGTATGCAGGCGTTGATGTTCGTGCTCTCTTCCGGCGTCACGCCCACAAACAAGTCGGCGTTCTGCACCCCCGCCTCTTTCAGCGCTTTGATGCTGGTTGGCGATGCGCAGTAAGTCATCACGTCATACTCGCTCATCTTCGCCAGACGTTCGTCGTCGGCGTCAATCAGTATGCAGTCCTGATGCTCTCTCGACAGCAGTTTCGACAGGTGAGTACCCACGGCGCCTGCACCTACTATGACGATCTTCATACCTCGCAAATCGCTTTTATGATGCCCTCTTCGTCTATGCCAACGATGTGCATCAGTTCCTTCACGGTGCCGTGCTCCACAAAGTGGTCGGGCAGACCCAGTCGCTGTATTCTGGGCGAGTAGCCGTGGTCGTTCATCCACTCCAGCACGGCCGATCCCAATCCGCCTCTTACGACGCCGTTCTCAACGGTGATCACGCGCTTAAAGTTGCGCCCCACCTCCTCGAGAATCTCCTCATCTATCGGCTTCAGGAATCTCATATCATAATGCGCCACAGAGATTTCTCCATTTTCCTCTTCCAGCTGCGCAATCGCGCGAACCACATTGTTGCCTATCGGTCCGATACTCAGCACCGCCACGTCCTTACCGTCATGCAGCTTCCGTCCCGTGCCCACTTTTATCTCCTCCAGCGGGCATCTCCAGTCCTGCAGCTCTCCGCCGCCTCGTGGATAGCGAATCACAAACGGCCCCTTGTTGGGCAGCTGTGCCGTATACATCAGTCTGCGCAGCTCGTGCTCGTCCAGTGGCGAGCAGATAGTCAGGTTAGGCACCGGTCTCAGCGCCGCCAGGTCAAACGCCCCGTGGTGCGTCGCTCCGTCTTCGCCCACCAGTCCGGCGCGGTCAAAGCAGAACACCACGTTCAGGTTCAGCAGCGCCACGTCGTGAATGATATTGTCGAAAGCCCTTTGTGCAAACGCACTGTATATGTTGCAGAAGGGCAGCAGTCCGTCTTTCGCCATACCCCCGCTGAAGGTCACCGCATGCCCCTCGGCTATACCCACGTCGAAGGTCCTTTCCGGCATCTCCTTCATCATGATGTTCATCGAGCATCCGCTCGGCATGGCCGGTGTCACGCCCACTATCTTCGGGTTCTGTTGCGCCAGTTCCAGCAGCGTGTGTCCGAATACATCCTGATATTTCTGCGGTTTCGTCGGGTCATTGTCCACAATGCGCTCGCCCGTGTCCGGGTTGAATTTTCCCGGTGCGTGCCAGGTCGTCACGTCCTTCTCAGCAGGCGCATAGCCGTGTCCCTTCTTGGTGTGCAGATGCAGCAGCTTCGGTCCAGTCATGTTCTTCAGCTGACTCAGTATGCGCACCAGTTCCTGCACGTTGTGTCCGTCAAACGGCCCGAAGTATTGTATGTTCATGCCGTCGAAGATGTTCTGCTGGTGGCTGATGGCACTCTTCACGGCGTTGCTCAGTCTTATCAGCCCCTTCTTGCGGTCATCTGGCATCATACCGTGGTTTTTCAGCCAGCGCACCGTTTTAAATTTCAGCGCGTTGTAATGCTCGTTCGTGCTCAGGTTCAGCAGATACTGCTTCATGCCGCCCACGCTGCGGTCTATGCTCATGTTGTTGTCGTTCAGTATGATGAGCAGGTTGTTCGGACTGCTCGACACGTTGTTCAGTCCTTCAAACGCCAGTCCGCCGCTCAGTGCGCCGTCGCCTATCACTGCCACCACGTGTCGGTCCTTCTTGCCTTCCAGTTCAGCTGCCACCGCCATGCCCAGAGCCGCCGATACCGAGTTGCTGGCATGTCCGCAGGCAAAGGTGTCGTATTCGCTCTCTTCCGGCGATGGAAACGGCTTGATGCCACCCAGCTTTCTGTTCGTGCAGAATTTATCTCTTCTGCCCGTCAGTATCTTATGTCCGTAGGCCTGATGCCCCACGTCCCAAACTATTCTGTCTTCCGGCGTGTTAAACACATAGTGTAGAGCCACAGTTATCTCCGCCACACCCAGGCTCGACGCCAGGTGCCCCGGGTTCACCGCCACTTCCTCAATGATGTCTCGGCGCAGTTCCGCGCACACCTGTGGCAAATCCTCCACCCTCAGTTTTCTTAAATCCTCAGGTGTATCTATCTTATTTAATAGAGTAAACTCAATTTTTTCCACACAAAATATATTTTTTCGAGTGCAAAGTTAAGCAATTTTATTCAAATTACAAAATTAATGTCATATTTTGCGCCCATAAGTATTAAACTAATTTAAATCTGTCCGCTCTCCACCATCAGCACCACGCGCTCCGTCAGTCTGTCCACCCCCTGAGCGTCGTACTCTTTTTTCAGCGAGGCGCCGAATCCCCAGGCAAACACCTGCCAGAATCCCGCTCTCAGCGGCCCCATAAAAGCCTTAATCATGTCGTAGCTGCTCGAGTGGCACTCGCGGTCTATCAGTTTTATCAGCAGTTTTCCCTGGCTGTAGGTCAGTTTTTTCATTTTAGGCTTATATGTCTTGAATATGTCCTGTTCCACGCGTTTCATGTGTTCCGCCTTAGCTTTGTCGTCAGGCAGTGTCTCCAGATACTCTGTAGTCTCTATCAGCATCATTCTGGCCTCTTTCGCTATCGGCAGCACCTTTTTCACGTTTGTCACCAGTCGCATATAGTGTTGCGCCTGTCTTTTGTTCTTAAATGTCAGTTGTGGGTATACATACACGTTGTTCATCTCCATATACTGTATGCTGTCTCCCTCGTGCATCACTTTGCTCACCTTCACGGTAGGCACAAAAGTAGGCGAGTCCATTTCCGCCAGCACCTGCTCAGCGGTCATTCTCTGTTCCTCCTGCCCTTTGGCAGCCGAGATGCAGAGCAGCAACATCATCGATAAAACAACTACCTTTCTCATTTCGGGTGCAAAGGTAGTGGAAATCGAGCGAACTACAAAATAAAATGCAACTAATTTGGATCTTTTGTATACATTATCTCTCTTTTGTTTATTTTTATTTGCTCTCTAACTACTTTTCATTTGTTCGCTAACTACTTTTCATTTGTAAAGATGGTAATTAACGTTATGAAGCAAATGAGAAAAAATATCTAACTCAGTTTTGTTTTTTTTGTGTAATTGCTTGGAGGTTATAGAAAAAAGTACTATTTTTGCAAGCTGGAAAAGAAAGCATAAACCTATGAGATTGAAACTATTATTGTTGATGTGTTTGACTGTGCTTTGGATACGGGCGCAGGAACAGCATGATTGGGAACAATATCTGAACCAAGTAATGACTGCTGAGGATATGGCATCGGAGCAGTGGCAAGAGAACTACGATTTGCTTTGTGAACTGGAACAACACCCCATAAATATCAATAAAACTACACGTGAAGAATTGGAACAAATTCCATTTCTGTCTACCCAGCAGGTGGAGGCTTTGATGGAGTATCTGTATCGTTATGGTTCGATGAAATCGTTGGCTGAACTGCAGATGATTAAGGAGATTGGACCGCAGGTTAGAAAACTGCTGGAATGCTTTGTGTATATTGGTGATGAAACCAAGCAGATGCCGCGTATCAGGCACGAATTGATAGCAAACGGACGTGTGCCATTTTATGAGCGGAAAGGTGACAGGGATGGCTATTTGGGCGACAGGTATCGCCATTGGTTCCGCTATCAGGTGGAGCGTGGCGATAATATGAAATTAGGTGTTGTGGCATCGAAAGATGCTGGTGAACCTTTCTTTACAAATGGGAATAAGTTCGGCTACGATTATTATTCACCATATCTGCAACTGAGAAAGATGGGACGCCTGGAAACACTGGTGCTTGGAAACTATAGGGTATCGATGGGTATGGGTATGGTGATGAACAATAGTTTTGGATTAGGCAAAATTGCTATATTGCAGAATCTAGGACGGAACACTGTTGGGCTGCGAGCACATTCTTCAAGATCGGAAGGTTATCTTCAAGGTGTAGGATCCACCATCAAACTTGGAAGGGGCATACGGACAACGGCGTTTGTATCGTACGCTCCGATGGATGCAACACTGAACGAAGACGGAAGTGCACGCACGATTATAACTACTGGCTATCATCGTACGGAAACCGAGATGGAAAAGAAACACAATCTGCATGCATTGAAAGCTGGCGGAACTGTGAGGTATGATAGGGGCAGAATGCACCTAGCTCTAAACGCACTGTATAATCATCTGGATAGAGAGCTAAAACCCAATAAAGAGCAGATTTACAACTATTATAAGCCAGAAGGTACTGACTTTATGAATGCGAGTATAGACTATGGCTACAGAGGTAGGCGCTGGGCACTGAATGGCGAAACTGCTACTGACAGCAAAGGACACATCGCAACCATAAACACGATAAGCGTTAATACCAATAATAATATGAATATCATGGTGTTGCAGCGATTTTATGCCTACCAATACGCATCGCTAGATGCACAGAGTTATAGTGACGGTGGAAAGGTGCAGAACGAAAGTGGGGTATATGCAGGTCTATCGTGGCAACCATCGAAAACATGGCAGTTGAGTGCATATGCAGACTATGCTTATCATCCTTGGGCTACGTATCGTGAATCAACGGCATCGCACTCGTTTGATTATCTGATTCAATGTGTACATACGACTAAAAAATGGAAAATGATGGGGCGCTACAGACTGAAAGTGAAAGAACAGGAACATCGTGCCCGACTAAGTGTAGAATATTCTTCATCGAGATTCAGCGCACGTACGCAATTTGATGGTGGATGTTGTACTTCGGGAAAAGCTGAACTTGGTGGTATGATAAGTGAAAATGTGGCATATACCAACGATTGGTTACGCCTGAACGCTGGAGTAGGCTATTTTAATACCGATAGTTATAACAGCAGGGTGTATCTGTATGAAAATGGACCGCTCTATACCTATTCCATGCAGCAGTTCTATGGCAAGGGTATGCGTTGTTGGCTGATGGTTAGAGCTTCTGTTAGTAGAAATCTTATGCTTACAGCAAAACTTGGTGTGACTGATTACTTTAATCGCGACCATATTAGCAGCAGCTATCAGCAGATTGACCAATCGAGCCAAACTGATCTGGATATTCAAATAAGATGGAAGCTTTAATATCCCCCTAAGACTTTTTTGTAGACTTCGACGACTTGGGCGGCGACATCGGTGCCGCTGAAACGGCGGATATAGTCCATGCTGCGCTGAATGCGCTCTTCGCGACCTTCGGCACCCTTGAGGCTGCGACGGATAGCATCGGCCATGCCCAGGGCATCGTCGGGGGCGACATAAAGGGAGTCGGGGCCGCCTGCCTCTTCAAGACAGGAGCCTGTGCAAGCCACAACAGGCAGACCACAGCTGATGGCCTCGATGATAGGGATGCCGAAACCTTCGTAGACACTGGGATAGACGAAACACTCGGCGCCGGCATAAAGGGCGGGGAGCTCGGAATCAGGGACGCCATGCATGACTTTTAGGCGATGTTCTAACTGGTGCTCTTTGGCATAAGCCAGGAGGGTGTCGGTGTATTTGGTGTGGCGGCCTACGAGGACGAGCGATATATCGGATGGGAGGTAGTGCAGGGCTTTGAGGGCCAAGAGGGTGTTCTTGCGGGGTTCGATGGAACCGACGGAGAGGATGTAAGGGGAAGAGATCTCTCGACTACGCTCGAGATGACAATGGGTGAAAGGTGAGAAGGTGAAGCGGGGGGAGCAGGACTGGTAGATGAGGGTGATCTTATCTTCGGTGATGAGACCAGCGCCGTATTCCAGAATGTCGCGCTTGGTACACTCGCTGATGGCGATGATGTGGTCGGCCTCACGGAGGGTGCGGCGGAACTTCCAGGCGTAGAGCTTGACATCGATGGGATTGTAGAACTCGGGGTGGCGGAGGAATATGAGGTCGTGGATGGTGACGACGCTCTTAATGCCGCTCTTGCGAATGCCGATGGGGAGCTCGCCGGAGAGACCGTGGTATAATTGGACGTTGTCGCGTTTCAGGTCGTTAACGACGAAGTGACTTCGCCATAAAGGCGAGAGAAGGTGAGAGGGGGAGTGAGGATATACAAACGTGATGTTTTCGCGATCGGCGATTTGCGAACGCAGGTCGGCGCGGCCGGGGGTGGGGGCGTAGAGACGGAGGGTGAGAGGGAAACGGGCGAGGTCGTTGATAAGGGTGCGGCCGTAAGAGCCGAGACCTGTGCCGTTGCTAACAATGCGCTTGGCATCGAAACCTATGATGGGAGTGCTGGTAGTCATGACTTTTTAGAGAAGTGTTTAAATACAAAGCGCACGATGACGAAATTGGTGGGCACGGCTATCATGAGCACAGCCAAAGGGGCGAGCAGACGGTGGACGCCTAACCACAGGAAGGCATTGAACAGGCCCAACTGCAGAAAATAGTTGAAGATGTGGGCGCCTGCAAAGCCGGCTCCGTTGCGGGCCGAGGTGCGCTGATGGAACGTGAAGCGGGCTGAGAGGTAGTAGTTGGCCAGAAAACTCAGGAAATAGCCCACGGAATAGGCGATGTTGACATGGATGAAATGCTGCAGCAGCCAATAGATGGACAGGTGGAGCGCCGTGGATATGGCACCCACTACTCCAAACCGCATGATCTGGCCAAGTGTTTCTCTCTTTTGTTGCATCGACAGTGATTTTGATTGCAAAGTTAAACAAAAAAAACGAAAATAGGCGAAAAATTGCTGAAAAACAAAAAATGTTTGTATCTTTGCAAAGAATTACTATTTGTTATTATGGAACTATCTATCGTATCGCCTGTGTATCATGGCGAAAAAATGCTGAACGAACTGGTGCAGCGCATTCATGCTGCCATCAAAGAACTGACTGATGACTACGAAATCATACTGGTGAACGACTGTTCGCCGGATTTGTCGTGGCAGAAGATTACCGAGATATGCAGCCACGACAAAAAGGTGAAGGGTATCAACCTGAGCCGCAACTTTGGACAGCCTTATGCGATAACGGCGGGACTGAGCTACGCCGCCGGGGAATATGTGGCGGTGATTGACTGCGACCTGCAGAACAAACCAGAAGACCTGCCCGCCATGTACAGGAAGGCGAAGGAGGGCTACGACATTGTGAGTGCGCGCAGAGTGGTGAGGGAGGACACCTTCCTGAAAAGACTCTCGTCGGCTACCTTCCACAGGGTGTATGACTTCCTGAGCGGATTTAAGACGGACAAGGCGGTGGCGGAGTTCGGCATCTACAGCCGAAAGGTGGTGAAGGTGTACTGCAGCATTCCGGAATACTCGAGAAGCTTTGTGGAGCTGGTGCATACGCTGGGATTCAAGAAGACGACGGTTGACGTGCTGCACGACCACCGACTGGAGGGCGAGAGCTCGTATAACCTCTACCGACTGCTGAAACTCTCGTACGACTCGATCATCTCTAACAGTAACCGACCGCTGCATCTGGCGGTGTCGCTGGGGCTCATCATGTCGGTAATCTCGTTCCTGATGGCCATCTATAACATCTTTGCCAAGTTCTACGGACTGAATGAGGTGGTGGGCTATACGTCGACCATCTTCTCGATCTGGTTCGTGGGCGGACTGCTGCTCTTTATGATGGGGATCCTGGGGCTCTATATCGGCAAGATTTTCGACCAGGTGAAGGGGCGCCCCGTATTTATTGTGAGTGAAACATTGAACTTTTAAACGTATGATTCCATTTAATAAACCATACTGCTCGGGCAGAGAACTGAGCTATATACAAGAGGTGTGCCACTCGACAACCATGTCGGGTAACGGCGATTTTACCAAACTGTGTCACGGATTCTTTGAGAAACACTACGGATTCCGCAAGTGTCTGCTCTGTACATCGGGAACGGATGCGCTGGAGATGTGCGCCATGCTGTGCAACCTGCAGGCGGGCGACGAGGTGATAGTGCCGTCGTACACGTTTGTGTCGTCGGCCATCGCGTTTATCCGCGAAGGGGCGGTCATCCGATTTGCCGACAGTGGGGCTGACAACCCGAACGTGACTGCGGAGAACATAGAGCCGCTGATAAACGAGAAGACGCGGGTGATAGTGGTGGTGCACTATGCGGGCGTGGCCTGCGATATGGACGCCATCATGGCGCTGGCCGAGAAGCACCACCTGTTGGTGGTGGAGGATGCAGCGCACAGCATCGACTCGTACTACAAAGGCAGACCGCTGGGAGGTATCGGCCATCTGGCGGCGTTCTCATTCCACGAGACCAAGAACATCAATTGTGGCGAAGGGGGCATGCTGGTGGTGAACGACGAGCGATTTGTGCGCCGATCGGAAATACTGTGGGAGAAAGGTACCAACCGCGCGGAGTTCTATCGCGGCATGGTGAACAAATACGGCTGGTGCGACACGGGGTCGTCGTTTCTGCCTTCGGAGCTGAATGCGGCCTTCCTATGGGCGCAGCTGGAGCAGATAGACGATATTCAGGGCAAGCGCAAGCACATCTGGGAGAGCTACGACCAGGCGCTGAAAGGCAAGTTGCCAAAGGGCATCACAAGGCCCGAACTGCCCGCGTATGCTACTAACAACTATCACATGTACTATCTGCTGTGTGAGAGTCTGGAGCAGCGTACGGCGCTGATCAACTATCTGAAGAACAACGGGGTGCAGGCCACGTTCCACTATCTGCCGCTGCATGCGAGTGCCTACTATCGGGACAAGCACGACGGCAGGGTGCTGGTCAACTGCGACCGCTATGGCGACACGCTGGTGAGGCTGCCGCTATTCTACGAACTGAAGGACGAGGATATTGAGCTGATAACGAAACTGATTAAAAGGTTTAAATAAGACACCATGAAGAAGAAAGGGCTGTTTGTGTTGGGACTGGTGGTGGTGCTGCTGGCCACATGGATTGAGGTGATGCGCGGGCGCAATACCAACTATTTCGACTACCAGGACTCTACGCGGATGTTCTGGGAGGGGCTGTCGCCTTATAACCTGGAATATGCGCAGGCGCACAACATCTACTTCCTCTACTCGCCAGTGTTCAGCGTGGTCTTCGCGCCGATATTCATGCTGCCGTGGTGGTTGGGGCCGTTTGTGTGGAACATCTGCAACTACAGCCTGTTTGCGCTGGCCATCAAGATGCTGCCGCAACAGCTGGAGAAATACAAGCACTGGATATTCCTATTCCTGCTGTCGGTGGTGCTGCAGACGGTGTTCTGCTACCAGCATAACATCATCGTGGCGTATATCTATATCTTTGCCTTTATCCTGCTGGAGCGGGGCAAGGGGTTCTGGGCGGTGGCGCTCATCATGCTCTCGGCTACTACGAAAGTGTATGGGGCGGCGGAGCTGGCCATTCTGTTGTGCTACCCCAAAATGTGGCGTAACTTCGGCTATGCGATACTGTGGGGGGCGTTCTTCCTGCTGTTGCCTGCAGTGAACACGAACTTCGACAATGTGTTTGTGCTCTATCAGCAGATGTTCGACATGATTGCGAGTCACCATAGTGATACCGACTTTGTGGGGATTCTGTTTGCACGCGGACTGAAACCGCTGCTGCTGCCCAACTACCGACTGGTGCAGGTGGTGGTGTTCGCCCTGTTGGCGGTGGCTTTCTTCGCCAGATACAAGCGCTGGGGACTGCTGAGCTTCAGAGTGCAGGCGCTGGGGGTGCTGACGGGTTTTATGATTATGTTCAGCGACTGTCCGGAGACGCATACGTATATCATCGCCCTGCCTTTCTACGCGATGGCCTTCTGGTTGCGCGAACAGCGCACATGGATAGACTGGACGCTGTTCTGGCTGCTGGTGGTGAACTTCTGCATTCTGCCAACAGACGTGCTCTGTCCGGCGTGGATTCACAGATATGTGCATGAGACATTCTGGCTGGATGTGTATACTTACTTCTTCTGCTGGCTGCGGATGATATGGTGGGCAGTAGGACCAGTGAATAGTGAACAGGGAATAGTGAATAGTGGAAAGTTGAAAGGTGAAAAGGTGAAAGGGTTTTTGCTTTTGATGCTGCTCCTGATGCCGATGGGGGTTGGGGCGCAGAATAGATGGAACGTAACGCGTACCTATTATATTAATGGGGCTACCTTCAAAATGAGATTTGTGGAAGGGGGAAGCTTCACGATGGGAGCGCTGGCGGGCGACACGCTGGCTGATGCCGACGAAGGGAGGCACCGCGTGAAGGTGGACGACTATTTTATAGGTGAGACGGAGGTGACGCAGGAGCTGTGGGAGGCCGTGATGCACGAGAACCCATCGAAGAAGAGCGGCGCCAAGCGGCCTGTGGAATACGTGACCTACGAGATGTGTCAGGCGTTTATAGCCAAGCTCAACGCCATGACGGGCAAGCACTTCCGACTGCCTACCGAGGCTGAATGGGAGTATGCTGCCAAGGGCGGCAGAAAGTCGAAGGGCTATCTGTATGCGGGCAGCAACAACATAGACGAGGTGGCGCACACGCTACAGAACAACCCGCAGGATGCGCATGAGCAGGTGGGGCTGCTGAAGCCGAACGAGTTAGGACTCTATGATATGAGCGGTAACGTGTGGGAATGGTGCGAAGACTGGTACCAGAAAACGCCTGAAAGCAAACCTTCGGGCAATTTCCACGTGATACGCGGCGGGGCTTACGATTGTAATCCCAGATACTGCAGGGTGACAAACAGGTTTATGTACGACCAGCGAAGGAGGTTTAAGCACGTGGGACTGAGACTGGTGTTACAAGTCCGTTGACTTGTGATTCTGGCGCATGTACTCGGGGAAGGTGAGCGACCAGCGGCTGCGGCTCCACTTGCGCTGCAAGGTGGCATAATCGGCGATATGACTGTAAGACAGGCGCTTCTGCAACCAGGGGCGGCGCTCCTTGTGCTGCACAAAATTGCCGTAGAGCTCGAACTCGGAGAAACCGGCAAAGCTGGTGCGGTCGTAGTGGCGGAGGATGGTGTCGATCCAAGTGCCGTCGGCTGACTGAGTCAAGGCCTGATGAAGCTGCTGGAGCTGCGCTTTGTCGAACAGCATCTTATGGTCGACATACGACAGCGTGTCTAAGGGCAGACCAGGCATCAGCTGGTGGATATTCTCGTAATAGGGTGTATGCTCCTCGTAGCTCATGTAGAACACGGTCTTGTCGTCGGCCGTGAGGAACACATGCGGACGAATCAACACATGGTCGGCATCGATGCAGAGGTAATGTTGGCAGGTGCCTACCTTGCCGCTGAGTTTGATGAGCTGCTGGAAGAGCCAGCCGCTGCGGTTGCGCGTGGTGCCGTCGGGATTCTGTATCACGATGTTCAGATCGCGAGGCGAGAAGCCTAACACGGAGCTCTCTTCTACAAAATGCAACTGGTGTTGCTCGCAAAAACGGATGATGTCTTCCTGGGCAGGGGCTACAATATAGATGTCCTTGATGGGGTGGGCCACCTGCTGGCGAACACCCTCGAGGCATAAAGGCAGGATGTGCAGATCCTTGGATACAATGGGGATGACCACATCAATCTCTTGTGGTGAGGCCTGTAATGGCGGGAAGTGGCGCCATGAAAACAGACGGTATCTGATTTTGCGTAATTGTGACATAGCTTAAAGGATTCTTCTGAACCAATAGTCGAACAAACGGAAACTCTCGGGTGTCATCTGCTGCTCGTCGGCCACGTCCATGCGGTATAAAGGAATATCGCGGTACATGGCGGCTACGAGCGAGAAGGTGCTGGGAGGACCTATGAGGTAGTCGCACTCGGAGAGCATGAAGAGGTCTTCGGGGGCGCTGCCCTTGAAGTGGTGGATAACTACCTTGGGGCAGGATTGCTGGTAGGCTTCGGCCGAGACCTGACTGTCGTTGGTCGAGAGGAAGACGTGGATGGTCTTGCCAGGGTGGAGCTCGGCGAAGCGGTTGATATGTGCTGCATATACGGCATCGTCGAAGTAATACTGGCCGTTCTGCCATTGGGCGTAGTCTCCCCGGCGTATGTGTACGCCGAGGGCAAGAGATGTCTCGACTGCGCTCGACATGACAGAGGGGGGCATTTTGGCCTTCACGGGGGCGGTGTATTGCTCATCTAAAGTGAACAATTCGCAAATCTCTTTTCTGTACTTCAGAAAGAGATCGTAGAAACGGACATTCCAGCCGCTCACTACGATGTGCTTGTGGCGGAGCATCTTGCGCTCTAAGGCGGCGCGGTCGCAGTCGCTATGCTTGAAGCTGGCCGTGGGCAGCAGCTTGAGCGCAGCCATATACTTGGCAAACAGATACCAGCCAAAACCCGTGAGACTGGTATGGCAGATGTGGAAATACTGATACTTATAGCTGAAGCGCATGGAGATGACCTTCCTGCCATGCTCGCGGCCCCATGCATAGACGTGGGCGTACTGCAGCAGGTTGTTGCACATCTGACTCTTATCTCTGGCAAATATCATAGCTCTACCTTGTTTGTGATTTCAAAATACTTCTTCAGCACCAGGAGCGATATGAGCTGCTCACGCGCTTTGTCGCGGAACTGACTGACATACTCGTGGGCATGCTGGATGATGGCCTCGGCCTCGACAGGGTGGGCAATGTAATACTGCAGGCGCTCCTCAAGGTCGGAGAAGTCGGGCTTCACCTCGATGTAATGGTAGTTGGGGATGAGCTTGCCCTCCATGAACCAGGTCTCGCAGGTGGGGCGAGGGGTGACGGCAATGGAGTTGGACGACATCACCCACTTGAGGTTGGAGGCGACATCGTTGCCCTCGAGCGACATGATGAACTTATAGTCGAGATGCTCGCCGATGGTGAGCTTCTCCTGGCGCCACTCGGGGTGGTCGCTCACCAAATCGGTCGAGGCGGCATCAACCATCGGGTGATCCTTCCAGAGGGTCATAAATACACGGCGGTTGGGCTTGTTGTCGCCATTAGCCTCGTTTCCGATATCGCCCCGGAAGATGGCCATATCCTTCTTGTCGCGCCACGACCTGGTATCGTTGACGAACAGGAAATGGCGCACTTTATCGAGCTTGAGAATCACGGAATTCTGATTGTCGTTGCCCAGCGGACGGCTCTTGAGGATGGTGGGCAGAGGCAGCAGGGTGACGATGTCGCCATGGCGCAGCACCCACTTGAGATGGCCGCTGAAATAGCGCGCTATCTCCATCGCATCGTGATAGTAGGTAGACTGATTGGTCATGGGCTGCTTGCACACCTCTACGGCCCGCTCGTTCCACAGGGTGGCATCGATGGGCGAGGTGGGCGTGAGCTTGTTGTAATAGTCGACACGCTCCAGGATATAATCCTTGTCGGCACGGCTGTCGAGCTTGGTCAGCAACGGCTTCAGTTGTATCTGCGTGAACCAGCGGGGTGTTGCCTCGCGAAGATAACTCCGGAGGTAGTAGAGGAACTTGCAGTTCTTGCCGCTGTGGAACAGATAGTATAGCTTGCGATTCATGATTATCTGACGAATGTGCGGTTATCAGTATACTCTCTGTAGGGAAGATGGTAGTCGAGATACTGGAAGTTGTGGGTGCGCTGGTGCTCCTGCTTGGGGATGACCATATACTCGCCATAGGTGCAGGTGAGGTACTCGTGAGGATGGGCTACACCCATCACCTCCTTGCCCTCGAAGCGGATAGGCGTAGGCGCGCCGTAGAGCTCCTTGGACATGACACCACGATGACCATCGTCGAAATTCACGGTCATGGGCGACTGCTCGTAATCGTACTTGCACATGAGGCGCTTGATCTTCTGCTGCAGACGGGTGCGCGAATAGAGCTTGCGACAGAGCAGCGGAATCCATGAGCTGGGACCGCGACCATGCTTGTAGGGGTCGCGATGCAGGAAGTACAGCACCTTCTTGTAGTACTCGTAGCGCCACAGCTGAAGCTCCTGCAGCAGCTTGCTCTGGGGCATGCCGTCGATGGGGAATACATCGATATAGAGGCCGCCCATATAGTCGATGTGCATGCGCTCTATCAGCGTGGTGGTGTTGTCTTGAATCTTGCCAAAGGGGAAGGGGTAGTCTGCGTCGTTCTCGGCACAGATGGCCTCCAGATGTGGGGGCAACCACTCCTTGGCGTGCTGCATGAAGCGCTCGTAGTCGGGGCGAGGCATGCAGACATCGATGTCGTCGTCCCAGGGAATGAAACCGCCATGACGGACGGCGCCCAGCATGGTGCCGTCGCAGATGTAGCAACGGATATTGTGTTCGCGGCACACACGGTCGACATCCAGAAGGATGGGGATGATGTGCTGTTGTAATTCTTTGATACTATATGCTGGCATAAGCTAAATGCGATTGATGATATTCTTTTCTGCGTAGGCGAGGTCTTGCTCGTCGTCGATCTCGTACCAGGCCAACCCTTCTTCACAAAGCACGTAGACGGGACTGCCCGATTGCGACATGTGGAGCAGCTGGTACTCGTAGCCCAACTTGCGGTTGAGGGGCAGCTGGCGCTCGTAGTCGGCAGCCATCTTGGCGAAGAACGGAGCCGACAGCTTATGAATACCCACCAACTCGCCTTTGGCCTGCAGCTCATCCTGATTGACAGAGCAGCGCGTGAGGATGTGGTGGCTGTCGCTCTCTACATAATACTGGTCCTGGAACTTGGTGACGGGCGTGATGAGCATCACATCGGGTTGCTCGCACGTCATCAGGGCCTCGATGGCGCGATGCTCGAAAACCAGGTCGCTCTCGAGCAACAGGAAGTCCTCATCGGGCGCCAACGCCGTGCGACAGCAGTACAGGGTGTACATGCTGTTGGTGTCGGCATAGATGGGATTCTCGACACACTCTATCTGGGGAAACCGTTGCTGCAGGTGGCGATAGGCCTCCTGATGATAGCCCACGCCAATGATGATGCGCGTGATGCCGCAATCAATCAGCGTCTGCACCGAGCGCTCGATCATGGGAACGCCGCCCACCTCGATAAAGCCCTTGGGCATATCGTCGGTCTTATGGCCGAAGCGGGTGCCCATACCAGCTGCCATGATGATGGCTGTAGTTACTTTTCTAAGCATGATAAACTAACTTGATATGGTAATGAGTCAGTGCTGCTTTCAGGACCACAAAGAAGTCCTGGATATCCTTGACGTCGATGGCGCCTAAGGCACACAAACGGAAGGTGTTAGTGGTAGAAATCTTGCCGGGATAGATGGTGAAGCCGCGCTCGTAGCAGTAATCGTGAATCTGCTCAAAGCTCCAGTTGGGGTCGTCGGGGTATTTCACCGATACCACCAGTCCGGACTCGATGCGGCGGTCGATGGCGGTCTGGAAGCCTAAGGCGTCGAGACCCTGATGAATGGCTTCGTAAACACGGCGATGGCGCGCGAACTTGGCGGTCTCGCCTTCAGCAAAATACTCCTTCAGTGCCTGAATGGTGGCATAGATGGTCTGGACAGGAGGGGTGAAATGCATCTCGCCCGTCTTTTCGAAGTACTCGTACTGCAGATACAGATTGCAGTAATAAGAGCGGGTGGGGTAGTGCTTCGACGCCTTGATGATATCCTCGCGACCAATGATAAACGACAAGCCCGACATGGCCATCAGTCCCTTCTGGGCGGACGCCATGCAGAAATCGACGTTGTCCTCGACCACATCGAGGGGAATCATGCCCAAGGTTGACGTGGTGTCGGTGATGAAGATGGCACCATACTGATGGGCCAGGGCACCTATCTCGCGGATGGGGTTCAGAACGCCTGTGCCCGTCTCGTGGTGACAGCAATAAACCACTGCCACATCGGGATTATCCTTCAGCGCCTGCTCTACGGCCGAAAGATCAGGCTGCTCGTACACGCTCGACTGGAGGTTGATGTGGGGAATATGGTACATCTGACAAACCTCGACGGCGCGGGTGTTATAGGCACCGTTGTTGACAACCAGAATCTTCTTGCCTTCGGGTACCAGCGAGTTGATGCAGATATCGATGTTGATGGTTCCTGAGCCGCAGAACAGCACAGATGTATATTGGTCTTCGGGCGCATGAACCACCTTCAGAAGGTCTGAACGCAGCTGCTTCATGAGCCTGGCAAAATCCTGTTCGCGTGGACAGATATCAGGTACCACTTGTGCCAGTTTCACCGTATCGGTGGTAGTGGCGGGACCAGGATTCAGTAGTATGTTTCGTTTGATAGTGAGTGATTCCATGTCTTTATTGCTTTAAAAAATCCATGAGGGCTTCCTTGTTCTCAATCGGTGTGGTAGTAGGCCGCCCCAAGTCCTTGCGATTACCCTTCTGTACTCTTACTTCCAAGAGTAAAGGTGAAAAGGTGAGAAGGTGAGAAGGTGAGAGGGCTCTCTCCAATTCCTCCTTAGAGGAAACACTCACCGCCTGCTTGTAGCCGGCGGCTTTGGCGATGGTGGGCAAGTCGATATCCAACCCCACTGTAGGCTGACCGCCCACACTATCGTGAGCCCCATTATTAAACACCACGTGGATATAGTTATCAGGCGCCTTGCTACCTACAATAGCCAACCCACCTAAGTGCATGATGGCAGCACCATCGCCATCGAAACACCATACGCGGCGGTCGCGCTTCTCTAAAGCGATGCCCAAGGCAATCTGAGAGGCGTGGCCCATAGAACCTACGGTGAGGAAATCGCGCTCGTGGCCCTGATGGTTACGGGTGCGGTACTCAAAGAGCTCGCGACTGATCATACCGGTAGTGGATACAATCACATCTTTAGGACCGATGGCGGAAGCAACGATGCCGATGGCTTCTTCTCGCGACAGCGACAGCTCAGGATGGGCGGTGACCGATGACAGCTGGTAGGGCTCGAAGGTGTCCTTCTCGATGATCAGTGCGTAGCACTCCTTCGACTGCTGCATCGACTCGACAGCCTGCTTGATCTGAAGGCTGGCCTCGGTTTCTTCTTTGGAAAGAACGGTATAAGGAATGCCCATCGTCTCTAAGAGAGAGAGGGTTACCTTGCCCTGTTTTACATGCTGGGGCTCGTCGTGAACACCAGGCTTGCCGCGCCAGCCAATCACTAAAAGAACGGGGATGTTATACACTTCCTTATCGACGAGCGAGGCCAACGGATTGATGATATTGCCCTCGCCTGAATTCTGCATATACACAACAGGAATCTGACCTGTGGCAAGGTAATGACCAGCTGCGATACCCATGGCGCCGCCTTCGTTGGCTGCGATGATATGGTTGGCTGCATGGTCGGTGACATAGGCGCAGAGATTCTTCAGCAAAGAATCGGGCACACCTGTGTAGAAGTTGATGCCGTAAGCTGCCAGCTCCTGATAGAAAAAAGATGCACGTATCATTATTTTGTTCCCGGTATTAATTCTAATATCTCCTTGATAGGCATACACAGTGGGTTTGCCTCTAATGAGCGCTCGTTCTGCAGAATACTCTCGGCGCACTTCATCATGGCCGGATAGGCTGCACGCAGCATGTGGTTGGCGTAGATCACCACATTGACGCCCCATTCTGCCAGCTCGCTCTCCTTGATGTGGTTATAGGTGGTGGGTACCACCACGATGGGCACTGCGGGATGATGCTGGCGGAAGGCCTGACAGAAGGCCTTGATATCTTCGCCCGTCTTCTCCTTAGAGTGAATCATGATGCCATCGGCTCCTGCATCGACATAAGCCAGACAGCGCTGCAGAGCATCGGCAACATCCTTGCCGGCGATGAGACTCTCGCAGCGGGCGATAATCATGAAGTCTTTGGTAATCTGGGCTTCCTTGCCCATTCTGATCTTATGGCAGAAACCCTCGATGGTGTCCTGCGTCTGAATGGCTTCGGTGCCGAAGAGGGAGTTCTTCTTGAGACCAATCTTATCTTCGATAATCACCGCAGAGATGCCGTTACGCTCCAGCGTTCTCACGGTGAAGACAAAGTGCTCGGGCTTGCCGCCTGTGTCGCCATCGTAGATGATAGGCTTGGTGGTACACTCGAGAATGTTGTTCAGGTCCTGCATGCGGGTTGTCAAATCGACAGCCTCGATGTCGGGCTTACCTTTCGAGGTGGAATCGGTCAGTGAGCTCGACCACATGCCGTCGAAGGCCACCTTGCTAGTGCCCCTTTCGGTTTCAAGATTCTCGACAATCAAACCGCTGAGACCGTCGTGAACCTCCAGGATGCGCACAATGGGCTTGGCGGCAATCAGGCGGCGCAGGGCTCTCAGACGGATATCGGGAGTGGTGCCTATTTTCTTGATCTCCTTATCGAGCGAAGAAGAATTGATGCCTTTGGTGTAAGGAATCTCGATGACCTTGCCACCTATCTGCTCCATGGTGTCGAAAACCTGCTGGCGCAGTTCGGAGTCAACTCCCTCGCACCAGTCGTCGCCATGTATGATGTAATCAGGACGGTATTTCAACAAGTTTGGCACATAGCTCCACTCGTCTTGCGGAACAATCTCGCTCACGCCTTTGATATTCTCGATAACGTTTTTACGCTGATCGTAAGTCATGTAAGGAAGGCGCTGATGGGCGGCAATGGCTTTGTCAGTGAAAAGACCTATCATCACTTCACCATATTTTGCTCCTTCATGGATGATGTTTATCAAACCGGGATGCATAATATCACCTATCATGCCCAGATATACTCTCTTATTCATATTGCAAAGGTACTGAAATATCGGCATATGAGCAATTTTTTTAATTTTTATTTGCATATGTGCTGCTAAATAGCTATCTTTGCATTTGGAATTCCTACGAAATATGAAATTATTGTATTATGTTATTCTTTCGTTCTGGTATGTGTTCTCACTTCTGCCCATGAGAATACATTACGTGAACTCATACTTTCTTTACCTGTTGGTCTACCGTCTGATGCAGTATCGCAAAAAGGTGGTGAGAAAGAATCTGAAGGAGTCTTTCCCAGAGAAAGATGAGGCGGAACTGAGGCGTATTGAGCAGGGATTCTATCACTTCTTCTGCGACTATCTGGTGGAGTCGGTGAAGCTGATGACAATCAGCAAGAAGAACATGATGAAGCGCATGAAGTTCAAGGGCACAGAACAGTTGGAGGAAGCGATACGCGACGGACAGTCGTGCGCCATATATCTGGGGCATTTGTGTAACTGGGAATGGGTGACATCATTGCCCCTCTGGATTACGCCCGAAGCGCATTGCGGACAGATTTATCACCCCATCGAGAACAAGGCGATAGATAAGCTTTTCCTGCGCCTGCGCCAAAGATTAGGGGCAGAGTGTATCCCGATGCAGGATACCTTGCGCAAGGTGGTGGAATACCGACGGAAGAACACGCCTGTGGTCATCGGATTCATCTCTGACCAGAAGCCCCACTGGGTGAACATTCATCACTGGGTGGACTTTCTGCATCATGATACCCCCGTGCTGACTGGCACAGAGCGCATTGTGCGCAAGATGAACTATGCGGTGTTCTTCCTGGATATACGGCGCGTAAAGCGTGGCTATTATGAGGCCGAAATCAAGCTGATGACGCGCGAACCGCAGAAGATGAAGGATTACGAGATAACTGATATCTACTTCAAGATGCTGGAAGAGAGCATCCGACAGTCGCCTGACATGTGGTTATGGAGTCATAACCGCTGGAGTCGTACACGCGAGGAGTTTAATGAGCGTTTTGAGGTGATAGACGGTAAGGTAATCGCGAAGGATCATCCCGCCAACCGTTAAGGGTGCAGGCGGTCTTGCTTCATGCGCTCCATATACTGCTGGATGATAGCTTTCAGCTCGCGTTCCATCTGCTGTTGTACATCCACTTTCCCCTTCAGGTTTTGTTTCATCAGTTTGTCGTCGAGGCGATAGACACCTGTGGTGGCTGCGCCGTCAAACTGCAGGACGTAGCCATAGCGCACATACTGATAGATGCCGTTGAGATAGTTCACGGCCCAAGTGTCTTCTTTCGGGGTGCTGAACAGGTCGATACCAAATCCGAAGTAGGGTTTGGGGTAATGGAGCATGCCCAAAAGCGTGGGGAGAATGTCTATCTGCTGGGCAATCTTATCGAGCATCTGACCTTCGGGACGACTGGGATCGAAGATGATGATAGGTGAGCAGAAACCACCTAAATCAGTCTGATATTCAGCATGATTACTCATGTTGGTATGGTCGCTGGTCAGTACAAAAATGGTGTTCTTGAACCAAGGCTGGCGACTGGCTGTTTCAAAGAATCGGCCTATCGAGAGGTCGGTATAACGGATACATTTGTGTATCTCCAGCGCCTCTTCTGGGAACTGCTGCTTGTACTTCTCGGGAATAGCAAATGGATGATGACTGGAAGCCGTAAAGACGGATGTCATAAACGGCTGCTTCATCTGGCTCATCTTGTTGGCAAAGAACTGCAGGAACGGCTCGTCCCATATTGCCCAAGTGCCATCGAAATCGTCGGTGCCGCACGATGCCTCGTATTCTGTGCGTCCGTAATAATGCTGGAAGCCCGTCTTCTGAGCAAAGGCCTGAAAGCCCATACTGCCATTCTGGGCCCCATGGAAGAAAGCTGTTTCATATCCCTCCTTAGCCAAGATGCCTGCCAATCCCGTATAGTCGTTCATGGACGAAGGGGTGAGGATGAAGGGTTCTACGAACATCGGGATGCTGCTGAGGATGCTGGGCATACCGTCGATACTCTTTCGACCGTTACAGAAGGAGTAGCTGAAGGTGGTACTCTTGTTGATCAGTGAGTCGACACAGGGGGTATAGCCCTTGTATTGGCCATCTTCGAGCGACTTGTTCAGAGCGCCTATATATTCGCGGCCGAAGCTCTCGACAATCAGTACCACCACATTCTTCTTGTCCATCTGCAGCGAGTCGGAGGGCGTGTGGATAGGGGAGTAAACAGTCTCCAGCTCTGTGGCACTCTCGAAGTAGTTGGGGACCACAAACACGTTGGTGTCGATGGTGCGCAACAGTGCGAAAGGTGTGTTCAGCACCAAGGGCGCATCGGTGGGGCGCTCGGTATATTGCATCGCGTTGGAGATGGTGATGGGGCGTACGGCCGTAGCAAATCCGCCACGCATGCCGGCGATGCAGAAGGGGGTGAACAGGATGAGCGACAACAGACAGGCGCCTGCGTACTTCCACTTGTTGAGCAGTTTGGCATCGAGAGAGGGCGCGGTGTAGCACTTCCAGAGGAACACCATCAGGAGGGCAAACAGCACCACCAGATACCAATGGCTCAGAAACTCGGTGCCGATGATGCTGCCAAGGTTTCCTTCGCTCGAGAACTCATCGAAGACCGTAGAGGTGGTGCGCCTCATGGTGTATCGGAAATAGACAGAGTCGGCCAGATTGATGGAAAGCGCCAAGCCGTTGACGATGACGAATACCCACTTACAGATGCGGTGATAGGTGACTGTCTCCTTGAGATGCAAGGGGAACAGCATCAGCACCACATAGAGCGCATTGGTGTAAAGGATGGCCGAAGTGTCGAACATCAATCCCCCGCGCCATACGTCGAAGGTGTAGTTGAGATAATCTGAATTCTCTAACCAGTACTCTATTCTGGCTACCTGATAAACCAGATAGACAAGTAACAGGTTCCATAGCACGGCCAATAGTGGAGAGAATAACTTATTATTCAACGTTTTCATTTTTATCTCTATATATTAATTAATGTTTCACCTTCCCTTAAAGTCGTTTGAGGCAGCCTGGAGTATCGCTTTGCCTATTGTGAGGAGCTGCTCGTTCTTCTTACCTTCCTCTGCGATGACCTTGTTGCTGACAAAGTCGAAGCTTACAAAACTGGCGCTATCAACCATCGAGAAGCCATTGTCGAAGGTGTGAGTGGCGAAAGGATGGGTATAAGTAGCACTCAACACATCGCGACTGAAAGAGAAATCGTCGTGAGGTACGCCCAACTGACCTAATAAGGTGGCGGGCAGGTCGGTTTGATTGCAGACTTGCTCAATCTTCCGGGGCGCCTTTACGGCACCACCCACCCATATCATTGGGATGTGGTTGAGCAGAGATGTGGTTTCGTCTAAGCCGTTATGCGGGATGCCGTGATCGGGCAGCATCACCACGAGGGTATTCTTCCAGGCCTCACTCTTGCGGAGCTTCTGGATGAAATCGCCAATGCACTGATCGAGGTAATAGAACGAGTTGATCACCTCGTCGTCG
>ONAK01000082.1 GCA_900315765.1 uncultured Prevotella sp. | reverse complement strand
GGCAACAGACACATAACAGCCACAGCCGTCAGTGCTCCTATAAATAAGTAAGGTATACGACGACCGAAACGTGTCCATGTCCTGTCGCTAAGTGTTCCAACGATAGGCTGAACCAGAATACCCATCAATGGGGGGAGTATCCAGAAGAAGCTCAGCGAGTGTGGGTCGGCACCCAGCGTACGGAATATTCTTGAAATGTTAGCACTCTGAAGAGCATAGGCGATCTGTACGCCAAAGAATCCGAAACTCAGATTCCACAACTTCCAAAATGATAAATCCGGTTTTTGTTTCATAATGCTATATCTCTTAATTGTTTCACTTTTTCACCTTTACTTCGTTGTTCCACGAACAACAAGTCTCGTTCTTACCACTCTTTTCTCAATCTTCTCAAGTGGCGATAAGCCTTCTACCTTATCCATCAGTATAGTAGCGGCCTCTTCGCCTACACGATGACCGCGCTGCTCAACTGTTGTTAGCATAGGGTCGCATGCCACAGCTCGTTGTCCGTTGGTAAATCCGCATATCTGCACATCCTCTGGCACCCGTTTCCCTGCGTGCTTCAGAGTGTAGAGTATGCCGATGGCGGTATCATCGTTCACGGCAAAATAGCCATCGGGTGGGTTATCCAATGTCATCAGTTTGGGGGTTAGCTCCTCGGCCATAGCGCGGTTGTCACATAAAGTCACAATACTCTCGTCAATCTGTATGCCGTGTTTTAGCAGTGCATCCTTGTATCCGTTAAAACGATTCTTCGATATCTCCAGCTGCATAGGGCCGCCGTAGAAAGCAATGCGTTTGCATCCCGATTCTATCAAGTGCGTCACAGCATTCATGGCCCCAAGATAATCGTCGACCACTACACGGCTTGCGTTTACACCCGTACATATTCTATCGTAGAACACCATTGGTATTCCAGCGTCAATCAGTTTCTGATAGTGATCGTAATTCTTTGTGTCCTTTGCTTGCGACACAATTACGCCGCACACCTTATAGCGATGGAAATTTTCGCATATCTGAGCCTCGCGCTCATACTGCTCGCCACTCAGTGCCACCATAATCTGAAAACCTCTGGCTCTGGCTGTTTCTTCTATGCCAGTAAGTATAGATGAAAAATAATAATGTGTAAACTCTGGCACAATAACGCCAATCATTCGCTGTGGCATTACTCTGCTGTGTCGAAGCGCCTCGCCTATGGCATTGGGATAGAAATTGTGCTCTCGTGCATACTGTTGGATAGCCCTGCGGCGCTCTTCGCTTATGCGGGGCGAATCTTTTAGTGCACGCGACACTGTAGCCACGGAAATACCAAACTCCCTGGCTATATCCTTCATTGTCATTGGCGCTTTTTCCTCCATCGGTCTTCAATTATTCTGCGTGCAAAGATAATGCAAAATGAAATAAAAACCAAATATTTTCTGTTTTTTCTCATTAGTTGCCTGTTAAATGTAATGCAAACGTTTGCATCGTGAAAAAAACAAAAAATAAGAAAAAATAGAATAACGTATTAAAAACTAATATATCTTTGCACCGATAAAACTGTAAATTCAAGCTCCATAAAGGCTTAAAACGATATAACAATAACAAATTAACTCTAATTAAAAATGTAATGATGAAGCAGGTAAACATTCAATTTCCGCTTAGGATGCTTGGCCTTATTTTAGGGCTTTTCCTATCGGTCAGTGCCTTTGCTCAGATTGACGTAAAAGGCCATGTGAAAGATGCTACAGGCGAACCCATTATCGGCGCAACAGTACGCGTAGACGGTACACAGACCGCTACTGTCACTGATTTCGACGGTAATTTCGCACTGAAGGCAAAACAGGGTGCTACGCTTAGCATTTCGTATGTTGGTTATGTAACCACACAGGTTAAGGCAGCGCCAAATGTAACAGTTGTTCTGAAGGACGACCAGACTGTTCTGCAGGATGTTGTAGTTATCGGTTATGGTACTGTTCGTAAGAGCGATGCTACAGGTTCGGTCATGTCGGTTGAAGCCGATCAGCTGAACAAGGGTCTGGCCACTTCGCCAGCCGATCTGCTGCAGGGTAAGACTCCTGGCGTGCAGATTACCACTAACAGTGGTGCTCCTGGTGCTGGTTCTAAGATCCGTATCCGTGGAGGTTCTTCACTTTCAGCCTCTAACGACCCTCTGATCGTTATCGATGGTCTGCCCATCAGCTCAACAGAGATTTCTGGTGGTGATGTTTTGAACACCATCAACCCTAACGACATCGAGAGTTTCTCTATTCTTAAGGATGCTTCTGCCACAGCTATTTATGGTAGCCGTGCATCTAACGGTGTTATCCTGATTACCACAAAGAAGGGTAAGGCTGGTGCTAAACCACGTGTAAGCGTTGATATCAGCGGTACTTTCAAGACTGTTGGTAAGAAGGTTGACGTATTGGGTGCTGACGCATTCCGCGAGTTCTTCATGGCCAATTATGGTGACAATGCCGATGCTGTTGCAGCTCTTGGCAATGCTAACACCAACTGGCAGAACGAGATTTATCGTACAGCATTCGCTGAGGAAATCAATGCAAGCATAACTGGTGGACATGTTGCTAAGAACGTCGACTTCAAGATGCCTTATCGTGTAAGTGCTGGTTTCTTGAACAACGATGGTACACTGAAGACCACAGGCATGAACCGTGCAACTGTTGGTTTCAACCTTACTCCAACTCTGCTGAAGGATCGTCTGACCATCAACCTGAATGGTAAAGGTGTGTTCACACACAACTCTTATGCTGACGAAGGTGCCATTGGCGCAGCAGTTCAGTACAACCCATTGAAGGAGGTTGATCATAAGTGGATGAGTAACGGTGCCTATAACACCATGTCTACTCTGAACCCAGTTGCCATGTTGAACGAGCAGAATAAGGACAGCTATGTACGTCGTTTCGTAGGTAACGCTCAGTTCGACTATAAGTTCAAGTTCCTCGATGGACTTCGTGCAAACTTGAACCTCGGTCTCGATATCTCTACTACCACAGGTTGGAATACAACAGAAATGGGTAGTGAGGTTTCATATCACAATAAGGTTGAGAACGGTACTGGCTTGTGGGAAAAATATACTCAGCTGCGCCGCGACCAGACTTTGGAGTTCTATCTGGCTTATGCTAAAGAACTGAAGGAGATCCAGAGCCGCTTCGATATCCTGGCTGGTTATAGCTGGCAGCACTTCTTTAACCAGACAACCAACGATAAGATGTCAAACGACGGAAATGATACACGTCTGTATGGCGATCCTACTCTGTTCAAGACCGAGAGTTTCCTCGTTTCATTCTATGGACGTTTGAACTACTCTCTGATGGACCGCTACCTCCTTACCTTCACACTGCGTGATGATGGTACTTCACGTTTCCAGAACAACAAGTGGGGCTTGTTCCCATCAGCAGCTCTGGCATGGCGTATCAGCGAGGAGCCATTCATGAAGAGTGTTGAGTGGGTTTCTAACCTGAAGCTCCGCTTGGGTTATGGTATCACCGGTCAGCAGAACATTAATCAGGGTGACTATCCTTCTATTCCTACTTATCACACTAACCAGGCAGGTTCGCTCTACCAGTTGGGTAATACCGTTATCACGCCTATTACTCCAAAGGGCTATGCTACTCAGATTAAGTGGGAGTCTACCACAACTTATAACATCGGTTTGGACTTCGGTTTCGCTCGCAACCGCATCAATGGTAGCATCGATGTATATCAGCGCAAGACTAAGGACCTGCTGAATAAGGTTCCTGTAGCTGCAGGCACCAACCTTACCAACTATCTGCTGATGAATGTCGGCGATATGGAGAACAAGGGTATTGAGGGTGCACTGAATGTAGTGCCCATCGAGAAGAAGGACCTCCGTTGGGAGATTGGCGTTAACGTGGCCTACAATAAGAATAAGATTACCCGTCTTACCGCCAGCGACGATCCCAGCTATCCTGGTGTAGAGACAGGTGGTATCTCAGGTGGTGTAGGTAACAACATCCAGATTCAGAAGGTAGGCAACCCCATCAACTCGTTCTATGTATTCCAGCAGGTTTACGGCGAGGATGGCAAGCCACTCGAGGGTGTATATGTCGACCGCAACCACGATGGTCAGATTACCGACGATGATCGCTACGTTTACTACAAGCCAGATGCTGACGTGAACATCGGTTTCAATACTGAGATAAGCTACAAGAAGTGGACACTCTCTGCTTCACTCCGTTCAAGTCTTGGTAACTATGTTTACAATAATATCGCTTCAAACACTGAGATGAAGGCAGATATGTGGACAAACAACTTTATCTGCAACCGTGTAGCTACTGCTCCTTATAGCAACTTTGCTCAGGCTCAGTACAAGAGCGACTACTATGTTCAGAATGCTTCTTACCTGAAGCTCGACAAGGTGACATTGGCTTATAACATTGCACCTTGGGTACGTGTTAACTTTACCGCTCAGAACATCTTCACCATCACAAATTATAAGGGTGTAGATCCTGAGGTAGGCAATGGTATCGACAACAATATGTATCCCCGCTCACGCAACTTCATCTTGGGTGCAAGCTTTAACTTTTAATTAAATAGGAGGATAAGAATATGAAATTCAATATCAATAAATACGGAATTTATAGCTTTGCCTTTGCTACCGCCGTGTCGCTGACATCTTGTGTGAAAGATTTGGATGTCACTCCAATCGATCCCAATTTGGACACTCCGGAGAATGTGCTTACAGGCACAGAGGCATATAATCAATTGCTGGCAAAGTGCTACTCGGGTCTTTCTGTAAGCTCACCTGATGGTGATAGCGGAAGCCCTGATATCGAGGGTATCGATGGTGGTTTCGGTCAGTATCTGCGTGCTCTGTTCAATATGCAGGAACTGCCAACCGATGAGGCTGTTATCGGTTGGAACGACCAGACTCTGAGAGATCTCCACGGACTGCAGTGGACATCAAGCGATGTATTCGTAAGCGCTGCTTACAGCCGTGTGTTCTATCAGATTTCTATCTGTAACGAGGTTATTCGTCAGATTGACAAGTCGGGCAGCAACGATGCCACCTTGCAGCAGTATCGTGCTGAGGCTCGTGCCATCCGCGGCCTGAGCTATCTGCATGCCATCGATATGTTCGGTAATGTCCCCTTCACCGATGAGAACTCTGAGGTGGGTGGTGCTAACCCAGAGCAGATTAGCCGTGCCGACCTCTTTAACTGGCTGGTTAAGGATATGGAGGAGACTGCAGAAATACTGCCTGCCAATCCTGAGAAGTATCGCGCCGGTAAGGGTCTTTGCTACATGATTCTGGCTAAGCTCTACCTGAATGCAGGTGTTTATACCGGTACAGCTAACTATGAGAAGTGTGCCGAGTACTGTCAGAAGATTATCGACTTGGGCTACCAGCTCGAAAGTGCTAACGACTATTGGAAGTTGTTCTGTGCTGATAACGACCAGTATCTGGGCGTAGGTCACGAGATTATCTTCAGTGTATATCAGGATCACATCAACACTCAGGCTTATGGTGGTACCACATATATCATCAATGCACAGGTAGGTGGTAAGATGGCTTATGCTGACTACGGACTTGGTGGTAACGGTTGGGGTGGCCTTCGCGTAACTCCTCAGTTTGTTGATAAGTTCCAGAGTGGCGACCAGCGTGCTACATTCTTCACCAAAGGACAGAATAAGGAGATTACCGATATTTCTGACTTTACAAGCGGTTATGCATTCATCAAGTTCACCAACCTGAAGGAAGATGGTTCTATCATCCCTGGTGCAAACTCATTCCCCGACACCGACTTCCCCGTATTCCGTCTGGGCGATGTATATCTGATGCTGGCTGAGTGCCAGGTTGTAGGTGGTGTAAATTGCGATGGTATCGCTAAGTTCAACGCCATTCGTACTCGTGCAGGTGTTGACGCAATTGTTAATCCCAATAAGAATGACATTATCAATGAGCGTGCTCGTGAACTTGCTTGGGAGTGTCATCGTCGTAGTGACCTGGTTCGTTTCGGACTGCTTACAACAAATGATTACCTCTGGTCTCATAAGGGTATGAACAGCAACGTAGGTACTCCTCACGCTGTAGATGCTAAGTACAATCTGTTTCCACTGGCTTCAAGCGATATTATTTCGAACCCGAACCTGAAGCAGAATGCAGGCTATTAATTATTGAACATTTAACATTGAAAATTGATAATTATGAAAGCAAAATATTTTAAGAGTGGTTTGCTGTTCGCTGCTTTTGCTATGCTGTTCGCAGCATGCGATTCTGATCGCGACGACAATCCTACACTCGGCCCGAACCACACAGCTTCGAAATTTGTGGTGAATACTCCGGCTGTAACTGATCAGTATATCCAGCTCTCTCCAGATAATACTGTGGCTCTTACTTGGACTCAGCCAGACTATGGCGTAAATACTGTGGTTAACTATAAGGTGCAAGTTGGTTTGAATGATGGTGGAACCGAAAAGTGGGGTGACTATCTAGAATCAGGTTTTACATCATGTAGTGTGAACATTAGTGGTGCTGAAATAGCAAAGGCAATCTGTAAGATTGATGGCTTTAAAACCGAGGACGACTATGTAGATATGGGCTTCCGTGAGGTAATTATGCGTGTCACCGCTAGCATTAAGACTACAAGTTCTGCTGTTATTGATGGTACAACTATTACTTCGAACGCTGTTAGCTTTAAGCATATGGCTGCATACTGCAATGTTCCAACCAAGGGTACTCTCTATGTTATTGGCTCATGTTGTGGTTGGCCTGAGCCTTCTGCTACAAATAAGGAAGGCCTTATTGAGGGCGGCTGGTATATTACTGAAACAGAAATTGGTAGTAATGTATTCAAAGGTGTTGTTGGTAAAGAGGAGATTCCTGCAGGCGATCTGACTTTCCGTTTCTATTCTAAACTTACTGGTTGGGGTAGTGATGATGATCCTGAAGGTTCTATAGGTTGGCAGGCTAAGGACGAGGCCGGAGATTACAGTATTGCAAGCGGAACATATTCAGGTACTTGTACTCCAGGTAAGGGTTCATGGCATTTCGCTGACTTCCCAGGTGGAAAGCTTGCCCTCACTGTCGATCTGAAAAATTACAAGGTAACTTTCGTAGTTCAATAATTTCGTCAGTATTATAGATAGTTTAATCAAATGAATAAGAAGATGAAAAAATTAGGTTTATATACAATGGCTCTTCTCAGCATGGGACTCGTGGGCTGTAATCAGGACTTCGATACGGAGTTCGTACCACAGACCAATCCCCAAGAGAGCCTGCTCCAGATGAGCGACGTGAGTGTTGCTGTTGCTTCGGCAACCACTATTGACCTGGCAGACTTTATCAATGAAGATGAAGGAATCGATAAGATGGTTCCTATTGGTACTGTTAGCGTAAAGGAGGGTGCAATGCCAGCCAATACAATTCTTAAGGCAGAAGTAGAGTTCTCGAAAAGTCCAGATTTTGATGATAGCATCATTCTCGATGCTAATAGTCTTGATGGCTCAAGTGAAATAAGCGTACAAGCAAGTGCTCTCCAGAATGCTTACTTCGACAATGTCACTCGTAATCCTGCTACTACCGATTTGTATATTCGTACAGTTCTCTATACTGTAACAGGTGGAACATCAGAGGCAATGATTGGTAAGCCAGAAGAGAACTTCTTTGCTGAGCGTACTGTTAAGTTCACTCCGCTGAACAAGGTTCAGATTGACGCAGCTTATTATTATGTGGGAGCCACTAACGGTTGGAGTGATAGCGATAAGACCTACAAGTTCGATAATGGCGGCGGTGACCCATACGAGAATCCTATCTTCACTTGCACAGTACCTGCTCCATACAACGAGGATGGTACACGTGCTGACAACTGGTTCAAGATCGCGCCTGAGAGTGCGTATACTTCTGGCGATTTCTGGAACAACCTCGTTGGTGTGAAGGACAATGGTGACACCTCAACAGAGGGTATGTTGGTTGGCCCAGGTAACGTGGGTGCATTCAACCAGCCCGCATCTGATGGCGCAAAGAAGTATCGCATCACTATTAATATGCTCGACTTTACTTACTCGATTACCCCAATTACCACAGAAGCATATTATGTGGTTGGTGGCGTTCAGGGATGGAGTGACAAGGACAAGATATGTTTGTTCACACCAGAGGAAAGTAAGGATATATATTCTTATACCACAAAATGGACTGGAGCATGGGATCTGAAGATTTGGGATTCTGCAAGTTTTGGTAATTGGGATAAGGCCTTTGGTTGCTCTGTAGACGGTGATAATTCTCCAAGTGGAGCCCTAATCGGCACCGGTGCTCAGGCTATTTCTGCTCCATCTGCAGAGTTCTATACTTTCACTATCGATATGAAGAATATGAAGTATACTTGGACAAAGCTTGATAACCAGGATCCTACTAAGTATGAGCACATCTCACTTATTGGTGCCTTTAATGGCTGGAGTGATGACTATGAGCTTAGGGAGGTTACTCCTCATAACTGGTATGCAGAGTTTACTCAGGCAGAGAGTGGTGAATTGAAGTTCCGTGCTAACCACGATTGGGGCATTAACTGGGGTTATGGTGATAACTCAGAATGGGATGTTACAGTTAAGATGAACAATATTGGCGCAAATGGTGCTGGAAATATCCTCGTACCTGCAGGCAAATACGATGTTTATCTTAATGATATCACAAACTCAATTATCTTTGTTAAGAAATAGTTTGTAACCCTTATACAATTCAAGCGGGCCGCTCATAGCAGTCCGCTTGTTTTTTTGTTAGCAATCCTGGCGGCAGAGGGTCCAGCCGCGCAGCATGGCGAAATAGTCGAGGGCGGTGGTGCCGTTTTCTTGTATCGCCATGGCGGTGGCTATTGCCATCCAGCGGGCAGGTTGGTCGCTGGGAATGCCGATCGGTTCGTCGGGGGCGATGCCAGATAGGCGGCTCACATGGTCTATATACGCACGCGTATTGTTCTCGTGCGGCGGTGCCCACTTCTGTATGATGCCTCGGATGGTAAACAGCCGATACTGGTGGTAGTAGGTACGGGTGAGCAGCCAGAATGCTGCCCGCCAGCCATACTCCAAAGTTTTAAACTGTACAAAGGCGCCATCGGTCTGTGCCTCTGCCATACCCTTCCACTGATCCTTCGAACGGCGGATGTTCAGTGGGTTATTATTTCTGATTCCTCTTGGTATTGCCATAAAATCTTTAATTTAAAGTTTGAAAAATATAAATGTCCAAAGTGGGTAAGTGGGTAAGTGGGTAAGTTACCCCGTTTAAGGTAACTCACTCACCAGTTTTTTATAGAGCCCGTACTTCACCTTCTCAACGATGTTATCGTTTTGGAAGCGATTGATGGCTCTCGATGCCGCTGACTGAGAACAACCGAAGCAGTCTATAAATAGTTGCGTATTGAACTCGTCGGGCAACTTGCTGAAGCACTCCTGATAGCGTGTAGTACGTTTACGAACCACAAACTCCTTGTTCTGATCGGCAAAGTAGTTGAACGCCATTTCGCCGAAGTAGAACTGCTGGCACTTGTACTGAATCTCCATAGCCAACCGGCACAGCCGCTTATCCCTGTCGTCCATTGTCAGCGTGCGGTGTTCCTGCCACTCTTCCCAATGACGCATAAGGATAAAAGGCAACGAGATACCGATGCCGTAATAGGGGATACGCTTCAACAGCGTGCGGTCTGCCTTATCGCCGTTAAACTCGGCTATCTCCATACGGTCCGATTGCCAGTTGTAGGTCTCGTCGTTCAGTGGTTCAATTGGCAGTTCGCCTTCCACTTTATCCAACTTGTAAGCCCACTCACGCAGCACCTCGTCGGCACCTTCTATCATCTCCTGATGGCGCTGGGCAGTGCCCTTATCAGGCAGCGGTATCACAGCCAGACGGGTGCTCATACCGGTACCGAAGTTCCGCTGGTTCACCTTGCGGTGCAGCGCATAAGGCGTGCCGGTATAGATAAAGTTCCAATACACGTTGAACATACCTGTTACGCTCTCCTGATTGGCGTACATCTGTCCATCCTCCTCATTATGAAATGCCTTCAACTCCAGTACCTCACGGTCTTTCCAGTCGCCACCTTTGTTCTGTTTGGTAACATTGTCAAGCTCTGCATCAAACGAGAACATGTGGAGGTTAAGAGGCTGACCTTGAATCGTCTCGATGGCAGCATTCATGTGGCGGATAAACTCACCCGTTGCCGTACGTGCCGGATGCACGCGGATGCCTACCACAGGGCGTTTCAGCGCCTCACCCTTCTGGGCCTTTGTCGATGTGGTTCGCTCCGTGCGTCCCTCTTTGTAGCGGTTCACGGCATCAATCAGACAATGGTCTGCCTGAATCATCGGGTCGGCAATAATCTTGTAGAACTCCTCTATCAGATGCTTTCCGGCACCTGGATCACCGATGATAAAGATGCAGTAGTTAAGTCGGCGGATAATCTTAGGTGCAAACCAGAAGTGATACCAGGCACGAGTCATCAGCGTGCCGAAGAGTGCCGCACTACTGAAGAGAACTGCCGGCAGCTTATGGGGGTGCACATTCACGAAGAGCTCCTTCATACAAGGGTAATACTCTGACATTTCAAGTAGTTCTTCGGCCCACTTATCCAGCGGCATCGATGCATAGATATCATCCCCGCCTGTCATGTCGAGCGTACCCCCACCTGTCATTCCGAGCGTAGTCGAGGAATCTTTGCGGCTTGCCGCTTGCGCCCCAAGGCGCATTTGTGAGATCTCTCCACTCACTACGTTCGGTCGAGATGACAGGGAAGAAGAATCGTTCGGTCGAGATGACACCGCCTCAATTGCTCCCTTCAGTTTCTTCGGCATATACTCACGATACTTAAAGTCCATCACCGAACGTACCGTTCCAGCCACATCTTCGCCTTCAGCCTGCAGTTCCTGCACCCAGGGCAGCGTCAGTACAACTTCGGTAATTTTCTTAGCGTTCTTACCGATGATATAACGCAGATGATTGGCCAGATCCACCAACGTGTTATGGCGATTGTTTGCCAAGTCTACCCCTTCCATCCATTTGTCGATAATCTGCAGGTACGGAACGCCGTTGTACGTCAGAGGCTCAGCAATCCGCAGGTAGTCTCCATCGCCTCCTGATAGAGGTTGTTGGTTTTCTCCAGCACCTTGAACAGCGGCCAAATTAGCATTATCAGCGCTATTCTTAGCAATGTCAATAGTAGGCTGGCTATGACCAGCGTGATACTCATCATTATACTTCTTACCAAAATCTTCACTTTCATACGTAAACAGTTTTTCTTCGTTAATAAAAATTATATCTTCATTTGTAGTTAGGAACGCACCCCTTGAGGCATCCTTACAGGCTTCGTCTGGGTTCAGTCCCAGTTTAACAGAGAACACTATCTGGTTGTCAATCAGGTTGCCGACAGCAGCATCTGCTATAAAGACCACCTTCAATCCATGCCCTGATGGTGTAACGAAAACAAAGAGGATTCTCGCCTTATCCTCGTCAGATCGCCTTCCACATGGTCATAGTCTATAACACACAATCCGTTCAATCGGCAATGCTGCTGACTGCGCCAACAGCCCCTCTTAAAGGTTTCCTCATGAGTCACCTTATCCTCAAACTTCTTATCCCATTCTTCATAGGTAGCAATGAAAATCACAAACGGTAACCCTTTCTTCTTGTTGTCGTAGGCATTCTTGTCGCCTCGTGCCAGCGCCTCACGGGCCTCTTTCACTTTCCTGATAGTTTCAGGCGCTGTGATTAGCGCCCGAAACTGTTCTAGAGTTACTACTTCAGTTGGCAAACCGAAGCTTCGTTGATAACAAAACATTTGTCTATCTTACTTGTTAAATTGTACAACTGTCTCCTTACTTCAATCAGTCCTTTTGCCTCGAATGTGAGCCAGGCCATAACCTTCTGATCCTTTGTCGCCAGACGAACCTTTACGTTGGGTTCGTTCAGCAGGAACTCACCATCTGGCATCTGCGGCTCCTCAATCTCCATGTCCTTAGTAAGCTTGGCCAGCTCCTTGTGGAAGAAGGCAGCCTTGTCGGGCACATCCTCTGGACACTTCAACTCAATGCAAGTCAGCGGATTCTTGCCAGTGGTCAGATACCGCTTACTCTTACCCACCTTCTTAACCTCCTTCTGACTGGGCTCGCCCTGAGCCTGTGGGTCAACCTCTATCGAACCATCGTCGTAGATACGAGTATTCGACTTAAACGACTTCTGCAGTTTCCTGCGGTGAGAATTATTACACTCTTTCATTGTCGCATTTTTACATTTTTCTAACTCTTCCATAATCTCAAGATACTCTAAAGTCATGCCATGTTAATCTTGTCGATGTAGATAGTCGTAGCCTTCATCTGCTCGCCTGTCTGTTGCGACGTCC
>ONAK01000129.1 GCA_900315765.1 uncultured Prevotella sp. | reverse complement strand
GAACAGGGCGTTAATAAAGTAAGTGGGCGTGTCGGTTGAGCTTTTGTCGGCCTCGTTGGCTATCAGCTCTGCAGCTTTCACATAGTAGCCCAGCTGTTCAATGACCGTTGTAAGCCTTTCTTGATAGTATTCCCTTTCAGCGTCGCTGCAAAGATCGAGCAGCTCAGAAAGTTCCAGTATGTCAGAACAGTCCATCCTCACCGTATTCAGGTCTATCTTCTTGTTGATAAGGTTCTGAATCCACCTATGGCATTGCGACTCGAATGATTTCTCGTTTTCTTCTGTAAGCAGTAAGCGGATGAATTCTTTGGTGTTCCATGTCAGTTCCCTTTTAGAAAGCAGCTCCGTCAGTTTCTCTTCGTTCAGGTTTGCCTTATTCTGTTCAAACTCGCTGATGTCCACCAGTTCTATCCTGGGATGTTTCTCCTTGATAGACAGAATCCTGCACCTGACCGTTTGGCCTTTCCTTGTTTCCATTACTTCTGTTGTTTGTTGATAATTGCAGGCACAAAGGTACTAAATTTCACTGAAATTCAGTAAAGTTCAGCAGAAAGAGCAACTTATCGGACTGACTTTTTACATATATTATAGAATTTCACTATCCACCTGCGTATGACTGTAACCTTTAATAATGTATAAAAGACAATTGGAAACTTACTGCTTTAAATAATTAAGTGCTATCTTTGTACAAGATTTAATGGCATATGGATATATTGATGATAACATTGTCGTTTTTTGGATTGGGATGTTTGACCGTTGGCACAGGAGCTGCGGTCAAAGACGCAGTTTCCAATTTGAGTGACAGGCAGGATTCTAAGCCTAATCCAATCGCAGTTCGTTATCTAAAGAAGTTCTTCAAGATCTTGGGTATATACATAGTCGTATATGCGATTCTTAATCTTCTTGTCATGCTGTTTTTTGTCATAAGCGGTCAGGAAGAAACAATGAACTCGATAAGAAGTACACTTACAAATTGTAACCTATTATTAGCTCTCCTTATAACTTGGGGCATCACAAAATACAAAATGAAGTTTGGTTAAGGAAAAAATATTGACTCGCCAACCGAGCAAAACGTAGCCACGGTGGTCAGTACGATGCGGAAGCAATAGTATTCACTTCAAAACAAAACGTTATGCAAGATCACATTTATTACACCAAGTATGCCCTGCAGTTCGCAGACATGCAGATTCCCGAGTTAGTAACAGTTTTCAATCATCAGGTCGGTAATACCGGCTGGACTGGTATGCGTGCCTACCACGACCAAGCACTCATTGACGAGTTCCAACGTCGCGGCATTGACGTCTCAGCTGTCTTTGATGGTAAGGCCATCAGCTTCGCCCATCCCGTTGGGTACGATATTGCCAACAACCGGCTGGCCACCATCGGCTGAAGTCCCGTTCAAAATCAGACCTCCACCCTTGCCGTCTGCTCTTGGCAAAGGTGGAGGTCTATTGTGTGAAGTTTATTTCACTTTGATTGTCGAGACTTTTAGCAAGCAATGCAACACACATAGTGCCATTTGCAAATTGTAATCTGCACGGCATGTGAATCCGTGGGCTATGCTGTTTCTAAGATCCATTCCAGGTTTACCTAATATGCAACGGAGCATTCGGTATGCTGGTTTACTGATGACTGGCTCACCGTCCGCAGTAGTAGCCTCTCCCAACTTTGGCATTAGTTTATCAAGCAGCTCCTCATAATTACTTGGTTGAATGGTAGGTATTCCAATATGGCGACAAGCGTCACGGATGCAACCTTCTTCTTTCATCGTCAGCGAGTCTATAGCGCAGACATAGTTTCCCTTATAGGCACCTTTGCTTGTAATTTCCTTTGTTATTTCGTTTACAAGCATAGTAAGCGAAGGACTTATTATATCTAACCATGTTTCAGGTGATTCTTTAAGCACAGTGGTTACTGGCTGTCTTTCTTTCCCCAACCAAGTTTGAGATAGATACTCAAGTATTTTTTCTGCAGTAAACGTTCCTTCTTCGATGAGAGTTTGCAGTGATCTCATCATGGGAGCAATGAAGCTCGCAGCGTATCCAATTTGGAAAGCATTGTCTTTCTCACGCTTCTGGTCATACTCGTCTTTATCGTGTGGATTCCCGTTATTGTCGTAAACATCCATTGATATTCCAAGTCTGTCACAATCTCCGAACATCTCAAATGGAATAGAGTTGTCAGACGGCAACAATCTATCATCTGTTGCTATAGTCATAATAGGCGATTCACTCATAACAATCATATCTATCTTCGGTTGGAAAATTTCATTGGGTATAGACAAGGAAACAGAAACTCTCTCAAATCCGGTTCCATGAGTTTTCACATAAAGGAACTGTTTATAGCATTCAGCAGCTTCTTGTTCAAAGCCACCATCTAACAGATACCTATACTTTTCCAACAGATTCTTTGTGGTGAAAATGTGGTTGGGATGCATCTGAATAATGGTTTCCTCGTTCTCAGCCAATTTGGCGTATATCGCACTCTGATCGAGTTCTGATTCCCCATTTATGTTGGCCAGCATCTCGAAATATTCCTTGTTTGAGAAATAGTTGTCTGAGAGTCGTTGGTCAAAATGATGGCGCTTTACTATCTGAATGATTTCTTTCGAGCTGAAGAACCTGTAGTTATAACAGTTTGTGAGGATATTGAAAACTGCTGTGGTGAAGTCATTTGCAGCCAGATATTGCTCAATGACTTCTTTTGGCTCCCCAGAATCCTTCCGGTATTTTTTGACATTATAGGCTATCGACTTGACAAAAGGCCCTGAATCGCTATATCTCAAGTCGGTAAAACTTTGAAGCACTTTGCAATAGTTCAGAATAACGAGATCAACAAACTTGCTGTTCGGCTTTGGCTGTGCATTGCTAACCACATCGGCATAAAAACCAATAGCCAAAGGGTTTGTCAGCTTATTCAATCTGCTGCTTACAATAAACTGGAGTTCATCTTCTGAGAATTGCCTCTCAACCCCTACCATAAATGGCTTGTAGTGCTTATCAAGTTTATCATGGCTATAATCGCAGACAAGAACTATTGCATCAATGTACGTATAGGCATCCTCACCAGCAGTTAAGTCAGATGAGGGATTGCTATCAAGTAAGTCCAACCTATCCGTGAGGTGTTGGATACTGTTGAGTTTTTGGAGAAACGACATTTTGCTATCCATTACATTTAAATTTTAAGATTAATCAGAGTAGGTCAACTACACAACCAATTCATAGGTACACGCGGAATCAAGTCGAACGGTTTTCTCCTTCTCCCATCTCCGTTTGTACCGTTTGAAGGTAGATGCACTTATTACAAAACCTTCATCTTTCATTATCTTCAGGTTTTGATTACGGGATAGTGTCGGATCAAACAAACTACAGAACCATGCATATCGTTCATCTACCATTTGGAACCTCGTTGTGTTTGCCTGGTTCATTTGGTTACTATCAGATAATATGGCTTGCCTTTTATTAGGGGTATAAGGGGGATGTGGGGAGGTGGATAATGTAGAAGAAGTGGAAGAAAAATGAGTAAAATAGGGAGAAAAAACACAATCGGCGCAAATTTTATCATTTTTTTCGGCGTTTACATCCCCCGTTTTAACAACTTCGGAATTTTTTTTTCGCCATAGACGGATATATCTCCCCAATGTACTTGACTTTATCGGTTTGCCAAGCATCGCGCTAAGAGTTTCGGCTATTTTACTATATGTGATGCCATTTTTCACCAGCGTCTTGATCTTCTCTATATAACCAAACCACTTTTTGACTGTAATGTCGTGTTGTACCTCACCTTTTACCTCGATGGGCCTCTTGCCCTGAGCATCGGCATACTTCGGGTTCACCATCCACGATTTATGACATTTCTTGAATTGCTTGGTCATTGTTATCTTGACATATTCAGGGTTCGCAATCCAAACCTCCTTTGCAATACTCCATAATCGCACAGGCGTAAAGTAATCCTTACCAGTACATATTGAACCGTCTCGGTTCTTATTTGAATAAGCCATGTTGAAAAGAGCCAAAGCATGGAAAACCAATTCGTCGAAACAGAGTCTGTCATGATGGATGGCCATCACAACAAGCAGCTGAATGCGAAGCAGCAGATGGCGACCATCGCCATTTCGGAAACGCTTG
>ONAK01000031.1 GCA_900315765.1 uncultured Prevotella sp. | reverse complement strand
TCCGCCATACGAAGCTGTACCAAACTTAATGGCTGAGGCACTGCTACGAATCTCGCAATTGCGGATATTGATGTCCTCATTGCAGCTTCCTGGATTGTATGATTTCAAGCATATACCATCATCGGCACTATTCACACGGCAATTCTCTATCAGCACTTGTTTGCAGTCAGTCAGGTCGATTCCATCGTTGTTCCAATAGGCGCGATTGAAGATATCAAGTCCGCTGAGCATCACATCTGTGCACTGATGGAAAGAGAGTCCCCATCCAGCGCTGTTTCGCAGATGAACACCCTCTATGCGGACATTCTTACAATCTACAAAATTGAAAAGCGTAGGACGAACCAACTCGCTTGGGCGCTGACGACGCTTATTGTAATTGGGATCGATACGTTCGCCAGTATGGTCGTTCATCGCCAGCCGACTGCTTAGTTTCCACCTTATTATAATCATAAGGCGATGTGCTGCCAAGTATTATAGCCCCTTCCTCAAGATGCAGTTCCACCCCAGAGCGCAGTATCAGTTCTCCGGTGAGGTAAGTGCCTTTGCTGAGTGTCAGTCGCCCGCCACCAGCCGTATAGACACTGTCGATGGCATGCTGAAGCTGTTGGGTACAGAGCGTCTGCCCATGCGACCATAAAGTCATCATGCAGCAAAAGAATAAAGCGGTTACGTGTCGCATTGTTCTTATTATTTTTAAGACTGGGCAGCCACCACGGTGACTGCCCAGCATTTATTAATAGGGTTTCTATAAAAGATTAGTAACCTGGGTTCTGCTCCCAACCTGGGTTCAGGTCAAGCATCTCCTGCTCTATTGGGAAGATACGATGACGCTTATCGAAGTTAGCAAAGTCGTACTTCTTGTAGTGTGGGAAGAACTCATCCTCGAAGTGACCGAAACGGATCATATCGTTACGACGCCAGTTCTCATCGAAGAACTCACGACCACGCTCCTCATAGATATCCTGGAGAGTAGGATCACCATTAATCTGAGGTGCACCAGCATATGCACGAATCTGATTGAAGAGATCCTTTGCACCTGCCTGTCCCTGACGGGTAAGAGCCTCAGCCTTCATCAGCAGAATATCAGCATAACGGAAAATGGGCACATCGTTAGACTGGTTACGGCCGTTGTTGTAATCAGCAGGTGTCATAAACCACTTAATAGAGTGACAACCCTTCTGGATAGCAGCATCGTCGTTACCAACATCAATGGTATTGTCTTCCTTAACCAGAGCGATATCCTCGGAAAAGTGTACCTGAGTGCCTTTATACATGAATGGCTCAGAGGTTGGCTTCAGAGTCTTTGGGTCGCGAATATAGATATCACCACGCAGGATGCTGAGGTTACGGATATCACCATCCAGACAGAACAGTTTAGCAAACTCTGGTGTTACCACCATATTACCACCAGTTGACTGTGTAAACTTATCAGTAGAACCATAAACGTTTGGCATCAGGTTCTTCAGCTGCTTGAACGAACGAGGACGTCCGTACTGCATACCCTGAAGATTGATGGCATCGTAAGGAATGGCATAGATAAAGTCCTCAATCTGTGAACCATTGTCATAAGAGAACTTATGCAGATAGTCAACAGAACCCAGATTGAACTTACCGCTATTGATAATCTCGTCGCAAGCAGCGATGCAATCGTCGAGCTTAGGATTAGCAGCAGTAGCTGCATCGTATTGGTCAACCGACTCAGCTGTATAAACAGCCCAGTTGAGATAGAGCTTAGCCAGAAGAGCCTCTGCCATCCACTTGGTTGGCTTGCCATAGGTGTTATCTGTTACATCCTCTGTTAGCGAAGGAATGATTTCTGTGAGCTCACTCTCAATCCATTCGGCAACCTCCTTGCGTGGAGAACGAGCTACAACCTCACCCTCGGCAGGCACCTTCTCAAGGATAGGCGCATTACCAAAGCTATCCATCAATATCCATGTAAAGTAAGCACGCATGGCGCGAGCAGGAGCTGTCATCTGTGCCGAAGCACCACTTCCCAATTCCTCAAGAATGGTGTTAGCCTTTGTGATACCAGAAGTTACTTCTGAATACCAGTCGAGCGAAGCATCGGTAGCCTTACTGTCGTGGAGTGCCTGATGAGCATATGTACCATCATCGTAGTAACCACCATCGAAAGCCAGACAGGTGAATTCGTCAGAAGCAAGGCACTGTGCCTCCATGTAGCGACGACCAAGTGTTCCTGACATGTGGAAGTATACGTCAGCCATCTTTGCCTCTACCACAATCATTGGGTCGACACCAGAATTCTTACTGGGGTCTTCGGTATATTGAGAATCTGGAGTTACATCCAAATTGGTACAGCTGGTAAGCGCTACGGCAAACATGCCAGCTGCAAGAAATACTTTATTTAGTTTCATAATACTTGAATCTTATTAAATGATAATACCTTTATTTCTTCTTGCCATCACCAAAGTTGATCTTCACACCAACCATAAAGGTACGAGCGTGTGGGTAGCGGCTCCAACGATAGTCAATACCAGGATCGATACCACCGAGGTTAACCTCTGGGTCAAGACCCTTGTAATTGGTGATTGTAAGAAGGTTGTTAGCTGTACCATAGAGGGTAAGATCCTGAATCCAGTTGTTGAAACAGTTGCGGAATGTGTAGCTCAGAGAGAGCGACTGCAAACGCACATAAGTACCCTTCTCAATGAAACGGTCTGATGGCAGTGAGCCAGATGCATCGCCAGCAGGGTTAGACAGGAACTCCTTCAGTACGTTCTTACCATCAGAGAACATCTGTGCACTGGTGTAGTGAGCACGTGGGCTATTGTAAACATCGTTGCCGAATACGCCGGTGATAAATGCGTTCAGGTTCCAGTTCTTATAGCTGAAGCTATTGTTCCAACCAGCAGTAAGCTTGGGCTGAGCGCAACCTGTAATGGCACGATCCTTCAAACCTGGGTTGTTGGTTGTCTCACCAGTCTTATTGCCATTCTCATCCAGTACATAGTACTCAGAACGTCCATTAATAGTACCTGCGTACAGATAGGTGTAGAATGTACCAATTGACTCACCTTCCATAATGCGCTGTGTCCAACCGTTAGCAGAAACACCTGCTACGTCTGGGTCGCCCTGTGTCAGGTTGGTGGTATGGAACTGATCGTTCTGCATCTTGTCAACAGTGTTCTTGTTGTGTGACAGGTTGATAGTGGTCATCCAGTTGAAGTCCTTAGTGCGGATAGCATCGATGTTGATAGTAAACTCAATACCCTTATTGGTCATTTCGCCTACGTTAGCATCCATCCAGCCATATACATACTGTGTGGTAGGAACAGGATAGCCCCAGATCAGATCCTTGGTCTTCTTGTTATAAACCTCGATAGTACCATTGATGCGGTTCTTCATGAAGCCGAAGTCCAAACCAACATTCAGCATACTTGTTGTCTCCCACTTCAGGTCGGGGTTAGCATTCTTGGTCGCACCATAAGTACGATAAGTCTTACCATCGTAAACGAATGTACCTGTAGCACCATAAGTTACGTATGATGAATAAACATCAAATCCCATGGCATTACCCGATACTCCATAACCAGCACGGAGTTTCAAGTTAGAGAAGAGATTCTGATTCTTCATGAATGCCTCCTCTGTGATGTTCCAAGCACCAGAAATTGATGGGAATGTACCCCAACGGTTGTTCTTACCGAAAACAGAAGAACCATCGCGACGGATAGTAGCCTGCAACATATAGCGACCATCAAACGAGTAGTTGGCACGACCATAGAACGAGATGTTCTTAACGTTCTCTACATAGCCACTTGCTACAGAGTTCTGAACACCAAGGATAGTCTGGGCGTATGACATGTTGTACCATTTCAGGTTATCATTGTAATATCCCTCAACAGTCAAACCAAACCCATCGTTATTCTTTTTCTGCTCCCAAGAGTAACCAGCCATCAAATCAACTTTGTGTTTGCCAGCTGTGAAGCCATAGTTCAGATATGTCTCGAAAGTCTGCTCATGGCCAAAATATGTATTACGGCTGGCCTGACCATTCTTGTTGCCGATACCCTCAATCTGAGAGTTACGAGTATTATAACCACTATATGTGCTCTGGTAGTTGCTCCAAGAGTAGTTAACATTCCAAAGGAGGCCCTTCAGAATCTCCAGAGTAGCCTTGCCGATAAACTGGTTACGCTTCCAGATAGTCTCTGAGGTATCCTCGTACATCAAAGCCAGAGGGTTGTAGTTCTTTGAACCAGCACCAGTCGACCAAGAACCATCAGCATTCTTGATAGGGTTGGTTGGTGAGAAGTAGTTCATTGCATCGAGTACAGAAGCACCCTTATCGCCTGTAGGCACACCAAAATGCTTACCATACATAGCGTTCAGTCCCATAGAAATGCTGAGACGATCTTTCAACAGCTTAGTAGAAATCAGCGAACGAACATTGAAGCGGTCCATACCTGTTTCTTTGATAATACCCTGACGCTTCATGAGGTTACCACTAACCATATAGCTGGTGCGGCCATTGCCACCACTGATACTCAAGTTATGGTTGTGGCTGATACCTGTACGCAGAACCTCGTCCTGCCAGTTGGTGCTTGCACCGCCATCCTTCAGGGCTACGCCATTCTTAGAGGCATAATCGCGCAGTTCGGCAGCTGTAGCCACATCGTACTTCTTTAGGATATTATCGATAGCTACATAACCATTGTAAGTTACATTGGTCTTCTCCTCGGCACCTTTCTTAGTGGTGATAATGATAACACCATTGGCAGCCTTAGAACCATAAATAGCTGTAGCAGTAGCATCACGCAGCACGTCGATGCTCTCGATATCATCAGGAGCAACGGTAGATGGGTCGACACCAGGAATACCATCAATTACATAGTAAGGTGACATAGCACCAGAGCGGAGTGTAGAAGCACCACGCAGGGTGATTGTTGCGCCACCATTTGGGTCGGCTGTTGAAGAAATTACCAGTCCGGGCACTTTACCCTGCAACATCTGTCCTGGGTCTGTGAATACACCACGGTTCAGGTCTTCGGCTTTTACAGTTGTGATAGACGAGGTAACGTCCTTGCGGCGCATTGTACCATAACCTACTACAACAACCTCGTTCAGTACCTTGTTGTCCTCTTCGAGAGTTACCTTCATGCCGTTGGCGGCAGCCAGGGTCTTTGAGGTGTAGCCTACGTAAGAGAATGTGAGCTTGGCACCCTGCTTTACAGTCAGCGTAAAGTCACCATTGAAATCGGTCACTACACCATTGTTGGTTCCTGCCTCCAGAACGCTTACGCCAATCAGAGGCTCACCAGTTGCGTCCAGTACAGTTCCCGACACCTTGTTCTGTGCCAGCATCACTGTACTGCACAACAAAAAGAACACGAAGAACAATGCCTTCTGGGTTCCTTGCTTGAGATTTAGGATCTTTTGCATAATTATTAATTAAAGTTAGTATAAAAGATAATTTAAATTATTCAATCGTAACAGTTGCGTTTTCGGTTACCAATGGTACCTTCATCGCTTGCATCTCCTTCAGATTGGCCTTGATAAAGCCTTCGCCCTTGCAAGGACGTTTGTCCATACTGGATGATGGGTGATGGGTGTTGGGTGTTAGACGTACGCGGACATTGTTGAAATAGATGTCGCGAACCTTGCCTGGCACGTCGCCGCCTACAAAGCAGCCGTTCTCGCTGGTGGCGGTGATGTTGTTGAAGTAGATACGGCTCACCTCGCCACAACGGCCCTCAATCTGCCCCTTGGGGAATCGCCAGTTGGCATCCTTATGATTGCCGTTGGCACGTGGATAGCTGGTCACGTAGATAGGCTCTGCCTTTCCCCACCACACATCGCTCCACAGGCGACAGTCTAACTGAATGTTCGAGAAAACAATATCGGTTACAGTACCCTCGTCGCGATTCTGGATGCCCAGACCACGGTTAGAGCCTGTGATGATGCAGTTGTCGAACACCACATTGTAGATAGAATCCATATTCTCGCTACCAATCTTAATGGCGCACGAACGGCTTGACATCACACAGTTGGTGACGGTGATGTCGTGGCATGAGCCATACTGTTCGAACTCCCTGCGGTTCTTCAGACAGATGCAGTCGTCGCCGCTGGTGATATGGCAGTTGGCTATGCGTACATGCTTTGAGTGATCCAGGTCGATACCATCGCCATTGCGAATCTTTAAGTTATTCAGCAGATTGATGCCGTCAATCACGGCTTCGTCACAACCAATAAGATGAACGGTCCAATAAGCCCCCTCCTTAATAGTGACATCACGGATGGTGAGGTTCTTCACATCAGTCAGTGTAAGCACATGCGGACGTGGATCGAAAGTCTGGTCCTTCAGCGGCTTCAGCTCGTAGCTGTCACTTAGCTCAGCTCCCATAAAGGCAATACCATTGCCGTGAATGGTTCCCTTGCCGGCAATGCTGATGTTCTCGGCATGATTGGCCCAGAGCCACAGCATTCCCTCGCCTCGATTCTCACCAAAGGCGCTCAGTTTGTAAATGCTTTCATCGGGATTGGCTTTCAGTGTGGCGGTAGCTTCAAGATATAACTCTACATTGCTTTTCAGTTCGATAGGTCCTGCCAAGAAGGTATGATTACGTGGCAACAGCACCCTGCCGCCTCCTTCCTGAGAACATCGATTAATAGTACGCTGTATTGCCTGGGCATCATCAGTGATGCCATCGCCAACAGCTCCTGCTGCCGTCACATCGTAGATAGTCTGTGCCGCTGATGGTATGATAACCACCCAAAGCAGAATAATCTGCAATAACGTTCGTTTGGTCATTTAATATTAGTAGCAACGAATAATTCGGGTGCAAAGTTAGTATATTTTTCGAATAAAACAAACTTTTTGGCAAAAAAATGTTATCTTTGCACCCGAAACCAACTGAATAAGGTATTTGTACTCAAACTTATGACAGATATTTGTTGCATCGGACATATAACTCGCGATAGGATTATTACTCAGAATCCCCCTATGACTGCCCATTGTGCAGGAGGCTCGGCTTACTATATGGCTTGGGCTATAGAGGCATTGCCTCACGACGTAGACTTCCACATGATGACCTCGGTTAGCCGGGAGGTGATGCCTGAAGTGGAGAAACTGCGCGAGGCTGGAGTCAGAGTGACGGCTTTCGAGAGCCCTACAAATGTATTCTTCGAGAACAAGTATGGTGCAAATATGGACAATCGCACCCAGCGTGTGCTGGCAAAGTCGGCACCTTTTACCCTCGAGCAGTTGAAGGATGAAAAGGCACGTGTGTATCATCTTGGTACGCTGCTGGCTGATGATTTTGCTCCTGAGATAGTAGAGTATCTGGCCAGTAAGGGCGATGTAAGCATCGACGTGCAGGGCTATCTGCGTGAGGTTGACGGCGAACAGGTAAAAGCTTGCGAGTGGACCGACAAACTGCGCCTACTGAAGCATACGGCTATCCTGAAGGTTAATGAGTGGGAGTGCCTTACGCTTACTGGTATAACCGATCCACGCGAGGCTGCCCAGCAGATACACGAATGGGGTGTTCGCGAGGTTATTGTGACTTTGGGTGGAGGCGGCTCAATGATTCTGGCCGAAGGCAAGTTCTATGTTACGCCAGCCTATGCCCCATCTAAGCTTGTTGATGCTACAGGCTGTGGCGATACCTACAGTGCCGGCTATCTCTATGCTCGTGCCAAGGGAATGGGTTATGCTGAAAGTTCGCAGTTTGCTGCCGCCATGTGTACCCTGAAACTTGAGCATACGGGTCCCTTTGCTCACAAAATAGAAGATGTTTACCAGATAATCAAGAACAATCAATAATAACCAATTCAACGTATGTATCAATTTAAAACTATTTCGCGTGGACTCCTAATGGCCTTGATGCTGTCATCGGCTACTGGCACCGTCTGCGCCCAGGATCGGTTGTATGCCGATGAATTCCCTTTGGGTGATGTTACACTGCTTGACGGACCGCTGAAGAAAGCGCGCGACCTGAACATCAATACACTGCTTAAGTACGACTGCGACCGACTGCTGGCGCCTTATCTCAAAGAAGCAGGACTCACACCTAAAGGAAAGTCATACCCCAACTGGGACGGACTTGACGGACACGTAGGCGGACACTATCTTACAGCAATGGCAATCAATGCTGCTACAGGCGACAAAGAGTGCCAGAAACGTATGGAGTACTTTATCAGCGAGCTGCAGGCTTGTGCCGATGCCAATGCCAAGAACCATCCTGCATGGGGAAAAGGCTATGTGGGTGGTGTGCCTGGCAGCGATCGTATTTGGGGAAACTTCAAGAAAGGAAACTTCGGCCCTTACTATGGTGCATGGGTACCTTTCTATAATATACATAAGATGTATGCTGGACTGCGCGATGCCTGGGTTTATTGTGGCAACGAGCAGGCTAAGCAGCTCTTCCTAGGGTTCTGCGACTGGGCTATCGACCTGACGGCAGGACTTACTGATGCTCAGGTGGAGCGCGCACTCGACACAGAGCATGGCGGTATGAACGAGGTGCTGGCAGATGCCTATGCCATCACTGGCGAGCAGAAGTATCTGGATGTGGCTCGCCGATTCTCACATCGTCGACTGCTTAATCCGTTGATGCAGCGTCGCGATATTCTCGACAATATGCATGCTAACACCCAGGTTCCTAAGGTGATAGGTTTTGAACGTATAGCCGAGCTGGGTGGCGATGAGGCTTACCACACAGCAGGTGCTTACTTCTGGGATATCGTAACTGGTGAGCGCACACTGGCCTTTGGTGGCAACAGCCGTCGTGAGCATTTCCCCAGCAAGGAGGCCTGTCAAGACTTTGTGCAGGACATCGACGGCCCAGAGAGCTGTAACACCAATAATATGATGAAACTGACAGAGGACTTGCATCGTCGCAACCCAGAGGCACGCTTTGCCGATTACTACGAGGTGGCTATGTTTAACCATATCCTCTCTACTCAGCATCCAGAGCATGGCGGCTATGTTTACTTCACCTCAGCTCGTCCTCGTCATTATCGTAACTACTCTGCGCCTAACGAGGCCATGTGGTGCTGCGTGGGCACAGGTATGGAGAATCATGGTAAATACGGTCAGTTTGTATATACCCATCATGCAAACGCTCTCTATGTGAACCTCTTTGTGGCTTCAGAGCTTAACTGGAAGGAAAAAGGCCTCAAACTGCGCCAGGAAACACAGTTCCCATACGCAGAAACCAGTCGTATCACCATCACACAATCGCCCAATACCAAACAGCCAATACCCATCATGGTGCGCTACCCAGGTTGGGTAAAGCCAGGGCAGTTCAGCGTGAAGGTGAACGGCAAGCCCGTGAGCATCGTGACTGGTCCTGCCAGCTATGTCACTATCGACCGCCAGTGGAAGAAGGGCGACGTGGTGGATATCCAGTTCCCCATGCACAACAGCGTGAAGTATCTGCCCAACATGCCACAGTATATTGCCTTGATGCATGGTCCCATCATGCTGGCCATGAAGACTGGCACTGAGGATCTGGCCATGCTGATAGCTGATGATAGTCGATTCGGACAGTTGGCTGTAGGTAAGAAACTGCCTATCGATCAGGCCCCCATCCTGGTTAACAAGGATGTGGAGAGCATTGCCAACCAGCTGCAGCCTATTGCTGGCAAACCCTTGCACTTTAATCTTACCACCAAGATGGTTAATGAGATTAGAAATGAGCTCATGCCTTTCTTTGAGCTCCATGATTCTCGTTATATGATGTACTGGCTGGCCCTCTCTGAGGATAGCTATAAAGACTACCTGACCAACCTGGCCAAGCAGGAGCAGGAGCGACAGGCCCTCGAGGCTCGCACCACCGATAAGGTTCAGCCTGGTGAGCAGCAGCCTGAGAGCGACCACTTTATGGAGACCGACAATTCGACTGTAGGCAACACCAACGATGTGTTCTTCCGTGATGCTCGCGATGGTCATTACTTCAGCTATCTGATGCAGACTGGTGGCAAGACCGACTTGAGTCTGCGCCTGAAGTACTGGGGCGTAGGCGACTGGAAGAATCCTGAGTTCGATATCTTTGTTGATGACGCACTGGTAACAACCGTCAACCTCGTCGGTAAATACCGCACCTCTCAGTTCAAGTTCGAGGAGTATCCCATCCCAGCCGAGTTGCTGAAGGGTAAGAAGCAGGTTCGCGTAAAATTCGTGGCCAAGCCCCACAAGCAGGTTGGTGAGATATACGAAGTGAGACTAATTAGTAACAAACAATAAAAAACTATGTACAAACGAACAATGCTTAGTGCTGTCCTCGTGGCAGCTACCATGGGCCTCAATGCCCAGAAGCCTATTTCTGCCCCTGCTGGCGGTAAGGCTATCAGCGACGAATTAATTGGCATTTTCTTCGAGGACATCAACAACTCTGCTGATGGTGGTCTCTATGCCGAGTTATTACAGAACGGCTCGTTTGAGTTCAGCATGGCTGACCGCGACGGCTGGGGCCCTGGCACAGCTTGGAAACAGCTCCGTCCAGGACATTCATTAGGATACCTGGAGGCACGTAACGATAATCCCGTTCATGCCAACAACTCCCACTTCATGCGTCTTCATATCGAACGTACCAGAGAGTTTTATGACTACAAGGGTTGGAGAGGTTTTGGTCTTCAGAACGACGGATTCGATGGCATCTCAGTGAAGGCTGGTGAGAAGTACGACTTCTCGGCCTTTATGCGCAATGTGACTGGTGCTGCCAAGAACGTGCGTGTGGCTCTTGTAGAGCAGAAACCAGGTTGGCCACCTGCAGATCCAAAAGTCTTGGCTGAGGCTTATTTTAAAGTAGAAGCAGGTACCTGGCAGAAGTTCGAGGCTGTGCTGACACCTGATTCAACTTGCCAGAAGGCTTCTCTTTATATCCTGGCACTTGACAATGGTGATATGGATATCGATGTTGTTTCGCTCATGCCCGAGGATACTTATAAGGGCCACGGCCTGCGTAAGGATCTGGCTCAGGCACTGGCCGACCTGAATCCTAAGTTCATGCGATTCCCAGGTGGTTGTGTAGTTCACGGTGGTGGCGATGGATTCTGGAATACCTATCGCTGGAAGACCACTATCGGCCCCAAGGAGCAGCGCCGTCAGCTTAAGAATACCTGGGGATATCATCAGAGCTGTGGTCTCGGTTATTTCGAGTACTTCCAGTTCTGTGAGGATCTTGGTATGGAGCCCGTGCCCATCCTGCCTGCAGGTGTGAGCTGTCAGGGAACTAACGGTGGTTGGAACATGTGGCCAAAACAGGCTCAGGACGTAGTGCCTATGAGCGAGATGGACGAGTGGGTAGCCGAGGCTATCGACCTGATTGAGTGGGCAAATGGCGACCCAGCTACCAACAAGTGGGCTAAGATGCGTGCCGAGGCTGGTCACCCCAAACCATTCAACCTCATGTATCTTGGTATTGGTAATGAGGAGAAGATTACACCTGAGTTCAACGAGCGTTTCAAGTACATTTACGAGCGTGTTACCAAGGCTCATCCTGAGATTGTAATCGTTGGTACTGCCGGTCCTGGTTCACATAAGGATAATCCCGACTATGAGGCTGGTTGGAAGCTGGCTGAGGAACTCAACATGCCTATCCTCGACGAACACTACTACGAGCCAAACACTTACTTCTTGAACAAGCGCCAGTACGATAACTATCCACGTGATCGTAAGACCAAGGTTTACTTGGGTGAGTATGCCGCTAAGGACAAGAAGCTGATTGACGCTCTGGCTGAGGGTCTGTATCTGCTGCATGTAGAGCGCAATGCCGATGTTGTGGCCATGACATCTTACGCTCCACTCTTCGCCCGTAAGAACGGCACCCAGTGGAACCCCGACCTTATCTACTACGACAACGAGCGCCCATTCCTCACCTGCAGCTACTATGTTCAGCAGATGTTCGGACAGTCATCAGGTAACTACTACTATGGCGACTGCGTGAAGTTCGAGGGCGATGCAGCTGGCGTTGTTCAGCCACAGGAGAATGTACACTACGGTCAGAGCGTGATTCTGAACACCAAGACACGTAAGCTCTTTGTGAAGCTCTGCAATGCCGGTGCTGAGGCTAAGACAGCCAATATCGACCTGAGCCGTTTCAAGGGCCTGAAGAAGCTCGCCACTAAGACCACTATCGCTGGTCAGCCTAACGACGAGAACAACTTCGATGCTCAGCCCATCGCTCCAAAGTCAGAGACCATCAAGGCCCAGAAGAAATTCAGCTTCAACCTCGAGCCTTACTCAATGGTAATGCTGCAGTACTCACTGTAATCAGCATCATATAAAATAATACTCCCTCGCTATGATAGCGGGGGAGTATTTTTTTCTTTATATCAAGTTAATACTTAAAGCTGCTGCCGCCTACGAATTCGCGCATGATGCTGGTGGGCGGAATCTCTTTATCACTGATGGGGATAAAGTAGCGCAGGAACTTAAGTAGGCGATGGGCCTCGGAATACTCAGGACAGTTTTTCTGTACTGATGCCAGGATAAGCTCGGCATGGGTGCGGAGTACGGCAAACTCGATGTTAAGTGCTGAATTGAACATAACATCGGCCGTTTCCTGGAAGGGGAATATCCACTGGTCCTCGGCCTCGCACACACTTTTCCACTGACTGATGGTCTCGCGGGCAGTGAAGGCACCCTTGTTGTAATCGCGGATGATGCGACGGAGCAAGCGGTTATCTTGTGTAGGAATCCAGTTGTGGTCGTCGAGCGATATGCTGGTAAGGGCAGAGATATAGATCTTGTATTTCTTAGAGTCGGGGATCTGCTTGGTGAGCAGAGGATTCAGGGCATGGATACCCTCGATAATCAGCACGCTGTCGTTATTGAGTTTGAACTTCTTACCGTTCCACTCGCGCTTGCCGGTAACAAAATTGTACTCGGGCACTTCTACTACCTCGCCCTTCATCAGACGCTCAAGATGCTCGCCTAACAGTTTATAGTCTACGGTCTCGATATTGTCGAAGTCGTACTGACCGTTAGGCAGCTTTGGGGTGTCGACGCGATTCACAAAGTAGTCGTCGGTAGAGAATGAGTAGGGACGCAATCCGCACGCCAGCAGCTGTACTGAAAGACGCTTGCAGAAGGTGGACTTGCCGGAACTTGAAGGACCAGTGATGAGTACCAGTCGGATGGGATTCTCCTCGTCGTGGAATCGGCGGTCGATCTCTTCGGCTATTTTTACGATTTTCTTCTCCTGCAAGGCCTCACTCACCTGGATAAGCTCTGAGGCATGGCCACGGAGTATGGCCTTGTTAACATCGCCTGCATTAGAGAGGCGCATAATGATGTCCCAACGTACCTTCTCGGCAAACATCTCGAAGGTGTGAGGCATGTCAACACGCTCTGACAGCTTTAATGGGTTGTTCTTGTCGGGCACACGCAGCATTAGTCCGTCGTAGAGGCGCTCAAGTCCCCAAACCTGCAGGTATCCGGCTGAGGGTACAAGCGGACCGTAGTAATAGTCGACGGTGTCGCCAAGCATATAATAATCGGTGTATATTTGTCCGCTGGTCTCGATGAGTTTGACCTTATCCGAGAATCCGCGCTCGCTGAACACGCGTACAGCCTCTTCGGTAGTGGCCTCAGTACGGCGGAAAGGCATGTCCTGAGCTATTATCTCCTGCATTCGCTGGCAGATGCGCTCTACATCGTCATCGCTAAGCGGTTCGTTGCCACGCTTCTTGAAATTGCAGTAGTAGCCGCCCGACAGGGGGTGCTCAATAAACAGTTTGCTGCCTGGGAAGATATCGCACGAGGCCTTATAGAGTACAAAGCACAGAGAGCGTACATATACTCGGCGACCTGAGCCATCGCGGGCGTCGATAAACTCAACATCGCGATTCTGATACAAGCGGAACTTGAGGCCTTGTGAGGCATTGTTTACCTTAGCCGACACTACGGGGTAGGTCATATTCAGTTCGGGAGCAAACTCCTGGTATACATCTACCAGCGATGTGCCCTCTGGAAAGCTTTTTGTGACATTGTTGTTCTTGCAGCGGATTTGTAACATGGCATTAGTGTTTCTTGATACTTACGTTGTCGATGGCTATCTTTGCGCAGCCTAAGCCTATAATGGCCAGTCTGGCCTTGGTGCATGTGGCACTGGCAGTGAACAGCCTATTGAACTGCTGCCAACCCTGACCTTTAACTCTGATGGTGGTCTCGGCAATGGGCTTGCACTGTTCATCGATAAGCTGTATGATGATGAGTTTATTGCCCTCGGTGCGATTCTCTGCCTTGATGGCTGGGATGTTTCTAAGCGCTATCGAAAGGTCGTATTTTGTGCCGTCGGTCATATCTATTGCGCCACCAGCACCCTCGTTATAGAGTGTGTCGCAGCAGATGACGGCATAGTGGGGATTATCAGAACTGATAGGGTCGACATGTGTTACAACTACAGGTTTGCGGCTGTCCCAGCCTGTGGTGGCACTTGTGCCGCGTTCTACTCGGGGGTTAAGTTCAAAATCTCCGTTCTTGATAAGTTCCTGTGCGTTGGCTGTTACTGCTGTAAAGACCATTATAAGCATCAGGAAGAGATGTTTAATGTTCATCATATAGTTATATAAAAGTAATGTATTTATTTTATGTGCAGGCAGAGCATGGTAAGGTCGTCGTTAGGATCGGCTCCATGACGATGGCGTTTAACCTCGCCCTTCATTGTTTCTATCATCTCTTGAGCACTCATCTTGCTGGTGCGCTTGACAATTTCAAGCAGTTGCTCTTCGCCAAACTGAACCTGTTTGTCGTTCTCGGCCTCGTTCAGTCCGTCGGTATATACAAACAGCTGTCGGCCACGGATATCCTCAATCACCTCGCCAGTAAACTTCAGTCCTTCCCAAAGTCCGATGGGAGCATTGGTTTCCATAGGTATGAACTGGCTCTTGCTGCCATTGGCCAGAACAGGTGGGTTGTGACCGGCATTGCAGAAGTTGAGTTTACCTGTTGGCAGATGGACCATGCCGATGAACATGGTGACAAACATGCCGTCGTCGTTGTGCTCAACCAACTCCGCATTGAGTTCTGTAGCTATCTTTTCTGGTGTATAGTTGCGCTTGGCCATAGCTCGGAACAATCGTATTACCTGAGCCATGAACAGTGCTGCCGGCACGCCCTTGCCAGATACATCGCCCACACAGAAACAGAGGTTGTCGCCGATGAAGAGATAGTCGTACAGGTCGCCACCTACCTCCTTGGCTGGTGTCATCGATGCATAGAGCTCAAGATCGTTGCGCTGTGGGAACTCGTTGGGAACAATAGACTCCTGAATGTGGCGCGCAATACGCAGTTCACTCTCGATACGCTCCTTGGCCGAGGTGGTCTCTTCCAGCTGATTATAGGCTTCTTTAAGTTCCTCGTGAGCTTTCGTGAGTTTCAAGGTAGACTTCTGTTTGTAAAGCGTATAAACAATGAAGAAACCTACAATCAGAATAAAAGTGACGATACCAGCTATCTGGCGTTCGCGCAGTATAGATGCTTTTTGTTCGGCTATCTGAGTCTCTTTTTTCTGGGTATCGTAGATGGCGGCCAGTTCGGCTGCATCTTCGCGCTTGTATCTGTCGATGGCCGAACTAAGCGAGTCGCATATATAAGCGCTTACTGCATAAGCTGTATCTTTGCGGCCTGCCATACGGTTTGCCTGGTACTTCTTAAGTAAGAATGACTGCAGGTTGTCGAACGTAAACTCCAAGTGATAATGGTTTATCAGCTTGTTAAGATGCTTAAAGCAGTCGGCAGCCTCATTCCATTTCTTGGCCTCAATCAGATATTCGCCTTCATCGTATATGCCTTCTACACTCTGGCTGAATTTAGAATTCAGGAATTCTTTATAGGCGATGTACGAATCAAGTGGTTGATCGAGTTTGGCCAATGCAGTGGCACGATAAATATTCTGTCGGGCCCGTTGCTTGTCGAGGTAGTCTTGATCGGTAGAATAAAGAATTGCGTATTTCTCCAACAGTTCCTTATATCGGTCGCACCAATAGAGCGTTTCTTCATATTTGTGGATGGTCAGGTAGTTGTATGCAATATTTACAATACCGGCTATGGCGGATTTGTAGGACTCCTGAGTTGGGGAAATCTTGATGTGCTCAAGATGTTTGTTGTAAGCGCGCTCAAAGTTATTGGTGGTGCTTTCGGCAGTATTGGCGAAATGCGTCTGACAGCATCCAATGAATATCAGGAGGTTGATGTAGTCGCTTGTGGTGTCGCAATGAAGCTCTTCCAGTTTCTCAACAACGGGAATAGCAAACTGCATAGTACCTTCATAGTCGCCTTTTACATATTTCAGGTTAGCCAAACGGCTGGCTGACTTAGCATAGTATTCTACATCTTCAGCGTTTCTGAAGTCGGTAACAGCACTGCCTGATTTCTTCCAATAATACTCGGCAGCACGTTTTTTGTTCATTTTATCGCTGGCATAGGCACGCCAATAGTAAGACTGGGCCTCTGTTATAGCACCAGTCTTTCCCAGACTGTCGGCTATAGCCAACAACAACGGATAGTCCTTTTGCTTATAGGCATCAAGGACTAATCCGTTGGCTGTATTCTTTTTAAGTCCTGTCTCTTTCCGCTCTCCACATGCTACTATGAGCATGATAACCAGTGTGAAACAAGCTAGTAGTCTAATCGCTTTTTGGCTCATTCTTCTGCCCGATTATTATTTCTTGTGGGCAAAGATACGGAAAAAGTTTGGAACTTGCAAGTTATTCTATCAAAATGTTACGCAAAACACTGCTCTTTTATCCGCGAGCTTCAATCTCACGATTAATCTCATCAAGTCTCTCGTCAGTAAGAGGATACCTATAAATCAGGCAAGCCACTACAATCAGAAGAACTGCTGGGATGATGCATGTGAATACTAGAATGGCATTCTGAGCTGTTGCTGAGTATTCTGCCAGGTGAGTGTAATAAGCATTAACAGGTGCGCTGATGAACGAAGCCAGGAATACTGTTACAAAGATGCTGAGAACCAACTGCAGGCACTTGTTAGCCTTGAACTCTGCAAACATCTCACCATAAGTAACAGGTTTTTCTGGCGTGGTGGCAATACGCTCCTTACAGCCAGTGAAGCAGTAAAGCAGCAGTATAAAGCCGACAATGGCAAATATGCAAGTAACTGTAAACCAGGCATTAGGATCGATAGGCAGAGCCGACTCCTCGCTGGCAAGGTCGAAACCAATCATGCCCATTACCAATGGAGTAATCCAACCGGCAATTGAGAAACCTGCCTTGAAGGCTACACCTGCCAGGGCATTAACGGTAGCTGCAGGACGGTTGCCTGTACGATACTCGGCCTCGGTGATGACCTCAGGAACAAGGGCCCACATGAGCGAACCTACCAGCAGACCAACACCTGTCATTACCTTTGCAGTCTGAACCAGGGTGTTAAGGGCTGCTACATCAAAGAACTTACCAATAGTGAACAGAATGACAAAGCCAATAAAACCTATTGAAAGCAGCAGATAATACAGACCTTTCTTGCCCAACCATCTCTTAAGCATAGGCAGAGAGGGCAGAATGACGAAAGCAGGGATGGTACCAATGGCCATGAACAGTGCCTGATTCCAGTCGATCATGGTGTGAGCTACCATGGCAAGACCGATGGGGAAACCTGCCTGAACCACAATCTGACCAATGTTGGCACATACCATACGGGTAGATGTAAGTTTCAGCACCTCGTCATTGTCGCGAGTCATACTGGCCATGATAGAGCCATAAGGGATGTTTACTACCGAGTAAATCATGCTGAGCACGGTATAGCTGACGGTGGCATAGATAAGCTTCATGGTTGGCGACCAGGTAACGGCCTGAGGCAGCATGAGCAGGCAGGCAGCAACCGTCAAAGGAATACCACCATAAAGCAGATAGGTACGATATTTACCCAACTTGGGGTTGCGGTTATCGATATAACGGCCCACAACAGGACTCCAGAAGCAGTCAATCAGTCGAACAGAGAGTATCAGTCCGCTTACAAATGCCGGATTAATCTTCAATACTGTAGTAAGGTAAAGCATGAGGTAACATGCAACCGTCTGGAAAATAAGATTCTGCGCCAAGTCGCCCGAGCCGTAACCGATGCGCTGGAGCCATGAGAGCTTGTAGAAGCCTTTGGTTTCGTTAGTTGTACTCATAATATTAATTGTTATTTAATTGTTATTTCGAATGAACTCATTGGCAGGCCGCTCAGCGAGCGTACGTTTGCCTGCTTGGGATCGTCCTTCCAAGCGTAGCGGACTTTCAGGGTTGAAGCTTGTGAAGTTGAAGGGCAAAGTATGGTAATCACATTACCCCTGCCTACTGCGGGAACATTCTGGTATGTATTGTTACCATTGTTGCAAACCTCGAATGTATAGAGGTCGCCTTCCTGTATGGGCTGGTCGAGTGTGAGCTGGATAGCTGCATCACTCACCTGGGTAGAAACCACCTCGGGCGAGAGTTTCACCTTATTATTATATATAAGCTTGTCGAAGCACAGGGCGATACGCTCGGCCACCTCTTTTTTGCGTAGGGGGTGTATGTCTACTGTTTCGCCCAGGTCGTTGATAACAGCCAATTCGGCTCTGGCGTCTGCCTTGGCTACTGTGCGCTGGGCTTCGCGTAGTTGTGCCCACCCGCTGTTAACGGGCTCTGGCTGTGGCGTTATCGGACGTGGATAGGCTGTCTGCTGACGACCATCATAGTTGGCCAACTGCACAATGACGAATGGCATCTGCTGGTCTTGCCAGCGATCGCGCCAGCATCCTATCAGTTTTTTCAAATAGTCGGCGTATGGAGCAGGGTTACCTGTATTCGATTCGCCCTGATACCACACAATACCATTGATGGCGTATGGTGCCAAGGGATAAAGTACTGCATTATAAAGTGTGGTAGGCAGATTCTGTAATGACACATCGCCGCTTGGGCATTGAGGCATCTCAGTGCCAACGTGCATCTTCCACTGTGCTCCAAGAGGTATCACATCTTTGGGCATAGGGTTCTGCGACAGGCGGTCATCACCAAAACAAAGCATATATGGCTTTTCGGGGATGAAATGGGCTGCACCGTATTTGTTGATGAATCTCACGGCAATCACATTGTCGCCTTCACGAAGTAAACCTTCAGGAATATCGTAGCGGCGTGGGGGATACTGATAGTAAGTGTGACCAATCTCCTTGCCATTAAGATAGGTGATGTCCTGGTCGAACAGGGTGCCCAGCAGCAGTCGGGCTGGCTTTCCTGCGTGTTCCTTATCTATAGTAATATGCTGGCGGAGCCATACGCTACCTGTACCACGCCACATCCAGTTGTCTTGATTTATTGAGGTCCACTGGCTGTCGTCGCATGTAGCATCGGCATATCTGGGATCATTTTGGTTCAGAATGGCATCCCATTGCTGGCTGGCTGCACCATTGGCTTGCATCTGGGCGCGAACGTAGTTGTCGTTTTGGTACATCTGTGTTCTCTTTATCAGCATGGGATAGTCGGCCTTAAGAGAATCTTCGCTAATCCAAGCTTCAATAGGTGTACCTCCCCAGCTGTTGACGATGATGCCCTGAGCCACCTTGTTTTTCTCGAACATCTTCTTGCCGAGGAAATAACCAACTGCCGAGAATGGCCAAGCATTCTGCTTGTTAAGTGGCTTCCAATTGATGCTGGTGGGGCGGATGTCGTCTTTTACACCATGGGTACTTGTCTCGTTCTGTACACGGAACAGGCGTATGTTGGTGTTCTCGTAGTTGTCTATCTCGGTAGTGTACTGCGGATAGACACGCTCAATATGTACGTCGATGTTTGACTGTCCTGACAATAGCCATACATCACCAATCATGATATTATCAAATGTCAATTCGTTAATCGACATTTGATAAGGGCCGCCGGCTTTCATTTTTGGCAGATCAACTCTCCATCTGCCATCGCTGTCGGCGTTGGTGGTGTACTCTTTCTTGTTGAATCGTATGGTAACAGTCTCGCCTGCGTCAGCTTTACCCCAAACAGGTATGGCTTTGCCACGCTGCATCACCATGCCCGATTGAAAAAGCTGGGGCATAGTAATCTTTGCTTTGGCAGCAGATAGGCAAAACAGTGTTGCGCAAAAAAATAGTATTTTCTTCATAATTGTTGTTTTGACGTTGCAAAAGTAACAAAAAACTTCGTTGAAATCGCCAAAATAGTTCATTTTCTTGTCCAATGACACATTTTGAAAAGCATCTGTAACAATTTAGAATGTCGGATGGCCATTTTTTCACTACCTTTGCAGCAGTTTTTCATTCAACAGTTATGAATAAATTAACATCGCAACAGGTGTCATTAGGCGAAAAGGTGGGCTACTCGTTAGGAGATGCCGCCGCAAACCTTGTGTTCCAGATGATGATGATATTCCAGCTGAAGTTCTATACCGATGTGTTCGGACTTAATGGAGCTATAGCTGGTTCTGTTCTGATGATAGCAAGTTTGTCGGCTATCATCGTTGATCCTACCATAGGCCTTCTTTGTGATCGCACCAACACCCGATGGGGTAAGTTCCGTCCTTGGATGTTGTGGACGCTGGTGCCGTTCTGCCTGTTTTATGTCTTGGCTTTCTATAATCCTGGCATTCAGGATAAGTCACATGTTGCTTTGTATGCCACTGTAAGTTACGTATTGTTGATGACGGCTTATTCGTTCAACAATATACCTTATACGTCTTTGGGTGGTGTGATGACAAGCGATATTCGCGAGCGTACCAGCATTACTACAGTTAGATTTGTTGTGGTAACCATCGCTCAGTTTGTTGTTCAAGGCTTGACGTTGCCGATGGTTGACCATTTCTCTGAAGATAGTACCCTTCAGCATGGTTGGCTTGTTACCATTTGCATCTTTGCAGCTATAGCTTCGGTATTCTTTATTATAACTTATTCGGTTACAAAGGAGCGTATACAGCCACCTCCACGTCAGCAGATTAGTGTGCGTGAGGATATTAAGAACACTTTCTCAAGCGTTTCATGGAATTCGATGGCGCTGCTTACATTCTCGTTGTTTGTAACATTGGCAATGTGGGGATCGGCCATGAACTTCTATTTCCAGTATAACGTTGATCAGAAGTCGCTTTATGATTTCCTGTCGCACTTTATGACTCTTAGCCCGGAAAGTGCATATTCTGTAGGATTCTCGGTGTTTAATATGATGGGAGCTGTTGTGCAGTTTATAGGGGTTATTTGTTTGTCGCAGTATCTGGCCAATAAGTTTGGCAAGCGAAATACATTCAAGGTGTGTCTTACTATGACCGCCTTCCTTACAGCGTTGTTCTGCATTCCTGAGCCTACCGATGTGGGATTGTTGTTCCTTATCAATTTCCTGCGTTCACTGGCTTATGCTCCTACCATCCCACTGCTATGGGCAATGATAGGTGATGTAGCCGACCATATTGAATACGAGAATCATCGTCGTGCCACTGGATTCTGTTTCTCTGGTATTGTGTTGGCACTTAAATTAGGTCTCGGTTTCGGTGGTGCTATCGCGGGCATCTTCATATCGATGTTCGGATATGTACCGGGTGGTGATAATGCCATTCAGAACGAGAGTGCTGTTATGGGTATCCGACTTGTTTCGAGCATTGTGCCTGCCGTATTGTTTATGGTTGGTGTGGTTGCTTTGCATTACTACCCGATTACGAAAGAATATAATGAAAACATGCAGGCCGAGCTGGCTGCACGCCGCAGGTTTGCTTACCAGAATAATGATTAATAACTAATAAAAAAGGAGATTTGTTTATGAAACCACGTTATCTTTATCCGAAAGATTATTATGCAGATCCATCTGCAAACGTTTTTAACGGAAAACTCTATGTATATCCCTCGCACGACTGGGAGGCAGGAGCTGCCTTCGATGATGATGGTGGACACTTCCAGATGAAAGACTATCATGTAATCTCTATGGAAGATGTTGAGAACGGCGAGATTACCGATCACGGCATGATTCTGCATGTAGACCAGGTGAAATGGGCTGAAAAGCAGATGTGGGATAACGATGTGGTAGAGAAGGATGGTAAGTACTATCTTATCTTCTCGGCTAAGGATTACAATGGTGTATTTCATCTTGGCGTAGCAATCGCTGATAAGCCCGAGGGCCCATTCGTTCCTCAGGAGCATCCTATCCGTGGTTCATTCTCTATCGATCCAAGTGTATTCAAGGATGAGGACGGACAGATTTACTGCTACTTCGGTGGTTTGTGGGGCGGTCAGCTGCAGTGGTATCAGGCTCCTCAGAAGCTTCTCAAGGAAGGTGGAGTAGACCTTGGTCCTGCTGCCGATAAGAAGACTCAGCTCTTCGCACCTGCCGATGTGCCAGCATTGTCAAGCTTCGTTGTTAAGATGAGCGACGATGTACTGCAGTTTGCAGAGGCGCCACGTAGTGTTGTTGTACTTGATAAGGACGGACAGCCGCTAAAGGCTGGTGATCCACACCGTTTCTTCGAGGCTTCGTGGATGCACAAGTATAATGGAAAGTATTATTTCAGTTATTCTACCGGCGATAGCCACCTGCTTTGCTATGCTATCGGCGACAATCCCTACGGACCATTTACCTATCAGGGTGTTATCCTTGACCCTGTTGTTGGATGGACAACCCATCACTCTATCGTAGAGTATAAGGGCGAGTGGTTCCTGTTCTATCACGATTGCGTTCCTTCAAACGATATTACACACCTGCGCTCACTTAAGGTACAGCGCCTGTTCTATAACGAGGATGGAACGATTCAGAAGGTTGTGAATGAGTAAACAACAACTTATAACCAACTATTACATTACTCACCGTGGCGAGTTGCTTACGTATGTAAGTGCTCGCCTGAGTGGAAGGGCAGAGGCAGAAGACGTTGTGCAAGACGTCTTTCTGCGTCTGCTCACATCCACCAAACTGATTTCTGAAGTAACCCTGCCGGCTTTGGTTTATACCACTGCCCGCAATATGATATTCGACATACACCGTCGTTATGCTCATGTGGATGATTACGAGCATTATATCCGTAAAGTGTGTAGTGATGAACTGTCAACTGATTCGGTTTACTCCATGCACGAAATCATTGAACAGATGGAACGGGGATTGGCCCGACTGCCAGAAAACTTCCGTGAGGTTTATCGCCTGCACATCTATGATGGTATGAAGGTTAGTGAAATATCCGACTTTCTTGGCGATAACTACAAAAGTGTAGAATATCGCCTGGGTACAGCTCGTAAGGTGGTTAGAGGATTTCTGAAAGCTATCTGAAAATCAATACCTTTAATTTGTCGGTTGCAAACAGTTCGTTTGCAACTTTTTGTATGTCTTCGGCTGTTACTTTGTCAATGCTTTCAAAAAGCTTATCTACATTTTTCTCCCAACCATAGTGCAGATAGCTCTTGCCAAAGTCTAAAGCAAACTGCTCTCTATTGTCGCATGCTATAGCTATCTGGCCCTTTAGTTGCTGCTTGGCTGTTCTGAGCGCATTGCTACTAAGGGGCTTCTGCATCACCTTGTCGAGCTCGCGACGAACCAGTCGTAGGCATTTGTTTACATCGTGCGGGTCGCAGCCGAAATAAATACTCCACATGCCAGTGTCGCTGTAGCTAACCATTGTGCTCTCTACGGTATATACCAATCCATTACGCTCACGCAGAGCCAGGTTCAGACGAGCGTTCATACTGGGGCCGCCAAGTATGTTGTTAAGCAGGTATAGAGGTATACGCATGGGGTGGTGTATGTCGTATCCTTTGGTCCCCATCATCACATGAGCCTGATGCGAGCCAATGTCTTTTATCGTTACATTCATTTTTTCCATGCCCTCTCAACTAATTTTATGATTTTCTTAAACTCTACATTGCCGTAAATAAAGAACACGGCATTATCTGGTCTGTAACAACGTTTGGTAAACCTGAGTGCATCTTCGGTAGTATAGGTGCGCAACTGATCGGCCTGACCTAAAATGTTGTGTCCAAGCGGGTGCCCTTCAAACAGCATGTTCTCGAACTCATCATATATCAGTTCGGCTGGTGAGTCGTTGTAACTCTCAATTTCGTCGCAAATAACCTCAACCTCTTTGTCTATCTCATGCTGAGGATAGGTGCTGTTAAACACGATGTCGGTAAGCAGACTTACAGCTTTGGCTATATGATCCTTATGTATGGCAGCATAGAATGTTGTGTCTTCTTTGTTGGTAAACGCGTTCAGATCGCCGCCCAATTGCTCCAAGCCGTTTATGATCTGTAGCGCATTGCGACTACGGGTGCCTTTAAACGTCATGTGTTCGCAGAAGTGAGCCATGCCTTCCTCACCAGGTAACTCGTCGCGAGTGCCGGCAGCTATCTGGTAGCCGCAGTAAACCACTTGCGCTACCGAAGGCTTGTGTATAATCCTAAGCCCATTCTGGAGTGTATATGTATTATAACTACTCATATTTTTTGCGATGCAAAGGTACAATATTTTTCTTACAACACCAAAAAAGCCTCAAGATTTCTCTTGAAGCTTCTGTTCGTGGACCAGCCTGGGCTTGAACTAAAGGTCCCTTTTTCATCTGAAAATGTGTCAGCGCTTGTCGGGCACGCCGTAGTCCATCCAGCGTTCTTGCGGGTAATAGCCTTTCAGAGTCTTTTTCTTCTCAGAGTAGGCCTCCTTCACACAATCCATTGCAGCCTTCAGTTTGGCCACCGTTGGAGTGAGTTGTTCACGAATTCTGTCCACCTCGGCATTGACGGCCTCCAGTTCCTTAATGGCCTGCTCCATTGCTTTGATCTCATCGTTGGTGACGCCACGTTCCCCCATCTCCTTAACATGACGACGTAGGCCTTCCACGAGGGCATGACTCTTCTCAATCTGAATTTCTACTGTTTTTGACATAATTTCTTTCGTTTATGTGATACTTTCAAGTTCAATTCTCTATGCAAAATTAACAAAAAAAGTCGATTTTACGAACGTTACAGAGCATCACTTTTTCGATTTTTTAAGATGGATGAAGAGCTGTATTTAACATTTGTTTGCCATACAAGAGCCTTACGATGATATGCTTTAAAAGCATCCGTGTTCACAAAAAGAAAAATCAGTAACCTCCGAATCTTCGAAAGTTACTGATTATCAGTGTGGACCAGCC